>JAUCCH010000097.1:0-139220 GCA_034676385.1 Leucobacter sp.
CAAACGATGAGAAATCATCGTTTGTTCACGATTGCGGGCGTGCACGCCTAACAACATTTTTTCGCTCAGATGGGTGAGGGCCCTGGTGTTTCCACCGAGCCCTCACCCATCTACTTTGCGTGACCGCCGTATTAGAGCACCTTCGAAAGGAATGCCTTAGTGCGCTCCCGTTGCGGATTCGAGAGCACCTCTGCGGGGTACCCCGACTCGACAACCACGCCACCGTCCATAAACACGAGCTCATCGGCAACTTCGCGCGCGAAGCCCATCTCGTGGTAGACCACCACGATCATGGTCATGCCGCTCTCGGCGAGGCCCTTCATTACGTCGAGCACCTCACCCACCAGCTCAGGATCAAGCGCGGAGGTCGGCTCATCAAACAGCATGAGCTTCGGATCCATCGCAAGCGCACGCGCGATCGCCACGCGCTGTTGCTGCCCACCCGAGAGGTGCGCCGGGTAGTAGTCGTGCCGGTCGGTAAGACCCACCCGAGCAAGCAGCTCCATCGCACGGGTCTGCAGTGTCGCTTTGCTGCCCTTCCCCAGGAGCGAGGGCGCTAGCATTACGTTCTCAAGTGCCGTCTTGTGTGGAAACAGGTTGAACTTCTGAAACACCATTCCGATATCGCGCCGCTGCTTCGCGGCTTCCTTCGGGTGCATCTCATAGATCTTGTCGCCGCTCTGGCGGTAGCCAACCAGTTCGCCGTCAACCCAAAGCCGACCCGCGTTGATCGTCTCGAGATGATTGATGCAGCGCAGAAAAGTCGACTTGCCCGAGCCCGAGGGCCCGATCAAGCAGAGAACCTCGCCCCGCTTCACCTCAAGTGAAATCGACTTCAGCACCTGGTTTGATCCAAATGCCTTTGAAATCGCTTCGGCTTTCACCATTGGCCTCTCGGCCGCCTGTGCACTCACGCGCCACCCTCCACCGGGTCGAGAGGGGGGTGGCACCATAGTCTCGCCACCCGCCGCAGAACGATATGTCGCGTGTCCCGTGGATTTTCACCAAGGACTCCGATCGAAGAGGTATTTACTGACGGTGCTTGCACGTCCGGGCGAGCACCGACACCCTTTGCGAAGTGTCGCTCGAGGTAGAACTGACCGACCATCAGAATCGAGGTGACAGCCAGGTACCAGATCGACGCAACAATAAGCATCGGTACGGGCTGGTAGGTCACAGCAGCGATGTCTTTCTGTCGGCCGAAAAGGTCGAGCGAAACTGGCACCGCGGTAACCAGCGATGTGGTCTTCAGCATTGAGATCACTTCGTTGCCCGTGGGCGGGATGATCACACGCATCGCCTGCGGAAGCACCACGCGCGTCATCGTGTGCCACCAGCCCAAGCCGAGGGCTTCTGCCGCTTCATCTTGGCCCTTGTCAACAGCGAGTAGCCCCGCACGCACGATCTCCGCCAAATAGGCAGCCTCGTTCAATGCGAGCCCAATCACCGCGAGGGCGAACATGGGCAGCAGGTCCTTCAAATTCCAGGTCACCATTGCCTCGGTAAATGGAATACCGAGCGAAACAGTCTTGTAAATGACTGGAACCATGCCCCAGAATGCCAGCTGTACGTAGACCGGGGTACCGCGGAAGAACCACAGGTACACCCAGGCCACCCAGCGCACGACCGGGTTCGGCGACATCCGCATCACAGCGAGAAGGACACCAAGCACAATCGCAATGAGCATCGAGTACACCGTGAGCTGCAGGGTGCCTACCAGGCGCCGGTAACGATGCGGGTATCAAAAAAAGGTACTTGCCTACCTCAGACCAGTTAAATACTGGTCTGTTAAAGGCAGCATCGTAGAGGAACAGCGCAGCAATAAGAATGAGCACCACGGCGAACACTGTTCGCCAGGGGTGCCGCAACCTGACCGCCCGAATCTCCTCCGGAGCCGCGTGGGACTCGGGGCGCTAGGCGTTACGCCCCGCGCCCTCTGTTCGCGTATCCGACATTGCGGATCGAATCCCTAGTTCTTAGCCGCGTTGATAGTGGCCTCGGTCAGCGCGCCCGACTCGATTCCGGCACCCTTCAGGATCTCAAGGTACGTGCCGTCATCCATCAGCGACTGAAGTGCTGCCTGCACAGCCTTCGTCATCTTGCTGTCCTTCTGAGTTGCGAAACCATACGGAGCTGCGTCAAACACCTCACCAACGACCTGAAGCTGATCGCTCAGCTTTGCAACTGCATCACCCGTAACGGGGAGGTCAGCCGAGAAGGCAGCAGCGCGGCCGTCGACAACTGCCTGAGTCACCTCGGGCTGGCCCTCAAAGCGCAGCACCTCAATGCCTGGCTTACCCGCATCGAGGCAGGCCTGATTCTTCGCGGGCAGCTCATCCGTGTCTTGCACAGTGGTCGACTGCACAGCGATGGTCAAGCCACAAGCGTCGTCGGGGTTCACGTCAGCACCCTTTGCCGCGGCCCAGAGGCTACCGGCATTGAGGAAGTTCACAAAGTCAACCGACTTCTGGCGTTCGACCGTATCGGTGAATGACGAGGATCCCATTTCCAGGGCACCCTCCTGAATACGCGGAATGATGTTGTCGAAGCCCATGATTTCCCACTTGGGGGTGAGGCCAAGCTTTGCGGAGACCGCAGAAGCAAGGTCTACGCCCCAACCAATGGGGTTGCCACTGGCATCCTTGAACTCGTTCGGCGGGTACTCCGCGTCAGTGCCAATACGCATCTCGCCCGACTTCTTCACCTCGTCGGGAAGCAGAGCAACTGCTGCTGCATCTGCCTGAATTCCGCTCGTATCTGCGGGGCTCGAGCTCCCGGTGCCTTCTGACTCAGCGTTATTCACGCAGCCAGTGAGAGCCAGCGCTGCGACCGCAGCGAGGGCGGGAATTACGTAACGAATCTTCATCGATCCAATTTCCTCTTCTGTAATATTTCTAGGCGCCAGAATGCGCTTGATCACACGGTGAGCTTAGCGCGCTACAAGGGGCCAAGCCACCGAGGTTCGAGACATTGGGATCAATCTGCAACCTTGCCCGCGAACCCTTTGTGCGGTGTTGCTGGTTTGGGGAATAGTTCGGTGGTACCGGAGGTTTCACCTCATCGTGGCGTCGTTGGTCTATCTTTTTAGCCGGCTGCGTATGAGTATTTCTGAACCCAAAAGCACTGAGGAGTAGGTAGACGTGGCAAAACCCCGGCTCATGATTATTGTTGGCAGCGTTCGTGACGGCCGCGTGGGTCTTCCCATTGCAGAATGGGTACGGAGCGCGGTGAACAACGATGCACGGTTCGAGGTTGATTTCGCTGACCTGAAAGAAATCGCGCTACCACTCATGGACGAGCCGAACCACCCTCGCATGCGCAAATACACAAAGCCGCACACCATTGAGTGGGCAGAGCGGGTCGATGCAGCAGACGCCTTCCTCTTTGTCTTCCCCGAGTACAACCACAGCTACTCTCCTGCGATGAAGAACGCACTCGACTATCTCGGCACGGAGTGGGATCGCAAACCAGTGGGTTTCGTGAACTGGGGCGGCAATTCGGGCGGTACCCGCGCACAGGCGGCCCTTCGCCCGGTCGTTGCGGTGCTCGGGATGGTCATGACCCACGGCATGATCGAAATCAATTTTCCCGGCACACACCTCGAAGACGGCGTATTCACACCGAACGAACAGCAGTCCACAGTGCTGCAGCTCCAGCTCGATGAGCTGATCAAGCTCGACACCGCGCTGCGCCCACTGCGCGCATAGGTATATAGGGAGCGACTGGCACTACACGACCCTACCGTTCCCTTCCGGCAGCTAAGCTGTCTGAGTGAGCACGGCGCGGTCAATTTCAATGGCGGGATTCCTGCTCGCTATCGGTTCTGCCGCAAGTTTCGCCCTCTCGGGAATCTTTGCGAGCGCACTGATGGGGGCAGGATGGACGGCGGGAGCCGCCGTCACCGCACGCATTTTGTTCGCGGCACTGGTCTTGCTGATCCCAACGTTACTCATGCTTCGAGGATCGTGGCAGCTCGTTCGTCGGGCGTGGAGCTCACTCTTGCTCTTCGGTGTACTCGCGGTCGCAGGTTGCCAGCTCGCGTTCTTCCTCGCGGTTCAGTTCATTCCGCCAAGCCTTGCGCTACTGATTGAGTTCATGGGCCCGGTGATGCTGATGATCTGGGCTTGGGCGAGGACTCGCATCGCCCCGACGGTATTAACACTGATAGGTGCGGCACTCGCGGTGCTCGGTCTAGTTGCCATCTCTGGCGCAATTGCTGGAGGCGGCCTGCATCCCCTCGGAATCCTGTTCGCGTTGATAGCGGCAGTCGGCAACGCCGCCTATTACGCGGCCGGGGCGAAGGCCGATCACGGGATTCCACCGCTCCCTTTCGTCGGGCTGGGCCTCGGTATCGCAGCGGTGATCCTGATAGTTGTGAGCGCCACAGGCCTACTCCCGTTTGCAGCTACAAGTGCACCTGGCATCATCGCTGGCGCGGAGTTCTCACCGTGGGCCATCATCGCGGGCATGGTGCTGATCTCGACAGTTCTTGCTTACGTGCTCGGGGTCGCCGCCTCGCGCAGGCTCGGTGCGACCGTCGCAAGCTTCACCGGATACTCTGAACCCCTCTTCGGCATACTCTGGACAATCCTCTTGCTCGCCGTTGTGCCCACCAGTATCCAGTGGATCGGTGCGGCACTGATTATCGCCGGTGTGGCGACGGTCAAGATCGGTGAAATAAAGGGCTCGCGAAAGGCTGCGCGCAATCGCTCGACTGCTACAAGTTGACGATGTGTCCCATCGCAGCAACAAGACGTTCAACTTCTGACAACGTGTTGTAGGGCGCAAGCCCAAACCGCACACCGCCGGTCACACCAAGCCCAAGATCCGCACAGGGCTCAATTGCATAGAAGTGCCCGGCTTGAGCAATGAGGCCAAACTCTCGCAGGCGGGCCTCGACCTCGACAGGAGCGATACCCTCAACATTGACGAGGAGAGTGGAAGTGCGACGCTCTGCACGCGAATAGCAGGTCACTCCGGGTAGCTTGGCAAGACTCTGTTCGATGACCTCGCGCAGTTCCAGCTCGTAGTCGTCCATCCCTTGCATCGCCGAAACGATCCGTTCACGGCGGCTTGTGCCCTCAGTCGCGAGGCTTGCTACGTAGTCGATCGCTGCGGTAGCCCCGGCAAGCATCTCGTAGGGCAGGGTGCCCAACTCGAAGCGCTCAGGCACCTGCTCGGGTGATGGCCTTAGCTTGTCGGGATGAATCTGCTCCAGCAAGGCAGGCTCTGCCGCAAGCATGCCAAAGTGTGGCCCAAAGAGTTTGTATGAGGAAGCGACAAAGAAGTCTGCCCCGAGCGCCTGCACGTCGACCGGTACGTGCGCGGTGTAGTGCACGCCATCGACATAGGTAAGTGCTCCCGAGGCGCGGGCGATCGCGCTGATCGCGGCGATGTCGGGTTGTGTACCGGTCAGGTTTGATGCGGCCGTGACTGCAACAATTCGGGTGCGCGAGTCGATGAGCTGTTCATACTGTTCCACGGGCAGCTCGGAGGTTTCCGGATCGATCCTCGCCCAACGAACCTCAACTTGCGAGCGTTCGGCTGCAATCAGCCACGGCGCGATATTGCAGTCGTGGTCGAGACCCGAAAGCACGATGTTGTCACCAGGCAACCATTGCTTTGAGAGCGCTCGTGAGAAATCAAATGTGAGCTGTGTGGCGCTGCGACCGTGCACGATGCCTTCTGGTGTTGCACCCAGCAGATCCGCGGCTGCTGCGCGAAACTCCAGCACGGCATCATCTGCGTTGCGGCCGGGAAGCGAGCCCCGGCTTCGATTCGAGATGGGCGAGGTGGCTGTCGCCGCTATGCGTTCTGCAACCACAGCTGGCATTTGCGTGCCACCCGGGGCATCAAGCAACACCAGGTCGTCAGAAAGTGCGGGAAAATCCGCTCGGATAGCAGCACCAAACACAGACAATACCTTCACTCCTTTGTGGATCCTCGGCAGACCGCAACCTACATATCCTATTCAAAGCGGGAGCCTGCGTCACACCCGCGTGTTACCCGCGCGCCTCAGGATCACGCGAACCGCTCCTGAACTCGAAACTCAAACCCGGTCGAGAAATTCGCCGAGCGCACCGGGCGCAATACCGAGCGCACCCATCGCACCCACATACTGTCGCGTCAGTTCAAGCGCCTGTCGATGCTGCTCTGCGTTGTCGAGCCGGGGCGAAACCAACGTTCCGTTGCGCCCCTGGGTCTTTACGAAGCCTGTCGCCTCGAGCTCCTTATAGCTGCGGGCGACGGTGTTCGCGGCCAGACCTAGTTCAGCGGCGAGCGCCCGCACGGGCGGAAGCTTTGTTCCGGGGGCAAGCTCACCACTCACGATGCTCTCAATAATTGCCTCGCGCAGTTGCTCAAAGGGTGGCACTGCCGAATGCGAGTCGATCTTGATGCTGGTCATGCGATCCTCTTCGTCAATGTCAGCAGACTACCCCGCGGGTTGCAGTACTGGCTTAGGCGTCAGCCGCCGATTCGACTCTGATGGTAACAAGCGAACTGATGGGTAATCATCGCCCTTCAGTTAATTAGCGCACCACAAAGTTTTCAGCGATCGTACCCTCAGGCACTGGGAAGGAGTAGTGCCACCACTCGAGCGGGTACTGCGAAAATCCCTGCGCAAGCATCGCATCGTGCAGCCGGGCTCGATTGGCGGTCTGCTCGGCTGTCAGCCCGGCAGTCTCGTAGTGCGACAGTTCGCCGAAGAAGTCGAAGGGGCCGCCCATATCAAGTGGTTCGCCCGAGGCCAGATCAATCAGAGTCAAATCAACAGTGCCACCGAGCGAGTGCCCCGATTTTTCTGCGATGTACCCAAGTTCGAACAACTCGGGTTTCTCGAAATCAGGGTAATACTGCACTTTGGTCATGTCATTTGACGAGGCTGCCCAGTCCATGAAGAAGCTCACCGCCCGCGTTGGCCGAAACGCGTCATAAATACGCAGGCCGAGCCCCTCTGCTTCAAGCCCACCCTGCACCTTCGCGAGCGCTTTGGCTGCATCGGTGCGCAGGATCGCTGCTTCCGTCGACTCGTAACCGTCGACAACCTGGCCAGTGAAGTTATCGATCGTGGCATAGCGCAGCTCAACGTCGATGCCAGGCGCGTAGTCACGCACATGCGAGAAGCCTCGAGGCAGACCGGCGGGATCCTCGCCCAAACCTGAAGCAGGAACCGATGCCGTGGGCTCTGATCCGACATCACCACCAGATGCAGTACCACCAGATGCAGAAGAGCTTTCGAGCGAGGGTGTCGGTGCTGAGACATCTGCCAACGCGCCAAACGATGCGACCACTGCGGCGCCAGCCAGGACGATGCCGGCAAGGACTGCGACTACCGCAAGAAACACCCGCGAGGCATGGCTACGCCTACCCGGCACAAAGCCTAGCAACACCACCAGTGCCGCTATGAGTGCAGTAAGCGCTACAGATAAGACGATCATCAACACCCCCTGGGCATTCGACGAGTCTCGTACAGGCACCCGCGCGACAGAATACCCTCACTGCTGGTTCGCGGTTGGTCGCACAGTAGGTTCGCAAGGGGCACATGCTGATCTTAATGGGCGGTTGGTTGCGGACGCGAGGGCAAGAGAGACCCAGTGACGGGATTGACGAATAGATAGGCAGAGCAACCCCTGCCACTACGACCTGGTTAAAGACTCACGTGATCCGGGGCCTACGATCGAACCATGAGGGCGATCGCGAGCGTGTGCAATGGGTGAACACACCGCCCCGCATTCAACACGCCTTCTCGGCGTCCCTCTTCGTGTCGCAGCCCGCGCCTATTTTGCACTGCAGGCAATTGCGGGAGCCGTCTGGTGGGTCGCGGTTCCAACTGTCAGTGTGGTGCGAAGCGCAACTCTCGGCGAGCTCAACCCTGTGCTCGTTGCCTCCTTAGATCTCCCCCTGTTTGTGCTGGCATCTGCGCTCGTGGCGCTGGGCGCGCGCTGGGCGGTATGGGTCGAGGCCCCCTGGGCCATACTCGTCGCCATATTCATGGCCGTCTACGCGACAATCACCCAGCTCGCGGGGCTCGGCGCGGTACTCATGATCGCGGCTGCCGCGTGCAGCATTCTGGCCGCGATTGTGATCGTCGTGGGCAATATTCCGGGTCGCGTTCTCCTCTTCGGCCCGTTCGCTTTTCGTGTGGCCAAGCCCGCAGGCAAGGGCGCGCATCTCGGCAGAACCATTGCGCAAATGCTTGGCTTCTGGGGAGTCTTTCTCGTTCTCCTGCCCCTTGTAATGAGCTATTTCGAGGATCGCTGGCTCTTACGCCTCGACCTACCGACTTGGGTGCGGGTGAGCGGGCTCATCCTGCTTGTCGCGGCGAGCGCGCTCGGCGTCTGGTCAGCAACCTCGATGGCCACACGCGGGGATGGCACCCCCCTCCCGTCGGCGACCGCCTCGCGGCTCGTCATCGCGGGTCCCTACCGATTCGTACGGAACCCGATGGCGGTCGCCGGTATCGCACAAGCCATCGCGGTAGGGCTGGTGCTCGGGTCGTGGCTCGTCGTGCTCTATGCCCTCAGTGGTTCGCTGCTGTGGAACTGGGTCGTGCGACCACTTGAAGAAGATGACCTCGAAGCGAGGTTTGGTGACGAGTTCGCCGCCTATCGCGACCGGGTCTCGTGCTGGGTGCCGCGCCTCTGAGCACGGGGCTGATCCTCGCCCCTACACCTCAAGGTTCGGCAGAATAAGAGCGAGCTCAGGCTACGAAAGCAATGCCGTGAGCCCGAGGTTCGCGAGCGTCCCGAAGAGCGCGCCCCACAGGATGATCGAGATTACCTGCCAGAAAATGACCGCGTTCTTCGACGCCCCAAAGCCGACCATTGCGGCGGAAGTAATCTGGCTCGGCAAGAGGGTCTGCCCCAGCAGAGAAACTCCGGGCACCCCAAAACGATCGAACGCATTGCGCAGCTTCTGGCGCCGCGGGGTCTCCTCGGTCTCGCCCAAGCCACGCACCTCTCGCACCTTGCTACGGGTCGCGTGTGCACTGAGCACGAACGCGAGCATCGAAAGCGCGTTGCCGAGGATTGCGGCAGCAATCGCGACGACCGGGTGCAGACCAATCGCCACACCAATGACCGATCCGAAGTACGACTCAACGAATGGGATCGCAGACACGAGCATGATCGCGATCCACTGTGCCCACTCGGGGAACCCAGCTGCGAAGCCCTGTAGCTGCTCAATCATTCGTGAATCTCCTTCTGGCCGATCTGGCCGGTATCTCTCGGCGGTGTCCGGTGATATCCCTACCTTTCAAAGGTATTCATGCGGTCTCCCCGGAGCATCCTCCGAAAGACCGAACAGACTCCCCCGCAAGGTGGATTCGGGCGGCGGGTTGATCCACGGGGCTGGACCTCAAGTGCCTCCCACGGGCCAGGCATGTCGCCCGAAAACACGAGCGTGGCCTTCGGTGCTCAGAGTATGCACCTCGCAGTAGATTGGTGGGATGGTCATTTATCGCTCCCACACGGTTACTCATGGTCGCAATATGGCGGGCGCTCGCGCGCTATTTCGCGCCGCGGGCGTGAATGGCGCAGACCTTGGGCGTAAGCCGATCATCGCCGTTGCTAACTCGTTCACCGAATTCGTGCCGGGCCACACTCACCTTGCACCCGTGGGCCGCATCGTCTCTGACGCGATCATCGAAGCAGGCGGCATCCCTCGCGAATTCAACACTATTGCCGTTGACGACGGCATCGCGATGGGCCACGGCGGCATGCTCTACTCGTTGCCCTCTCGCGACCTCATCGCCGACTCAGTCGAGTACATGGTGAACGCGCACTGTGCTGACGCCATCGTCTGCATCTCGAACTGCGACAAGATCACCCCGGGCATGCTGCTTGCTGCGCTGCGGCTCAACATTCCCGTAGTCTTCGTCTCGGGCGGCCCTATGGAGTCAGGCCGCGCAGTGCTCGCAAACGGCATGGTGCGCACGCTCGACCTTGTCGACGCGATCTCTGACGCGGTCAACGACAACATCTCCGACGAAGACATGCAGAAGATCGAAGAGTCGGCCTGCCCGACCTGCGGCTCGTGCTCAGGCATGTTCACCGCGAACTCGATGAACTGCCTCGTTGAGGCGATTGGCCTGGCGCTGCCCGGCAACGGCTCGGTGCTCGCGACTCACACCGCCCGCCGCGCTCTCTACGAGAACGCCGGCAAGCTCGTCGTCGATATTTGCCGTCGTTACTACGAAGAAAACGACGAGACCGTGTTGCCCCGCAACATTGCTACCCCCGCTGCGTTCGAGAACGCGATGGCACTCGATATCGCTATGGGTGGCTCGACCAACACGATCCTGCATCTGCTCGCCGCCGCCCACGAAGCAGGCGTGAAGTTCGGCCTCGACGAGATCGATGCAGTTTCGCGCCGCGTACCCTGCCTCGCCAAGGTCGCCCCGAACGTGGCCGATGGCAAGACGTATTACATGGAGGACGTGCACCGCGCAGGCGGTATCCCGACTCTGCTCGGCGAGCTGCGCCGCGGCGGAATGCTCGACGAAAATGTACACACCGTGCACGCGAAGACGCTGGGTGAGTGGCTCGACGAGTGGGACATCCGCGGCGGCAAGGCATCAGAAGAGGCATTTGAGCTGTGGCACGCCGCCCCGGGCGGTGTGCGATCCTCGACCGCGTTCTCACAATCGGAGCGCTGGAACTCCCTCGACCTCGATGCAGAGAACGGCTGCATCCACTCGGTCGAGCACGCCTACTCGAAGGACGGCGGCCTCGCGGTGCTGCGCGGCAACATCGCCGTCGACGGCGCCGTGGTGAAGACCGCCGGCGTCGACGAGTCGATCTGGACCTTCTCAGGCCCGGCAGTCGTCTGCGAATCGCAGGACGAAGCAGTTGAGAAGATCCTGAACAAGGTCGTGGGCGAGGGCGACGTCGTCGTCATTCGTTACGAAGGCCCCAAGGGCGGCCCGGGTATGCAAGAAATGCTGTACCCGACCTCGTTTTTGAAGGGCCGTGGGCTCGGCAAGTCGTGCGCACTCATCACCGACGGCCGCTTCTCGGGTGGCACCTCGGGCCTCTCGATTGGTCACGTCTCGCCCGAGGCAGCAGCAGGTGGGCTCATCGCACTTGTCGAAGATGGTGACATCATCTCAATCGACATCCCCACGCGCGCACTCTCGCTCGACGTGCCGCAGGAGGAGCTGGATCGCCGCCGCGAAGCGCTTGAAGCAGGCACTGGCTACAAGCCGAAGAACCGCGAGCGCGTGGTCTCTGACGCGCTGCGCGCATACGCCGCATTCGCCCAGTCCGCCGACAAGGGTGCGGTTCGCATCGTCCCCTAAGTCGAGGATCCGCGGCCGAGGCAGCTACCTCACGCGCACTGCGGCGAGCGTCAACCGCCGAGCAACCCGAGTTGCTCGAGCACCGAGGCCACACTAGACCGCTGCACCTCATCAAGCCCCTGAATCGGCAGAGGCAGGGAACGATGAGGGGCAAGGCCGAGGATCTCGGCAACCGCAGCGGTCACCCGCAAGCTCCCTCCGAACTCGGCAAAGAGATCCCAAAGTGGGGCGAGGCGATCCGACGCGGCCCGGGCTTCGTCCGCATCTCCCCGTTGCGCCGCCCGGGTAATCTCGAGCGCAACGGTTGGCAATGTGCCACCAATCACCGAGTACCAGGCATCGCACCCGGCGATCAGGCCGTTCGCCGCTGCGGCATCCCCCGAGATCCCAATCGAAAGCCGTTCGGGAACGACCGCTCGAATCGCCTCAACCCGCTCGCGAGCCACCCGCGGGTCAACCGGCAGAGGGGGAATCTTGATCGAAGCGATACCTGGAAGCCTCGCAATTCGCGCATACAGGTCAAGTGAGAACGTGAAGTGAGTGGTGCCCGGATTGTCGTAGACGATGACGGGCAGTTCAGTGTGCTCGGTGACCGTACGAAAGAGCCCAAACACGTCATTGTCGGTGAGTGGCTGGTACGTCATGGGCGCAAGCAGCAGCCCGCTGGCACCAGCCTGCTCGGCCGCACGCACATTCGAAAGCACCTGCGAGGTGCGAAGTGCGCCGACTCCCACAAACACCGGGATGTCACCGGAGTGCTCAACGGCAAGCCCTGTAACACGGGCCCGCTCGTCGGCAGACAGGTACGCGTATGAACCGGTGGATCCGAGAGCCGTGATCGAATCGACCCGTGCGGCGACGAGACGCTCGATCAGCCCGACAAACGCCTGCTCGTCAACCGCATCGTCTCGCATTGGGGTGAGCGGAAACGCACTCAGGCCAGTAAAGATGCTGTTCACCGGCGCCACCGATGCGATCCCGTTGCCTGCCTTGCATTCATATGGATACGCTAGCAGCCAAGAACAGCAGAGACTCCTGCGCCACCACGACCCAGTAGGCAACCGATGGCAGACAAGATTGACTTCAAGAAGACCCTCGATACCTACCGAGCGACCTCCGGCAAGTTTCGCATTGTCGAGGTGCCCGAGATGCAGTATCTGAAGGTTGATGGGCGCGGGGATCCCAACACCTCGCCCGAGTACTCTGCAGCGTTAGAAGCGCTTTACCCGGTCGCATACAAGCTGAAGTTTGCGAGCAAGCGCGAGCTCGGGCTCGACTACGTTGTGCCTCCGCTTGAGGGGCTTTGGTGGGCAGCCGACATGGAAGCATTCACCGCGGCACGCGATAAGTCACAGTGGGAGTGGACAATGATGATCATGACCCCTAACTGGATCGAGCAGTCACTGTTTGAATCATCCTTGGCCACAGTAGGAGCAAAGAACCCGCCCACCAAGCTCGGCGAAGTACGCCTTGCGTCTCTCGCCGAGGATAGCTGCGTGCAGACTCTGCACATTGGCTCGTTCGATGACGAAGCCGAAGTGCTCGAACGCATGCACAACGAGTTCATCCCGGAAAATGGTTTCCGCATGACCGGCAAGCATCACGAGGTCTACTTCAGCGACCCTCGAAAAGTTGCGCCCGAGAAGATGCGCACCATCCTGCGACAGCCTGTCGTGGGCATCGCCGAATAGGCGTGACAAACGTCATGCACTATTCATGACATCAGCTTCCAGCCCAAAGCCCCGCCCAGCTGGGAAGCTTGAGCTATGCAAGCGAACACCATTTCCATGCCAAGGCACGCAAGGCCATCTGACCCAGCCATAGAAATCACGGGGCTTGCCCGGGGATTCGGCAGCGGCGAGCGCCGCGTGGAGGCGGTAAGAGGCATCGACCTCACCGTTCAGCGAGGCGACATCGTCGCACTTCTTGGCCCGAATGGCGCGGGCAAGACCAGCACGATCGACATGCTGCTCGGGTTGAGCGATCCTGATGCTGGCACCATCAGCGTGCTGGGCCAGCAGCCGAGACGGGCAGTCGCCTCAGGGAGGCTCTCGGCACTCCTACAAACCGGAGGGCTGCTCTCTGACCTCACCGTAGCCGAAACCGTCGAAGTCATCGCCAGCTTCCATGCTGCCAGCACCCGCGTGAAAGAGGTAATGGATCGCACTGGCCTTACCGAGATCGCTCGCCGCCGCGTGAGCAAGTGCTCTGGCGGCGAGCAGCAGCGCGTCAAGTTCGCGCTCGCTCTGTTGCCAGACCCCGATGTGCTGGTGCTCGACGAGCCCACCACTGGCATGGACGTCAATGCAAGACGCCGCTTCTGGGAGGTCATGCACGAGGAGGCAGACGCTGGTCGCACTATCGTCTTCGCAACGCACTACCTCGAAGAGGCCGAACGGTTTGCTCGGCGCACGGTCGTGATGAACCACGGCCGCATCGTGGCCGACGGCACAACCGCAGAATTGCGGGCCACGCTCAGAGGTCGCACCCTCTCCGCTACGCTACCCACCGAGGCGGGCCAGGAGATCCTCGCCCGCGTACAATCAAGCCCGCTGCTCGCTGACGCCCGTGACGGCGATATTCAGCTTGAAGGTTCGAGGATCCTCGTGCGTACGTCGCACTCAGACGCAATTGCCGCGATGCTGCTCGAACTCGGCGCCCACGACCTTGAGATTGCGGCGCCCACCCTGGAAACCGCCTTCACCAACCTCACTGAGGACTGATCATGCTCTTCACACGCACCTTCTTCTTCACGGAGATCAAGCGGCAACTTCGAAACCCGTACACGCTGTCATTCACGCTCGGAATGCCGCTCGTGCTCTACCTCATGTTCGGGGTCAACACGGATGCCGCCGGGTTGAGTGTCGGCCACGGCAACGTTTCGTTCTACGTGATGGCCTCGATGGCGGCATTCGGTGCAGCGACAGCGATGAGCTCAATGTGCTCGCTCGCCGCATCTGAGGTCGGCCAAGGTTGGGGCCGACAAATTGCGCTCTCGCCCCTGTCGATGGCGGGGTACGCGCTCACGAAGCTGCTTACAGCAGTCTGCTTCTCAGCGCTTTCGGTCGCGGCCGTGTTTGTACTCGGTGCTTTCACCGGAGCTGAGGCAGACGATCTGTGGCGCTGGTTTTCCGTTGGCGGGCTGATCCTCTTGCTCAGTTGCATGTTTGGGCTTTTTGGCCTTGGCGTCGGGCTCGCGTTCAACCCAGACTCGGCCGCCGCACTCGCATCAATCTCGATCACGTTCTTCAGCTTCTTTGGCAACCTATTCATGCCGCTCAGTGGAACGATGCTCGACATCGCGCACTTCACCCCGATGTACGGTTTCGCCGCACTCGCTCGTTGGCCGATCACCGAGGGTGCACTTGTCAGCGGAGGCAGCGACCCATTGTGGGCGGTGCTGTTGAACATCGTTGCGTGGACAGCTGTCTTCGCGATTATCACTCGCTTTGGTGTGTTGCGCTCACGTCAACGCCGCTAGTTGGGCTCACGACAAAGGCTGGTGCTATCTCGCTCAGGAGCTAGCACCAGCCTTCACACCTTCTTACTCAAGAACTAAGAACGAACCGACCGCGCCCTGTGGCGATCAAATGCCAGAGACGACAGTGCGAGCGCTGCGACAAGTAGGCCGAAGTCACGCAATGCGATATCGAGGTATCCGCCAACCGACACCAGACTCACAATGATTCCGAGCAGCCAGGCAGCTACCAGGAGACCACCAAAGCGCGGCACGATGGCGACCACCAAACCGGCAACAATCTCGACTGCGCCGACGATGAGCATCGCGGTGTGCGCGTCGCCCGGGATCAGGTTGTCCATCCAGGGGGCAAGGTATCGCTCCCAATCATCGGTCAAGATGCGCGCGAACTTGTCGAGTCCGAACAGAATCGGAGCGACCGTAAATACCGTTCGCAAGAGCAGAAAAGCAACCTGCCCTGTGCTCTTCGATGGTGGTGTGTTTGCGGTCGACGCCCCGGTGCGGCTTGACGTGGAGGTTACTGATGAAGTGTTCATGATCGAACTCCTGTGTCTGAGATCAATTTCTAACGGGTACTAATTTGAACTTTAGATATTTATTTCTCTAAAGTCAACTTTGTTGCCTGATAGAATTGGCCCATGACCACCACCGGAGCCGTAAACGCGATCGGCGCTCTCGCCGATCCGATCCGCAGACGCCTCTACACCTACGTCTTGCAACAACGCGATGCCGTCAGCCGTGAGGAGGCCGCTGAAGCACTGAATCTGCCACTCACCAAGACAAAGTTCCACCTTGAACGCCTCACCAAAGAGGGCCTACTCGACGTTGAGTACCGCCGTATGAGCGGGCGTCAGGGGCCGGGCGCCGGGCGCCCGTCAAAGCTCTACCGCCGCGCTAAAGCCGAGATCAGCGTAAGCCTGCCAGAGCGCAGATACGACGTGATGGGCGATATCCTCGCCGGGGCCGTGGTGCGCAACCAACAGGGCGAGAGCCTACAACCCGCCATTGCGGCGGTGGCCTACGAAAAAGGGGAGCTTGCGGCAACGCGCGTTGATGCCGAGATTCAAGCGGGCGAGGATCCCGGCACACACTCACACAGCGCAGGCTCTGCGGCACCAGACAGCGCTAAAGGGGACCAGAGCCACTTAGTTCGAGCAGGTGTTGTGCTCACCCGGCTTGGATACGAATCAGAGCAGGGCACCACCGGCGACCTTGACTTGGAGGCAGAACGCAGGGCCGCAGCGCAGGGTTCGCCTGCCGAGCCTGGCGCAACTGCTCAGCCCTGCTGCAACGGAGGGCCGAGCGAATCAAACGCATCAAGCCCGATAAACCCGCACACCAGAGAGCTGCGCCTGCGCAACTGCCCCTTTGATGCGCTGGCGCAGGAGCACCGCGAGCTGGTCTGCGGCACCAATCAGCACTTGGTGCAGGGGGTGCTCGACGGCGCGGGGGTGCGGCTCGCTTCGAGCCGATCTTGAACCGCACTCCGGCTACTGCTGCGTGGTCGTGCGCGAGAACGCACACGAAAGCACGAAAAACGAGTTACCAGCGGGCCTGGAGCCTGATTAATCTGGTGCGCGAGCAAGAGTGCCCTGCAGCTCTTAACCACCCGGCCCCAAGCCATCTGCTGCCACTTATTCGGCGCTGCCCACGCTCTCACTTTCGCGCGCCGCACGCTTCAAGCGAAGCGCCCAACGAGCCCCCGAGCACAAGAAAGCCCGTCGCAATGATAAGCGCCCATCGGGTGCCCTGCGCAAACCCATCGCTGAGCGCGTTCACAGCTGCCGTGGTTTGATCCCCGAGCGAACTGTGGTCTCCCTGAATCCGCAACTGGGTAATAGTGGTGCCCGCCGACTGGCGCGTCGAGTCGGAAGCTGTGTGGCCGCAGTGCCGGTGATCCCGGCGGCATCGAGCGCCTTCGGTAGTGTTGCCGCGAGTGAAATCGAAGGTGCTGCACCCGCAAAGGCAGTGCCCAGTGCCGAGCCAATCTGTCGCACGGTGCTCTGTGTGGCCGACCCCTGGCCAGAGAGCCCGACGGGGATGTCACGAAGCACGGTGCCGGTGAGCTGTGCCGAGGCAAGGCCCAACCCCAGCCCGTAAAAGACGAGAGGGATCGCAACAAGCCAACCCGGGGTGTCTCCATGAATAATGAGGGCGAGCACAAGAATGCCCACGACCTCCATACCGAGGCCGATCAGCACGGTGCCGGGAGAGCCAAACTTCGCGGCGAGATGCCTGGCGGCTGCGCCTGAGAGGAAGGCACCCACTGCCATACCAGCGAGCACGAGACCGGCGCCCATCACATCGAGCCCAAGTGCGTTGATCAGGTAGAGCGGAAGTACGAAGAGAATCGCAAACTCCCCGACCGCGACCATCATCGCCGTCAGGTTTCCCCACGAGAACGTCGAGAACGAGAACAGACTGAGATCAAGCAGCGCCGACCGCTTTACCTTCTCGCGGTGCCTCTCCCAAAGCACGAACAAGATGAGCGCCACTGCGGCAATCAAGAATGCCACCGGTACCGCAGACACCGTGGCATCCTTCGACCAGACCCACCCAAATAGCGTGAGGTCGGCCTTGGGAGTCCACCAGCCGAGATCCGGCCCCTCGATGACGGCAAACACCAGCGCGCCAAAGCCGATGGCACTGAGTAGCGCACCGTCGACGTCGGCGCCCGGGCGCTTACGCTCGCCTCGAGTCTCCCGCACGGTCAGCCACGCGGCAATCAGCACAATCGCGCCTAGGGTAGGTCACCAGAAAGATCCAGTGCCACGACGCATACTGCGTCAGTGCACCACCCACGAGCGGGCCAATCGCGGCCGCTCCCGAAGATCACGGCACCCCAGACACCGAACGCAGCGGCCCGGTACTTGCCGCGGAAAACCGCGTTCACCGTCGACAGTGTCGACGGCATAATGAACGCCGCACCCACTGCCTGCACCGCCCTCGCCCCGATCAACAGCCCCGCGGTACCCGCCATCGCGGCGAGCAAGCTACCGCCCATAAAGACCACAAGCCCGAACAGAAACAGTCGCTTGCGCCCCCACCTATCTGCAAGATTGCCGGTGGACAGCAGCAGTGCCGCCAGCAGCACCGCGTAGAGACTGTTCACCCACTGCGCGTCCGTCAGGTTAAGCTTCAGGTCGCTAATAATCGCTGGCAGTGCGACGCCGACAATCGTGCCGTCCAGAACGATCAGCCCAAGACCGATCGAGAGAACGGCGAGAGCGATCCACTCTTTACGCGACGGCGCTTCTACGGAATTCCCTGTGGAAGCGGCAGGGGCTCCAGTCATGATCTACACCTTTAGTAGTTATGCGTTTACGACGGCTGCGTCGTTTGCCTTCGCTGCAAGCGTGTCTCGCTTGATAGCTTTGCCCAGCAGTAGGAAAAATACAATCATGCCAGCGGTAATCAAGATATGACCGATACCGGGCGATCCCAGAAATCATTGCGTTTCCCTCTTTCCCAAGCACGGTAAGGCTGCCATGCCAGATCAGCACACCCGCAGCTGATCACGAGCCCCACGTTGAAGAGCCAGAAGAACCAGGCAAACATCTTGCGGCTGGCAGAGAGGGTGAGAGTTTCTCGAGCGCCAGAATAATCAGCAAGACGATGAATCCGAGGGTAAGCAGGTGGGTGTGCGCGACGGCGAGCTGCGTGAACTGCCCCTCAGGGAAGCCGTTGAGCTTGGTGAATTCGCGGTAGAACAGACCAGCGGAAACACCGAGCACCATATAGGTGAAGGCCGCGGTAAAGAGCTTTTGCATGAGTTGACCTTTCAGAATTGCGGGAATAGAGAAATATCGAAGGCGGGCAAGTGCGCATCAGATCAGCCCGGTTTCCTGGGCGATATGAATCGCGCGGGATCGGCTATCCACGCCAAGCTTCGTGAAAATGTGCACGAGGTGGCTTTTCACGGTCGCCTCGGTAACAAACAGATCGCGCGAGATCTCTTTGTTCTGTAACCCCGGTGGCAAGCAGCTTCAGCACCTCGATCTCACGTTCGGTGAGCTTCGGGATCGGATTACGGATCCCTTTCAGCACGCGCGCAGCAAGATCAGGGGCGAGGATCGTCTCACCTGCTGCAGCACGCTGAATACCGTCGATGATCTCCTCAGGAGCTACCTCCTTCAGCAGGTACCCGGCGGCGCCCGCCTCGATCGCACCGATAATCTCAGCGTCTCGGTCGAAGGTAGTAAGGATGAGCACTACCGGTGCCGGGTCGAGGGCACGAAGGGCCGCGGTGGTCTGAATACCATCGATGCCGTCACCGAGTCGCAAGTCGCAGAGCACGACGTCAGGGTGCAAGTGCCCAGCGAGGGTAATAGCTTCTTCCCCCGTGGCGGCTTCACCAAGCACTTTGAGTGCCCCGCCTGTTTCCAAGACCGCGCGCAGGCCGCTGCGCACTACCGGGTGGTCATCAACGAGCAGCACGGTGATCGACAAGTCCGCTTCCTCTCCCCTGCACGATGAATTGGCAGGTACGCGGGAAATCGCGGCGCCCTGCCCGGGTGTGCTTTCAACGTCTAGGCCGCCGCCCAGCTCGCGCATTCGAGCACGCATAAACCTGAGGCCGTAGCTTGAGGAGGCTGAGTCAGCAGCGCGATCCCACGCAGCAACGTCAAACCCAACCCCATCATCCGCGATATCGAGGCGAACAGAGTCGTCGGCATCGATCAGACTCATTACCACTCGAGACGCACCTGCATGCTGCCGCACGTTGGCGAGCGCCGACTGAGAGACACGCAGCAGCGCGATCTCCACCTCCGTCGGCAGAATCGGCAGTGAGTCATCAGCATGAAAATCGAGCTGCAGCCCGGTCTCGTCGCGAACTCGATCGAGCATGCGCCTGAGCGCAGTCGCGAGCGCATTGTCTTCAAGTTCCGCAGGCACGAGCTCCGCCACGATCCTGCGCACGTCCGACAGGCTGGCCCCGGCAATTGCCTCGACCTGGCTGAGTGTGGTTTGCGCAGCCGGGTCGCCAGTGCGGTTCATCTCTGCGTGCGCGAGCAGCCGGATCGACGACAAGGCCTGTGCGATGGTGTCGTGGATGTCTCGCGAGATCCTCGTCCGCTCCGCGATCGCACCCGAGTGCCGCTGGGCGAGAGCAAGCTCGACCTGCAGCTCCGACGTTTCTCGCTGCGCCGTCGTCAGCGAATCCACGAGGCGCTCGCGCTCCGCCGCATCACGAAGAAGCTGCAGGTAGCCGCGGGAAATCCCAAAGGCAAAGACGCCTCCGATGAGCGGCCCAAACACGTTGGCGTAGCTCGTCGCGCCATGGTGCAAGATCGGCGCAATCACCACGACGACCAACACGAAGCACGAGAAGACTAAGCCCCATTTCACGGGGAGCAGGTGACCTGCGAGTAACCACAGCAGAAACGCGAGCCAGACGAACTCAGCAGACACGGCAACCGCGGCGATCCAGATCACGGCAAAACCGATCAGCCAGCCCACGACCATGCGCTGCGAGCGGGTTCTCGACGGCAGCAGCGTGCCCGCGGTATGCCAGGCGAGGATCGCCAAACCAGCAACGATCACCGAAGAAGCGGGCGTGCCACTGCCGATGGCACGCACCGCACCGATCCCTGTCAGCAGCACCGCCATGCAGTGCTGGCCGATCTCCATCGCCCGCACGGTGACACTGCTCGGCGCAATCGTGTGTGTTCGGGCAAGTGGCGCGTCTACGAGGCTCATGGTTACATTCTCTGCCCTAAGCAGGGTGCCTCGGCTAAGCCGAGACCCTCACTTTGCTCGGCCACCAGATTCGGTCGCCCATCAGGCTGAAGATCGCGGGCACCACGATCGTGCGCACCACGAGGGTGTCAACGATCACGCCGACGCTCACGATGAGCCCCAGCTGGCCGAGTGTGACGAGCGGCAGTACACCGAGTGCAGCGAACACGGCGGCAAGCACGATGCCCGCACTCGTGATGACCCCACCGGTGTGGGCAACTGCCTCGACCATTCCGGCCTTTGTGCCGTGCACCCTAGATTCAGCCCGAGCGCGGTGCACGAGGAAGATCGTGTAGTCGATGCCGAGCGCCACGAGGAAGAGGAAAGCGAGCAGCGGCACCTGCAGGTCGAGTGCGCTCTGGCCGAACACGATGCGGCTCAGCCAGGCACCGGCACCAATGGCGGCGACCGCACTGGCAAGGTTCACGAGGAGCAGCAGCACCGGTGCCACGATCGAGCGCAGCAAGACGAGCAGCACGAAGAAGCACACGGCAAGTACGAGCGGAGCGATCAGCAGCAGGTCCTGCTGGTTACCAGCACGAGCGTCGAGATCTGTGGCAACGGCACCGCCAACGACGGCCTCAGCACCCGGAACCGTGCGCACTGCGTCACGGAGCTCCGTAATCTGCGCAAGGCTCTGCTCCGTGCTCGGCGCGTACTCGCTCGTCACCATGATCTTTGTCAGGCCGTCAGCATTTGCATCTCCAATGGGATGAGCACGCACCACGCCATCAACGTCCATGATCGCCGTGATGACGTCCTTCGACGAGTCGCTTTCGGTAACCACAAAGATCGGCTGCGCTTCACCCGGGGCGAAGTGCGCAGAGACGGTCTCGAGCCCCGCTGCAGACTCAGACTGCACCCGGAACTTCTCGACCTGGTTGAGACCGACCGAGGTGCCGATGAGGCCCGAGGCCATGATGGCAAGCAGCGCAAGGCTGGCGAGCAGGCTCACCACCGGCTGTTTCACCACGTGCGAGGCGATCCATCGCCATGCTCCACCCGACGGCTTCGCTGCACCGGGGCGCGGCACGAACGGCCAGAAGATGCCCCGGCCGCACACCGCAAGCAGCGGGGGCAGCATGAAGAGCACTGCGGCGAGCGCAATCAGCAGGCCGATAGCCGACGAGATGCCAAGGCCGTGGGTGCCCGGGATCACCGCGAGCACGAGCGTCAGCAACGCGAGCACCACAGTCACATTTGATGCGAGTATCGCGGGCGCAGTCTTGCGCCAAGCAGCAGAAAGGGCCGCGCGGTGATCCTCGGAGACAAGCAGTTCTTCTCGGTACCTAGAGATCAGCAGCAACGCGTAGTTCGTGCCTGCACCGAAGACGAGCACGCTGATGATGCCACCGTCGAACTGTAGATCCCAGGCGTTTCCTGCCGCAGCGGTCATACGACCCGCGAGGCCGTCGGCAAGAGCCACCACAGTAAGTGGAATGAGCCAGAGCACCGGCGAGCGGTAGGTCACAATCAGCAGCACGGCAACGATCAAGATGGTGACGAGCAGCAGTGTGAAGTCTGCGCCTTCGAAGGCCGACGCGACGTCGGCACCAAACGCGGGCCCTCCGGTCACCTGCAAAGTGATTCCGTCAGGCGTCACCGACGCCACGTCGGCGCGCAGCGACTTGATCACCTGTGCGGTGTCGGTATTGCTCTCGCCCACGGTGATGGGGGTCACGAACACCGCGGCCTTACCGTCTTCGCTGAGCATAGGCCCGGTCGACTCGGCATCGCCCCACGCATCAAGCGCCGGCAGCACCTTTTCGAGACTCTCGTTGTCCGCGCTCGTAAGCTTGCCGCCGTCATCGCGCGATGCCACCACGAGCACTGACTGCTGATCCGCGTTCGGAAACTTTTGCAGCAGTTCGCTCACCTGAGCTGACTCCGAGTCAACGGGGGCTGTCGCGTTTCGAGCGGAGGCCTTGGCCCCACCAAATGCACCAAACAGCAACACCATGACCACAATCGAAAGGGCTAGTGCGAACCAGGCACCACGACGCGAGGTAAGTGTGTCTGAAAAATGAGAGCGAACAACAGTTTCTGCCATGCTCCTAACTTCACCAGTGATGCCGCAGCCGGGCATCGCAAACGAGGCTGAAACAAAGTTCAATCAAAGGGTTGATGTGCACTCGTCACTGCCCGCTGAAACGTAGGTAGAAACACGGGTGGGGATCCTCAAAATTTGTCAAAATTTAGGAAAGTTTCATGGTCACCGCAAACCACATCTACCGGAGTTGAGCCGCACCCAAACATAACAGTCCGGGTTCAGATCCGAATATATAAGCCACTTTTCACCAAAAATGATAGGGTAGAAAGGTTGCTAGCGTCCGGCTGGTCGAGATTTTGGTCTCCCACACGATGCGGGCTTTCCGTGAAGGATCGTAAAATATTTCCCGTTTTGCTTTTGTGTGCGATCTGACTTGATCTCGTAAGTGCCGGTGTGAGCGATGGGCTACGAGAGACAACACGTGAGGATACTAAAGTGAAGCAAAAGAAAAAGGTAGCGATCATTGGGGCCGGCCCGAGTGGCATGGCTCAACTAAGGGCCTTCGAATCCGCCGAGCGTAACGGCGCCGAAATCCCTGATCTCGTCTGCTTTGAAAAGCAGGCCGACTGGGGTGGCCAGTGGAACTACACCTGGCGCACGGGCCTCGACGAATACGGCGAACCAGTGCACTCAAGCATGTACCGAAACCTCTGGTCAAACGGACCAAAAGAGGGCCTAGAGTTCGCAGACTACTCGTTCGATGAGCACTTCGGCCGGCCGATCTCGTCATACCCACCGCGTTCGGTGCTGTGGGACTACATTGCGGGGCGCCTCGAACAGAGCGACGTGCGCAAGTACATCCAGTTCGAGACCGTGGTGCGACTCGTGTCATTCGATGACGAAACGCAGCTGTTCTCGGTCACGAGCGAACACCTGCCGAGCGGAGAGACGACCACCGACACCTTCGACAATGTTGTCGTCGCAAGCGGTCATTTCTCGTTCCCGAATACCCCAGAGGTTGAGGGAATCGAGACGTTCCCCGGCTACGTTTCGCACGCGCACGACTTCCGCGGCGCGGAGGCATTCGAGGACAGGGACATCCTTGTAATCGGTTCAAGTTACTCTGCCGAAGACATCGGTAGCCAGGCGCACAAGATGGGCGCGAAGTCGGTCACCGCGAGCTATCGCTCGGAGCCGATGGGGTACGACTGGCCAAAGGGCTTCGAAGAGCGGCCCGGGCTGCAGCGTTTCGACGGCAACACAGCCCACTTCAGGGACGGCAGCACAAAGAACGTCGACGCGGTGATCTTCTGCACCGGCTACCTGCACAAGTACCCGTTCCTGCCCGAAGAGTTGGCACTTGCGGGCGCGAATACCGTGTACCCGAAGGGCCTCTACCGCGGGGTGGTGTGGGAAGAAAACCCCGCGCTCTACTACGTGGGCGCGCAGGATCAGTGGTTTACGTTCAATATGTTCGACACCCAGGCTTGGTATGTTCGCGACCTCATTCTCGGTGAGACGACTCTGCCCTCGCCCGGTGAGCGCGCAAAGTCGATGACAGAGTGGCAAGATCGCCTCGACGCGGTCGAAGATGTCGACGCGGAGATTACGTTCCAGGGCAACTACGTGCGTGATCTCATGCAGCAAACCGACTACCCGGAGTTCGATATTGATCAGGTCATCGATATCTTCATCAGCTGGACGAAGGACAAGCAGCAGGACATCATGGGTTACCGCGACCACGTGTACCCCTCGGTCATGACCGGCACGATGGCCGAGCCGCATCACACTCCATGGATCGATGAGCTCGATGACAGCCTCGAGCGCTACCTCGATGAGTCGATCGAGGATCAGGCAGAGGTTGAGCCAGTGGTCATGTCTAAGGCCGCGGCTGCGGGGGCAGCTGGCTAACTCTAGATAGCAGTCATGAAAAGTGCCGACCTGAAACCGCGTAAGCGAGTTTAGGTCGGCACTTCTTGGTTCTACACCAGTGGTGCTGTTAGCTAACGAGACCTCTAGTCAGCCGACTCCTCAGGTAACCAGGACCACACAGTGGCACGCCCAGTCTGGCCGATACGCTCAACACGTCCGGTTGCCTCAAGCCAACGCGCGACGTTCGATGCTCGGTTGGGCAGCGCATCGAGTCGGTGCGAGAGAGCGAGCGCAGATTTTGTTGTGAATTCTTCGCCGAGGATCGCCCGCGTCAGTGGCCAGTCACTCCAGAGGCGCAGGCCGAGCTCGTCGATCGCTGACCCGACAATTGCGTCGTGATCAAACGGCAGCCCGGTCGCGTCAGCCGCCCACTGCCCAGATTCAAGTTTGCTTGCATCGTGCTCAATAACCGCAAGATGTGCGATTGAAATTGTGGCACCGCGAGGATCTCGGTTGGTTCCGTCGAATGCGCCGACCTGAGTCACCTGAATGATCGATGCCTCTGCAGCACCAATCTTCACAGCCACCGCCCGGTGCACCGCATCGACGAGCGCCTCGCCCGGAAGCAGGAGCACGCCAGGAAGCGCGCTCCTGCCCGCGAAGGGTTCGTTCGGTCGATCATGCAGCGCGAACTGCAATGCCTCGCCGTCCCACTTCACCGCCACCACATCGACCGAGAGGAGCGGCTGCTGCCAGTCGGTCATTTTGCTGCTCCGAGTACCTCTCGCACGTTCGCAAAGGTCTGCTGGCGAACAAACTTGCCGTCGGTCCAGACCGGCTGCATCTCACTCGACGCCTCGTCAGCGGCGGTTGCCCGCTCAACGAGTTGCAGCTCGCCGTTGTCATCGCGCGCAACAGCCAACCTGCCACGGGCGCTCTTCTTGGTGCCGCTATCGGTGACTGGATCCTTCTGTAGGTCGTAACCAACACCGTCGACCTGAGCCCAGGTTGCCTTGACCGCACTCATGAAGGTGTCACGGGTATTGAACTGGTAGGTGAAGGAGCCGACACCGAACACGACGTTTGTCGAGGCGAACCCCTTTGCAGCGAGACGGTCAATGATCTGGATCGCCCGCTCGCGGTTGATCGAGTCACCGTAGATCGCCCCAATGTGCGGGTCAAGCATCTTGAATCCCGCTTCGTTCACACTGCCGCCGAAGGTGTCCCACAGCAGCTCGATGACGCCTCGTTCGGCGGGCGCGGCACCCTTTCCCCGCGCTCGCTCGGTGCCGCAGAGAATGTCGACCGGGTCGCCGGAGTCGGGGCGAATCACCATCTTGCCGTCTCGGGCCAGAATGCGATCCTTCATTTCTGGCAGGAACTCAGTGAGCACCGTCCACAGGTCGAAAGTGTCGCTCACTACCGAGAAGATACCCACCGGGTAGAGGTCGATGAGCCTCGCGAACATCTCTCGCTCGCCGAGCACCGAAGTACCGGTGCACATGACGCTGTGCTCGGTTGCCGGTACTGAGCCCGCAACGTAATCGCCACCGTAGTATCGTTCGATCCAATCAAGTGACGGCAGGGAATCGGTTCCGGTGAAAGAAAGCAGGTGGCCTGCGCCTGAGGCCGCTGCCGTCTCTACGCTCGACATGCCACGGAATGAGAAATCGTGGCCCTGCCAGTCGACCGCCGCCGGGTCGCCTCCCGTACGCACCGCACCCTCATCAAGCACACGGCGCAGTTCGCGCGCAATGGTTGCAGAGGTTGATGGCTGCCAGATCTCGGCAGAGACGATGCTCTCGATGTAGTTCGTGAGCCAGAAGAACTCGGGGTCGGTGTTCCAGAATACGAACGATGGCACGCGCACCGGCACCGGGGTGCCCTCCTGCACTCCCGAGAAGGTGAGCGGCAGGTAGCCCGCTCGGTGCAGCGCCCGGATGTGTTCAGAGCCGATGGTGTTCGGGCCCAAGATCTGCGTCAGTCGCTCTTCGTAGAGTGCGCACACGAGATCCTCGTCCGCTGCGAAAAATGGTGCGAACCATTCGTCGAGCTTGGCAAGAAAAGCCTGCAGCCCGAAGTGCACGACGTGCTTCACTCCCTCAATTCGGCTGCCGCGATTGGTCCAGTTCGAGTACACGATCTCGGGGGTGCCTGCCAGGCGGTACTGCTCAATGTGGCCGAGCTTGTAGACGTCGGTCATCATGAGGGCACGAATGGGGGCGAAGCGATCAGTGGTGTGCATGATCAGTTCCTTATCTATACGAGGTATGGGGCAAGTTCTACGATGTGGGCGCCGACGTCGGCACGGAATGCGCCAGGGTGGGAGTCGGTGGTCCAGATATCTGAGAAGTATTCGGTGAGCTGGTTTGCTTGGCCGGAGAAGATGCCGTGCGAAACCCAGATGGCAAGGCGGTCCCGGCCGATGGCTGCCGCGGCTGCGAGGCCGCGAAATGTTCCGCCACCGTCACAAATGTCGTCAACGACGAGGATCTTCTCCCCCTCTTTCGGCAGCTCAGGCACATGGAAGCCGGTCAGCTTGCCGGAGTCGAAGTCGCGCGTCTTTGTTGCGGTGAAGAGCGGCAGGCCAAGGGCCTCGGCGGCTCGTGATGCGCGATCGACCGCACCCTTGTCAGGGGCGAGCACGGCACTAAATTCGCCTGCGGCCACTCTCTCTCGCAGCACGTCGGCGATCACTCGATCTGAGTAGACGGCCCTGATGTTGTTCACGAGGCTCGGCGAGACTGGCGAGTGCGGGTCGAATGCAACAACCTCATCGAGGGCTGCTGCATTGATCAGGTCTGCATATACCTTGGCACCGAAGGGGTTACCTCTGTCTGCTCGCGCAGCCGGCAGATAGGGAATGTGCGCAACTGTGCGCTGCCGCTGCTGGCGCACGGAGTCGGCCCAAAGCCCGAGCAGCACCAGGTCGTCTGCGTCACAGCCAGCGATAAGCGCATGTGCTGCAACCTCGCGGTTACCGGGGACGCGCAGGTGCCACTCGCCACCGGGAAATTGAAAGGGCTCGATGGCACTGGCTGTGACGCTACCGTTGGTCTGCTGTGCGTAGAACTTGATCGTCATGAGTAAAGTGTAGCACGCTATTCATCAAAATGATGAATAGCTGTTGCAAGGTGTTTGCGCTGCTGTCCACAATAATGGGGTCAGCGCGCATTCTGCCCACTCGATTTCAGGAAGGAGCCGCCTCAAATGAGCCTTCAAAACCTAAGCACCCCGCGTTATGTCGCTTCACCAGCCCCCACCTTCGTCTGGGCCGCGCTCTGGCTGCTCGTCGCCACGGTCGCGACCTTCGCGCTCATCTCTGAGTGGCCTGCTGTTACCTCGTTCGAGATGAAGGGCCAGCGCTCCGAGGGGTTCCTGCTCTTCACGCCTCCCCTGGCATTCGGCGCCGCGATTCTCTGCATAATAATTGGGTCACGACGCGCGCCAAGATATCGCGAGTTCCTGAGCCAGTTTCGGGCCGAGGATCGCGCAACCCTGCGGCGGCAAGAGCTGATTGGCGAGCCGTGGCGCGGGCCGCTTGCGCTCGGCCTCGCTCTCGGCGTTGTGAGCCTCGCAGGCCTGGTGCTCCTTGGTATTCTCCTGGTCCGCGGCAATGGCCTCAGTGGAATCTCAGTGCTGCTGGTCGTAATCATGCTGTTCGCCGTGACCGCGTTCACCTTGCTCCGTGCCGGTATCGAGCGTCAGGCTGCGAATCGCACCATCAGCTGAGCTTAAATACCCGCCCGGCAGCCTTATGCGTGTAGCCTGATCAGCACTTCAATTTGTCCATGATTTGGAGCGTCTCATGTCAATGCAGCCGATCGATCACACGCCTGCACCAGCCCCTGAAATCGATAATCAGCCGTTCCTGCAGGCAAACTCCGAAGCAAAGAGCCGGTACGGTCGCTTCAATCTGGGCATCATTGGCGGTACGGGTGTCGGCAAATCGTCACTCGTCAACGCGGTCTTCGGCAGAGATCACGCGAAGGTCGGCATCGGGCTTCCCGTCACCAGCGGGGTCAACTACTATCACGATGAATCGCTCGGAATTTGGGATTTCGAGGGCTTCGAGATTGGTTCGAGCAAATCTCCCCGCGAGACTCTCCACGGCCATCTCCAGACAATTGCGCAGAGACCAGCAAACGAGCAGATAGCCGTCGTTTGGTACTGTGTGACCTCAAATGCGGCAAGGCTCACGCTGCCCGACGTCGAGATGATTCGCGAACTTGAGGCCGCAGGTCTACCGGTGATCCTCGTGCTCACAAAAGTCGACTGGGCGAAGAATCCCGTCACCGGCAAGTATCGAGCACCGAAAGAAGTCGAAAGTTTTCGCGATTGGCTCGAACGTCCATACGACGAACACGGCAACGAGATCTACCTGCCCGTACGCAAGGTGATCCTCACCGCCTCGATCGGCAAGAACGGAAAGGGCACGGGGCATGGCCTCGGTGAACTCGTCGCTGAGACCCTCGCCCTGTCGCCAGACGATGAGAAGGATGCCTTTCGCATCGCACAGCGACTCAACCTTCCCTGGAAACGAGAGATGGCACGCCCGGTCATCGCTGCAGCCTCGTCAGCAGCCGCTGCAGCGGCTGCGATCCCGATTCCAATCGCTGATGCCACGGCGCTCGCGCCGATCCAAATGGAAATGATGGGGCGAATCGCCGCGATCTACGACCTCGACCTGAAGGTCATGCTCTCGGCCTCTGCCCTTGCCCAACTGGGCGCACAGATCGCGGGCAGAGCGCTCGCCCGAAGCTTCATCAAGCTGATTCCCGGTATCGGAAGCGCGGTAAACGCGACCGTCGCATTCGCGCTCACCGCGGCAACCGGCGAAGGATGGTTGCGCCTCTGCGAGCAGATCCACACGGGAAAGATCGACGTCTCGCAGATTGGGGACTCCTGGGGAGGACTACCTTCCGGGCGTGCTCGGCATCGGAAAGAAGATGATCGAGCAGCGCGTCACCAAATCGTAGGTCTGAGTGCCCCGGCGTCTGCGGCCTTCTCGGGCACTAGACGAGCGTATCGAGAGCCGCCTCGAGGCGCTGCACCGTGCCATCGATGTCGGCCAGTTTGTCGAGACCGAAGAGGCCCAGCCGGAAGGTCGAGAAGCTCTCACCTTCGCCGCATTGCAACGGCACACCAGCTGCAGTCTGCAGCCCTGCGCGCTTCAACCGCGCGCCACTGCGCAACTCTGGGTCGACTGTGTGCACCACGACCACTCCCGGCGCGGCGTACTCGCCCACGGCGACAGCAGCGAAGCCCCGCTCTGCAAGCAGCCCGCGCACGCGCGTGCCGAGTTCAAGCTGTGCGGCACGCGTCGCTTCCCACCCGCGCTCGCGAGTTTCACGCATCGCACTTAGATTGTGCGTGATGGTGTCGGTTGGCATTGTTGCGTGATACGCGGCGTTGCCTGCAACGTATCCATCAGAGATCGAAAGCCACTTGCCAAGGTCCACCGCGAAGCTCGACGACACAGTCTCGGTGACCCTCGCGGCCCCAGCCTCACTCAGCATGACCGAGCCAGCACCGGGCGACCCGCTCCAGCCCTTTTGCGGTGCGCTGATGAGCACATCGACCCCCAGGTCAGACATATCGACCCACATTGCGCCTGAAGCGATGCAATCCAGCACGAAGAGGCCACCGACCTCGTGCGTGGCCTCGGCGATCGCGCGAATGTAGCTGTCGGGGAGGATCATGCCCGCGGCCGTTTCCACGTGCGGCGCGAAGACGACTTCTGGGCGCTGTTCGCGAATTGCCGCCACAACCTCATCGATTGGTGCGGGCTCCCAGGCAGAGTCCACCCCCTCGCCTACCGGCCGGGCCATGCAGACGGTGAGATCCTCGGTGATACCACCGACCTCGAGAATCTGCGACCATCGAAAAGAAAACAACCCGTTCCGCACGATGAGCACGCGGCGACCCGTGGCGAACTGGCGGGCAACAGCCTCCATTGCATATGTGCCACCGCCCGGCACGATCGCAGCGCTGTGTGCCCCGTATGCCTCGCGGAAAAGGATCGCAAGAGTCTCCTGCATCACGCCAATAAAGCGGGTAGACATGTGGTTTAGGGAGCGATCGGTAAAGACAACCGAATACTCGAGTAGGCCGTCGGGATCAATATCAGCGTGCGGAAGACTCATGCTCCCACTCTGGCATATGCCTCGCGGTAAACAGTAGATCGAGAACTTTCTGGTCATTTCGTTCAGCGTCCGCACAGGCTCAGCTAGAAAAGAGGGCAAGTGACGCCTAAACAGCTCTCATTCTGACCGTTCATACAAGTCGCGGTATGTCTCGCGGGGTACGGTGGGAACAGCGATCGGCATCCGCCTGTGGCTTACCGGAGCCACATTAATTTTTGGCTCAGAACGGAACAGGTGCCGATCGTGCCGAATGTTGCCAATGCTTCGCTGAGTGGACTCGGCCCAGTTAAGCTCACGCGAGCACGGACCGGGGATTTTCCACCAGTCACCCGCTCGTATTCAAAGTTGTCCGAGGTCGTTCGCGAGTCCGGACTGCTGCGTCGAGCCCCATGGTTTTACGCTATGACTGGCACGCTAGTTGCGGTCGCACTCGGCGGCGTCATTACCGGCTTCATACTTCTCGGTGAGAGCTGGTTTCAGCTTCTGATCGCCGGCGCACTTGGCCTGGTCTTCACACAGATTGCGTTTCTCGGGCACGAAGCGGCCCACCGTCAGATCCTTCCCCTCGGGCCTGGCAATGACCGCCTCGCACGGATACTTATTGGCAGCATCGGAATGAGCTACTCCTGGTGGGATTCGAAGCACTCTCGCCACCACGCCAATCCCAACAAGGTTGGCAAGGATCCCGATATTGAGTTCGACACAATCTCTTTTATCGAAGAAGATGCGGTGAAGGCTCGCGGCTTGATTCGTTGGATCACGATGCGCCAAGGCTGGCTCTTCTTCCCCCTACTCACGCTCGAAGGTCTTAACCTTCACCTGCACGGCCTCAAGCACCTCTTTAGCCGAGGCCCAGTACAGGGGCGTTGGATCGAGCTCAGCATTATCGCGGCTCGCTTCGCCGTGCTGCTCGTACCCGTATTCATGATGCTGCCCCTGGGCATGGCATTCGCATTTCTTGGCGTGCAGTTTGCGGTATTCGGTGTTTACATGGGCGCCTCGTTCGCGCCGAACCACAAGGGCATGCCTGTTATCGCACATGACGCGAAGTTTGATTTCTTCAGCAAGCAGGTGCGCACCTCACGTAATGTCCGTGGCGGCTGGTGGGCAACCATCCTCATGGGTGGCCTCAACTACCAGATCGAGCACCACCTCTTCCCGAGCATGGCTCGCCCCCACCTGGCCAAGACCCGGGTGATCGTGCGCGAGTACTGCGAGTCCCTAGGCGTGCCTTACACGGAGACCTCGCTGCTGCGCTCATACGCAATCGTCATCGAGTATTTGAACCGAGTTGGCCTCGCAGCACGTGACCCGTTTGATTGCCCGATCACCGCGGAGTACCGCCGCGCGTAGGTTCCGCAAAACCGTCTCTAGCAACGCTGTGCCTGCTTTGTGACGCAACCGATATCCCGCACAGATTATGCGGCCTCGGGCTGCGACGTGTCTGCTCTCATCGACCTCGCGTAAACTTGACCCAATGACCGACCCCCAGCCCGACTTCACTGCAAGCCGCAACGGTATCGATCCTGCTGAACTCGAGGTTGCTCTTCGGGTAATCGGAATGGCGCATGAGCTGCCCACCAATGACCCCAGCTTTCTCGCCATTCGTCGAGCCACGTCTTCGATGTACAAAACAGTGAAACGCGAGAATCTGCGCAAGAACCGTGACGCAGTCGCTTCTGCCGATCGCGCGGTCATCGCGAAGACCGCAACCGCTGCACCCGACCGCATCGACGATGAAACCCGCGGTATTCCGCTTGCCACAAGCGCGGCGACCTCGTTCGCGGGTGAACTAATCAAACCCCGCAACTGCTATATCTGCAAGCAGCCCTACACATTGGTCGACGCGTTCTATCACCAGCTCTGTCCAGAGTGCGCGCTGTTCAGTCACGGAAAGCGCAACGCCAGCACCGATCTCAGCGGGAAGCGTGCGCTGCTCACGGGAGGGCGGGCAAAGATTGGCATGCACATCGCCCTACGCCTGCTGCGAGATGGCGCCCATACAACGATCACCACACGCTTTCCAAAAGACGCCGCTCGTAGGTTTGCGTCGCTCACTGATTCAAAAGACTGGCTGCACCGTCTTCGTGTTGTTGGCATTGACCTGCGCGACCCCGCACAGGTCATCGCGCTCGCAGATTCGGTGGCCGCACAGGGCCCGCTCGACATTTTAATCAACAACGCGGCGCAAACGGTCCGGCGATCCCCCGGCTCATACTCTTTGCTTGCCGAGGCAGAGAACGATCCGCTCCCCAGCGGATCAATGCCCCACGTCGAAATCCTTGGCAGCCCAGCACAGCTCCACCCTCGAGCGCTCGAAGCCTCGGTGGCTGAGGATCCCGCGCTACTCGGCACCGTTGCCGCGGGCCTTACACGGAGCCTTTCCGCCTCGCACCTCTCCGAACTTGCGATGACCGCCGGCTCCTCTTCACTCGAAAAGCACGCCGACGGATCTGCGATCGACGCAGGTGGCCTGGTACCCGATGTTAGTCACGTCAACAGCTGGGTACAGCACGTGCAAGAGGTTGATCCTCTCGAAATGCTCGAAGTGCAGCTCTGCAATACCACCGCGCCGTTCCTGCTGATTAGCAAGCTGCGCGCCTCGATGGCTGCGGCGAGCGCAGAACGCACGTACGTCGTGAATGTTTCCGCCATGGAGGGGCAATTTTCGCGCAGGTACAAGGGCCCCGGTCACCCGCACACCAACATGGCAAAGGCAGCCCTGAACATGCTCACGAGAACGAGCGCAGAAGAAATGTTCTCGTCGGACGGCATCTTGATGACCGCGGTCGACACCGGCTGGATCACTGACGAGCGCCCCCACTTCACGAAGATTCGTCTCGCCGAGGAGGGCTTCCACGCACCCCTCGATCTCATCGATGGGGCAGCTCGCGTCTACGACCCAATTGTGCGCGGCGAAGCGGGCGAGAATCTCTACGGCTGCTTCTTGAAGGACTATCAACCGAGCCCGTGGTAGACCGGTCAGCTACGCCAGGGAATGAACTCGACCTGACCATCCCAAGTACCGTGTTCAGATAGAGGCCGGAACCGCAATGTGGTGAATTCACGGTGGAAATCTCGCCGCTCACGTTCAACCATCGCATCGGCATGCTTGTGAGCGGCGTCGCCGTCACCACGACCAAACACCATGCTTGTCATCGCGCGAACGCTCGTCCAAATTGAAAATGTGGATACCGTTCGCGGTAGCCGGATCGCGGCCATGGCAAGTGTTGCTTCGGGATGATCCCGAATTTGACGCTCTACTGGTCGCCCCCAACGGATAAATCGTGGCAATTCCCAGAGGCGCATGCGAGCCAGCGTCACTGCGACAATCGGCTCATCTCGTTCAGGTCGCGCCACCACTTCTTGCAGGTGGGCCTGCTCACGCACCACTCCCCATCTACGTAAGAACTGAAGCCTGACGTGCCAACCATCACTCAAGGGTTTGCCAAACGGGTGCTGTGTCAGAAAGTTCTCAAGCGCTGCCTCATCGTCCCATTCAGCAAACACCGCGATCCTCCGCAGCTGCATTCGCTTCGTTGAGATGACACCAGCCCCCAACTGCATGCCTGCGAGCACTTCAATATGTCGCAGTCCCGGGGCCGAAGGTGCGCGAACTAATGCGGCCACTGACCGCATGATTGGCATATGGGCAAGGTGGTACGAGTGCACGCTCATCTCGTTGCGGCTCTTGTCAGGCAGATCATTGTTCAAGTCTTGCAGTGGCAGTGCTCTCGACATAATGGGACTGCGGCTCGGGTGCATTCGCCCTGCCCGAAATCAGCGGGGTGCTCGCTGCAAGCATGATCAGCGCAAGCCCCGCCAGATCGGCGGTGGTTGGGATCTCCCCAAGCAGCACGAACGACGCGAGCACACCAAAGGCCGGCACGAGCAGGGTGCCAATTCCCGCAGCTCCGGCGGGAATTCGCTGCAACAGGCTAAACCAGATCAAGTAAGCAATTACCGTGCCAAAGACAATGTTGTAGCCAAGGCCAAGCGCTGCTTCGATGGTCACATCAATCGGTGTCTGCCTTGGCGCGAGGATCAGTCCAACCGCACACATAGCGCCGCCTGCTACGAGCTGCCAGGTTGTCGTCGTGATCGGTGGCGCGTCAATGTCGATCCACTTGAGGTAGACGGTACCAATTGCCCAGCTCACGGCAGCGGCGACAGCCGCTAGGGGCCCGATCCACTCTCCCGATAGAAGCTGGGGCAGGGCGAGTACCGTGAGCCCCGCAGCTCCGAGTACGAGGGCGAGGATCCGCCGCCTGGTAAGTGGCTCATTCAGCACAATACTTGCGAGTAGAACCACCCAGATCGGCATCGTGTAGACGCCAATGGTGGCGCGGCCAGCGGTTGTGTGAATGAGCGCAGTGGCAGAGAACACACCAAAACCGCCGACGCTGAATGCCCCGGCTATGAGCAGGCGAATCAGATCCCCGCGGCGTGCAAGCCTCAGCCGAACCCTCGCGCACAGCGCGATTACCAGGAGGATCAAGGCACCTCCCCCGAAGGTGCCGACGCGAAACTCCCAAAGTGTAAAGGCGCTAAGCCCGACTTTTGCGGCAACGAAGTTCACGCCCCACATGAGCGCGACTAGGGTGAGAGACCCGAAGTCCTTCAGTTTCACCGGGCGGCCTTCTTACTCTCAATCGTTGGGCAAACAAACCTCGGCAGGAGCGAGCGCCGGCGTTGGCTTGTTATGCAGTCGCCCTCCCACAATCTAGTCCTGTGCGGGCTGGGCGTCGTACGTAACCCATTGGGTGCGAGTCGCGACCTTGTTGTACAGTACCTGCGCCTGATGGTTGTCTTCTGCCGTGATCCAACGCACTACCGAGCGCCCCTCTGCCTTTGCGATCCTCGTTAACTGTTGAATGAGTGCGCGACCGGCCCCGGCTCCGCGGGACTCCGGTTCGGTGAAGAGGTCGTCGAGCCAGATGCCGACAGTGCCAGTTGAGGGGCGCGAAAAGCGACGGTAGTGAGCGATGCCCACGATTTGACCAGCCTGCTCGGCGACAAGCGATTCACATTCGTGGCGCGGATCTGAGAGCCAGCCCCACACTGTCGACACGATGCTCTCGTCTTCTGTGAGCTTGTAGAAATCACGGTACCCACGAAAGAGCTCACGCCAGCGATCCTCATCCGCAGAGGTGAGCGGTCGAACGGCGATGGTGGTGCTCGGTGTCATGATGCAATCTTTCGAGTAGTTCAAGGAGGCTTTAGTCGGTTGTCAACGGCGTTGAACAAACCTCGTGTACTTACCGTATGAGAAATTCCGGATAGGTAGTTATGCCACAAATGGCGCAACTGATTAGGCCAGTAATATCGTGAGCATGCGCCACCCTTTTCCGATGAATTTAATCATCCCCGAGGATCACGCACCCGTGCGCCGAGCTCGTGAACACCTAACTGAGCATCTGCGGGCAGCGCTGCTCTCGGGCAGGGTCGCTGCCGGTGATCCGCTTCCATCCTCTCGCATGCTCGCGAGCGTCGTAGGCATCTCGCGAGGCACTGTTGTCTCGGTGTATGAGGATCTTGCTGGCGAGGGTTACGTCGTCATAGTTCCGGGGTCGGGCACCTACGTCGCGGACGGACTTGCAGCTCACGAGGCTGCTCTCTCTGCCGTTACCGCGCGACCCAAAGAACCGCAGGCGATCGCGGCGGCTCTTCCCGCCAGGGGCAAGGTCAATCTCTCACCCGGTAGCCCTGCCACTAACTTTTCAAAGAATCGGGACTGGGTTGCAGCATGGCGAAGCGCAGTGAAACAGGATCTCCCCGGACTGCCTCCGTTAGCCGCAGGTAATGGGCAATTGCGGGAGCTCATTGCAAACCACCTGCGCACGGCTCGCGGAGTCATCTGCACACCAAACGACATCATCGTGACGGCGGGCACGAGCGATGGACTCGCACTGACTCTCCAAGCGCAACGTAGTCAAGGGCATGAGCAACCGCGCATTGCAACGGAAAATCCCGGTTATCCGACGGCAAGACGGGTAATTTCGGCAAGTGGAGGCACCCCGGTTCCGATCCCAGTGCTCAATGGCGGCATGGATCCGGATGCTCTCAGACGCGCGCCCGGCACATTCTCGGCCGCGCTGCTCACCCCCAGCCATCAGTACCCACTGGGCGGGCGGCTGCCAGTTGCCGCCCGCCTCGACTTTTTAGCCTGGGCCAAGGAAACGGGCGCGGTCAACTTCGAGGATGACTACGACAGCGAGTTTCGACACGGAGCACCACTGCTTCCTGCCATTGCTTCACTCGACCACGAACAGCGGGTCGTGCTGATCGGGAGCTATTCAAAGACCCTCACCCCCTGGCTCCGTTGCGGCTACCTTGTCATTCCAGACCCCGAGCTCAGGGGGCATGCGCTTCGCGTGCGTGAGGCAGTCGGTCAGCCCGTTTCTGGTCTGGTGCAGACAGCACTTACCGAGTTCATGCGATCGGGCGGGTTGCAGCGACACCTCGTTCGGGTAGGGCGAGAGTATGCGCACCGCCGCAAGCTTGTCATCGCGGCAGCCGAAGCTCTGGGGTCGCACTGCTTGCTCGAAGCGGTTGAGGGCGGGTTGCACGCGGCAATTACATGGGAAGGATCGCCCCACGCAGACCAGGCGGTCGCTCTTCTCGCTGAGCAGGGCGTCGAGGTTGCCTCACTCTCGAAGTACTACCACGAAGGCTCACCAGCAATGCGAAACGGAATTGTCTTCGGCTACGGTGCCCCGACCGACCTGCAGCTTCGGCACGCCCTCGATGGGATCAATGCGGTACTGGGTGGCCCAATCCATTTCAAGTAAGCCGATGATCCTCATCTCTCGGATCAATCCGGCTACAGCCAACGTTTGTACTTAAAGACTCCGTAGAGCACCACACCAGTACCGAGCATCAAAAACATGGCGAACGGGTAACCGAAGCTCCAGTGCAGCTCAGGCATATGGTCAAAGTTCATGCCATAGATCGAACCAACCAAAGTCGGGGCAAAAAGAATCGCCGCCCACGAAGAGATCTTCTTGGTTTCCTCCTTCTGGGCAAGGCTCACCTCGGTCATGCGCCGAACCTCGTCATTCTGCCGCTGCACGACCAGGGTCGCGTGCACGTCTAGTGCGTTCTCAAGCACTGACCGAAAGGTATCCGCGCGATCAACGACACGAAGGGCGTGATCATGCACGTCGCGCAAGTGCCTCTGCACTTCCAGGTCTAACGCGTGTCCGGGCGCTCCCTGTAGCAACGACTCGAGGATGCCGATGAGAGGTTGAGTTGCACGTTGAAAGTTGATGACCTCTCGCGAAAGCTTGTAAATACGGCGCGAGACGCTGTTGTCTTCACCCTCAAAGAGCTGATCCTCGATCTCATCAATGTCGTTCTCAAGCCCCGCGATAACCGGGCCATACTCATCAACTATCTCGTCGAGAATTGCGTAAAGCACGGCTTGAGGCCCCCGGGCAAGCAACTCCTGATCAGATTCCAGTCGCTTTCGAACGCTCGCCAGGTTTGGCGACTCAGCATGGCGGATCGCGACGACGAAGTCCAGGCCCACGAATACGTGGACTTCGCCGAACTCCACTTCCTCTGTCTCATCCACATACCTTGCCGGTCGTAGGACAAGAAAGAGGGTGTCACCGTAGCGCTCGAGCTTGGGCCGCTGGTGGCCCGTGAGGGCATCTTCTACCGCAAGATTATGCAGGTTGAGTTCATCAGAGATCGAGCGGATCTCCCCTTCGCTGGGGCGATAGAGCCCGATCCACGCCATGCCGTTTCGATCGCGCATCACGTCATAGGTGTCATTCAAGCTAGCGGGATCGGGCGTGCGCCGACCATCCACGTACACGGCATTGTCAACTACGACCATTGAGAGCTACCCCCAGTTAGTGAAGACCCGTTGGTTCACCCTACATCTGGCGGTTTCATTGAGGTGGCCTTCTGGCACCTCACCAAAGAACGCACCCGGTACCGAGATGGCAGTTCTGAGTACGCGCATGACCGGCTCCGCAAAGCATGGGACCTGCTCCACACCCCGCTAAGCCTCTCCACTCTCGACGCATCTGAGCGAAATGTCGATCCTGATGTAATGATGTGTGCAAACTATACCTGCGCGCATGGGGGAGAAAGGTGGGCTCGGCTTGTTTGGTCAATTGCGATTTGGGACAGCCAGAAGCACCCGCAAACCTTGCTGGAAGGACTCGCAACGAGTTATTCAATTCGTGGAAGGCTCCCGGATCATCACCGTGCTGTTCACCGGGATCTCAATGCTTGGGTTTGTCGCTGTAAATATGGTTGCAGGGCTCGCTATGGGCACGTGGCCTGAAGCCGACGCGTGCGCTGTAGGACTATCGGGAAACAGCGCAGGCACCTGGATATGTGAAGGACCAGGTTACCCGCTCTTCTACCCGCCTTTTTGGATCATGCTGTTCCCAGCGCTACTGATGGCGGTTTCCTCTGCGATCTCCATCTCACTGCCGAGCGCGCCCGGTGCCCCCAATAGTATTTCCAGATTCACACTGTGGGTGATCTGCCTAGTAGCAGCTGGCAGATCGTCTGAGTTGGTACGCCTAGTCCACCCAGTTGGTACCCAATTCCGGAGGCCTGGTACTGTCGCGCGTTTTCGGGTCTTCTAGGTGCAGCAGCACACAGGGTGCTGCTGTTACCAGTGAAGGACGGCAGAGTGGCCAACCACCGAAAAATCATGGAGCTCGTGCTCACCGGGCACAGCTACACCGACATCGTCGAGAACACTCGATGCTCTCGACGCGATATTTCCGCGGCAAAGAAGACGATCGCCTCGCATCAGATCACCCCAGCTCGGCTTGCGGTGATGAGTGACGCTGATCTCCGGGCGTTGTTCCCAGACGGGCGTGCACGCGTCTCGGATGAGTACGAACAACCTGAGTTTGGGCGGGTGCTGCAATCGATGAAATCGAACCAGCACTTCACTCTGCAGCAGGCCTGGTCGAGGTATGTCAGCCGTTCGGGTGGTGGGAAGAAGTACGGTTACTCGCAGTACTGCCACCTTTTCAGCGAGTACCTCAGAACGAATGATCTCGTCGCGACGATGCAGCACGTCCCGGGCCGGGCGATGCAAGTCGATTGGGCAGGTGACACGGTCGATATCGTCGACCCCGTCACTGGGGAGATCACGAAGGTGTTCTTGTTCGTCGCGGTGCTCCCGTACTCCGGGGTGGTGTTCTGTCGGGCCTATTTGAACCAGAAGTCCGAGGCGTGGCTTGATGCGCACGCCCAAGCGTTCACCTTCTTTGGTGGGGTGGTGAAGATGATCATTCCGGATAACCCGACGACGTCCACGCATCAGCGCAGGCGCGGGGACCGGGAGCGGGTGATCAACGCCCGTTACCAGCAGCTCGCGGAGCATTACGGGTGCGCGATCGTGCCAGCCCGGCCCCGGAAACCCAGGGACAAGGCCGCCGCCGAGAACGCGGTGAATGTCATCAACAAGCGTGTGATCGGATACCTCGCCGAGGACATGTGGACGACTCTTGCCGAGGTGAACGAAGCGATCGATGAGCGGGTGTACGAGATCAACCGGGTGCTGCGCCGAGCGAACGGCACTACCCGGTGGGAACTCTTCGAAACCGAAGAGGCCGCTGAGCTTGCCCCGCTCCCAACGGACCGTTTCGAAGATGTCGTCTGGAAAGAGGTGAAGGTAGGGAGGAACTACCATCTGACCTGCGAATCGCAGCACTACTCCGTCCCGTATGAGCATGCCGGCCAGTTGCTGCGGGTGCGCGTCACGTCGTCGATGATCACCGTGTTCGATGGGCACGACATCATCTGCGAGCATGCCAGGCTCACCGGCCGGAAGGGGCAGTACTCCACGCTGCCGGAGCATCAGCCAGCCCAGCATCGGGATGTTGACGGGTTGTGGTCGAGGAAATGGTTCACGGCCCGGGCGGCGAGCTTCGGCCCGGCAACGACGGACGTGATCGAGCAGATCCTTGATCGGCACCAGGTCGAAGCGCAAGGGTATTTGGACTGCCAGAACATCCTCGGCACTCTCGGCCGCAACAACCGGGCCAGGCTCGAGGCCGCCTGCCAGGAGCTACTGAACAGTCGCGGGTACCCGACTTACACGATGCTGAAGCGGTTGATGGCGGGTATCACCACCGACACGCAGAAATCAGCAGCGGTGACGCCGGCGGCGTCGACTCGGAAGCGCGTGAGTACCGTGACGTTCACGCCGGCTTCGGACGTGTACGTGCGTGACGCCTCGCATTATGCGCGCGACGAGAACGGGGGCCAGTGATGTTCACGAGCATTGATTACGACAAGTTCCGGGCGCTCAGAGTCACGCACGTCGCGACCCGGCTGGAAGAACTCCTCCGTGACGAAGCCAACGATGATCTCACCCCGGAGCAGCTCTTCCTCACCGCCGTCGATGACACGTTAGAGCAGCGCCGGTTGAACAAGATCGACCGGCTGATCAGGCAGGCCGGGTTCCCGATCCCGCACGCCACGATCGCGGAGATCGATTACCGGGAAGGGCGCGGGATTACCCCGGTTCGGATGAAACGCTACGCGAATCATGCTTGGCGGGCCGACGCGACGAACCTGCTGATCGTGTCGCCCACTGGCGGCGGGAAAACGTTCCTCGCGTGCGCGATAGGGATCGCCGCGTGCCACAACGAGCACTCGGTCACCTACGCCCGAATGGATGACCTCGCGCGCAGGCTCGTGATCGCGAGACACGACGGCATCAAACACCAGCAGCTATTGAATGAGCTGTCCGAGGTTGACCTTCTGATCATCGATGACTTCCTCACCGTTGGCATTGATTCAGATGCGGCGTCGGATCTGTTCGCGGTACTCGCGAACAGGGAGCATCGGGCGCCCACGATGATCGTGTCGCAGTCCGGGCCGGCGTACTGGGTCGAAGCGCTCCCGGACAGGGTCGCTGCGGACTCGATCGTGAACCGGCTCGCGCATCACGCGAGAGAGATCAAGCTCGGCAGCGTCGATATGCGCAAGACCCGCGACGAGGAGGCCAGAGCGAGCGACGGGCACTGGGAATAGGTGCCCGCTAGAGGGGCTGGCCCAAGGCGGGTAATGCTGCGGGCCAGTACCCTCTTCCCGGAACCGAGTACCAACTAGGTGGACGAGGAGTACCTTAAACGACTACTCGCCATCTGGCGCATAGGGGTATCGGGAAGTGGTAGTCCACGTATCGGGAAGCACGATTCCGGCGACCGAGAAGCGCTGCGTGAGCACACCCCGGCCGCCGTCGTTACTGTTATTCCCAGTAGCCGTCAGCGTGGCGGGCCTGCTCGCTGAGCTCGGCCCGCATATCCACCTCACCCAGGGTGATCTTCTTCGCATGGTTCACGAGCCGGTTCACGATCGAGTCCGCCGCGACCTTGTCGGGCAGCACATCCACCCAATAATCCGGCCCCGATTGCGACGCGATCACCGTCGCCGCACGATGCTCACGGTTCGCGAGAATCGTGAATAGATCAGCCGCCGCATCAGGGTCAATACCGACCGTCATAAAATCATCGATCAACAGCAGACTCACTGCCGAGTATTCGTTCAACATGGCCTGATGTTTGATGCTGTCACCGCGAGCGATTACGAGACTGCGGGCGAGGTCGTCCATGCGTGTGTAGGCGACAGAATACCCGTTGTGGCAGGCCGCGATCCCGAGCGCGCACACCAAATAAGTTTTCCCACCCCCTGAGGGTGACGTGACGATCACATTCAGGGTCTCGCTTGCCCAATCGTGAGCGGCGTAGCGTTGCATCCGAACTTTGTTGATGCCGCGCCCTTCTCGGTAGTCGATCTCCGCAACCGACGCCGTGGGAAGTGGGAACCTGGCCTTCTTGATCAGCCCCGACACCCGGTGTTCGCGTCTGAGTTCGAGCGCGTCATCTGCCGCCGTGAGAAACAGTTGCTCGGGGGTGAGGTCATCATTCGCTTCGTCAGTGACGAGTGCTTCGAACCGGGCCGCCAAGTGCGTGACGCGAAGTTCACGGAACTTTTCGTAGTCATCGGTGGTGAACATTCATCGCCCCCGTTCTTCTTCGAGGCGACGGTAGTAATCAGCGCCACGAATGTATGCCCCAGATGGCGCATCTGAGGCGCCCTCGCTGCTCTCGACGGGCACGAACCTCGGCTTCCTGCTGGAAGCCGCCGGGCGCGGTTTCCCCGGTTTCTTCTCGTCAGAATCGATGACTGCCATCACCCGTTTCAACGCAGTGTATGACGGAGCTACCCCCGCTTGGATGAGCTGCTGGCAAGCCGCTTCGAGGCGTTGCTTGTTGCGTTTGCCCAGCGTGTCGAGCACGTTCTGACAGTCCAAGAACCCTTGCGCTTCGACCTGCCGACGTGCCAGGAGCTCCTCGATCGTTTGGGTCGTGGCGGGCCCGAACGCGCGGGCCCGCTGCAGGAACCACTCCCTCGACCACAACCCGTCAACATTGCGGTACTCGACCGGCAAATGTGCTGGCTCAGTCGAGTACAAGCCTTTGCGGCCCATCAGCCGGGCATGCTCACACACGATCTCTTGCCCATCAAATACGGTGATCTTGTTCGCGGTGAGCCTCACCCGCAGGAGCCTGCCTGCGTATGCGTGCGGAACCGAGTAATACTGGGAATCGCAGGTGATATGCGAGTTGCGTTGAACTTTTGCTTCTTTCCACTCGACCTCGGTGAACCCATCGACCGCGACAGGACCCAGCAGCGCTGCTTCTTCCTCGTCAAACCGCTCCCACCTGGTTGACCCGTCAACGCGGCGGATTTCGTGATTGATCTCGCGTACCCGCTCGGTGATCGCGTCGTTGAGATCGTCAAGGGTCGTCCACACGTCTTCTGCGAGGTATCCAATCACGCGTTTGTTGACGACATTCACGCCGGACTCGACTGCAGCTTTCTGTTTCGGAGACCGCACCCGCGTCGGGAGCACCGAGGTGCCGTAATGGTCAGCGAGCTGCTGATACCGGTCAGTCACCCACCTCGACGCATCCCCACGTTCTTTGCGATGCGTCGCGGTCAATGCGTTGTCGGGGATGAGGAGCTGGGGCACCCCGCCATAAAATTCGAACGCACCCACGTGACCTGCAATCCAGGATGGCATTCGCATGTCAGTGAACGCCCGGCACCACAAATACCCCGAGTACGGCAGCACTGTCACAAACAGGTATGCCTTCGTCGCTGACCCGGTGACGGCGTCGACAAGGTCGATCGTGTCGCCCGCCCAATCAATAAACAGTGTCCGACCGGGCGTGTGTTTCAAGACCGCGGTCAGATCATGCTTTTTCACATACTCGCTGAACAGGGCGCAGTACTGCGAGTACCCATACTTGCGCAGCCCTGACGGCTTCCCGGTATAGGTGCGCCACCCTTGCAGCAGCGTGTAATGCTGGTTCTTCTTGAACGATGCCACCACTTTTGAGAACTCGGGTTCGAAATACTCGGCCCGCACCCTGGAGCGGCCATCAGGGAACAACGCAGTGACTTCTTGGTCAGTCAGCTGCGCCAAACGATCGATGGTGAGGTTCTGCGCTTCGAGTTGCTTCTTCGCCGCCGCGACACTTTTAGGTGCACAACCCAGCATCGCCACGATTTCTCGATAGCTACGTCGCTCCAGTAACAGGTTCATGATTTTTCGGTAGTCGGTGCTCAACGCGTGCCACTCCTTCGTAAGACATATTGATGGCCAGAGCAGCTGCTCTGTCCATCAACGAGTCGACCACGAAAGTGGTGCGCCGCGCTTCCCGGTCGCCGGAATCGCACTTCCCGATACGTGGACTACCACTTCCCGATAGGGCTACTCGCCAGGCATCGAACCAGATCAGCAAGACCTCGCGGGCCCGAGACGTGAACGACTCCTATGCCGAGTTCTTAGAGCATTACCGGACCGCTGCTGTTCCCACGAGGTCAGCTGCTCCAAGAGATAAAGGGAACGTCGAAGCTGGGGTGAAAGTCGTCACGAACTGGGTCATTCACTACCTCAGTGATCAAGTGTTCGCGTCACTCGATGATCTCAATGAAGCGGTCGCAGAGCGTGTGGAATGGATCAACCAGCGCACCCCGTTCCGTGGTGAACAGCGCAGCCGCTCAGCTTGGTTTGACGAGGCCGAGAAATCGGAGTTGCTTGAGTTGCCGGCGCAGCGGTGGGAGCCGGTGGTGTGGCGCAAAGCAAAAGTACATCGCGACTGGCATGTCCAGATCGACACCATCAAGTACTCAGTCCCATACGAGTTCGCTGGTCTGAACGTCGACGTACGTATCGTCGGTGAACAACTCGATGTGCTTGCTGACGGCGCAGTGATAGCGACGCATCAGCGTGGCAGCCATCGGAACGGGTGTGTCACCGATGCTGAGCATGCGCCCGCCTATCTCGAAGAAACGGCAGGGCTCTGGACGCGCGCCTATTTCCTCAGGCAGGCCGCGAAAGTAGGGCCCGGCACAGTCGCCGCGCTCACGAGGCTGCTCGATGGGAAGAAGATCGAGGCGCAAGGGTTCCGGTCCTGCATGAACATCCTCGATCTCGGGAAGCGTGGCAGCAGGCAGCAGCTCGAACAAGCCTGCAAACAGCTCACCGACAACGACGCACACAGGCAGATCAGTTACACCGCAGTGAAACACACGCTGGCAGTTGTCAGAGCTGAGCAAGATGAGCGCCCCCAAACCATACGATCAGGTGTGAGGATAACGGGGCCTGAATCTCCTCACTCGCGTCGAGTCGCTAGCCGAGACACGAGCGGCGCGCACCTGGCAGGACCCGAAGCGTTCAGCCTCGAAGCACTCACCGGCATCCAGACGGGAACGGAGGGGTCCGATGTTTGATCAGCACCTCACCGAGGATGACATGCCCCTGTTCACCAAACTCCGGCTGACAGCATTTCGGCGACCAGGGGCAGTCGGCCGGAGTATCGGGCGTTGGTGGCGCAATGGAAAGCGCAGCAGGCCGCGAAACGTCCGAAAACTGCGAAACTCGTAAAGAACGATACTCTCCGGGAGTATGTGCAGGAGCGACTTTCCGGAGACGTTCGGCTGCCCGATGGCACCATTGTTACGGGGCCCGAAGCCCCGGCATGGAAGGGGCTGAATAAGCCGCATCGGCAGGACCGGAAGTGGTTCCTCGGGTGGAGCCCTGAACAGATCTCCCAGCGGTTGAAGGTCGACTTCCCCGATGATGAGAGTATGCGTATCAGTCACGAAGCGATCTACCAGTCTCTCTATATCGAGGGGCGAGGCGCGCTCAAACGTGAACTCGTCGCGGCGCTTCGGACCGGGCGTGCGCTCCGGAAACCGCGAGCGAGGTCGCGCAACACACCACAGGGGCATGTCACCGCTGATGTGGTGATCTCCGAGCGTCCAGCGGAGGCTGCCGATCGTGCAGTTCCGGGGCATTGGGAAGGTGATCTCATCATCGGAACGAACCGGTCGGCGATTGGTACCCTCGTTGAGCGGAAGAGCCGTTCCACGCTGCTCGTGCATCTGCCCCGGCTTGCGGGGTATGGGGAGCAGCCGGTGGTGAAGAACGGGCCAGCGCTCAGCGGGTATGGGGCTGAAGCGATGGCAGCAGCGCTGACTGTGTCGATGACGCAGCTACCGCAACAGCTTAGGAAGACGTTGACGTGGGATCGGGGGAAAGAGCTCTCCGATCATGCGAAGTTCGCATTCGAGACGGGCACGAAGGTGTTCTTCGCGGATCCGCATTCCCCTTGGCAGCGGCCCACGAATGAGAACACGAATGGGCTCCTGAGGCAGTACTTTCCGAAGGGTACTGATGTGTCACGATGGAGCGCAGAAGAGCTCGAAGCGGTTGCGTACACGTTGAATAACCGGCCCAGGAAAGTGCTGGGATGGAAGACCCCGGCAGAGGTGTTCGCGGAGCAGCTACAGTTGGTTCAATGACCCGGTGTTGCATCGACTGGTTGAAATCGCCCAGTACACCTCGACGCAGTTCCAGGACTGGTGTCAAGCGAACCGAATCACTCAATCCATGGGCATTGTCCCAACACACCCCAGTTCTTCCCACTGAGAGTCTCAGATCCATCAGTCTGGCCGCGTCAGCGAATTCAGCAGACGCTTTCCCAACCCATTTCCCGAGCGTTAATTCGTTGATTTCTAGGTCGCGGGCGACCTAGGCTCGTGTTTTGCCGAGCTCGGTTACCATGCGCACGGCGTTGGCTTTGAACTCGTCACTGAACTCTCGACGGGGCCGGAGTGTAGATATCTGATGGGATTCCTTCCGGTGGAGTTCTCCTGTCTACAACAAGCATGACACCTCTAGTCTCCCGCACGCGCGCCCGATGCTCGCCCGTCTGGTCGGCATCGAGGGGCAGGCGCAGCCCGTCGCACTCGCGTAGAACACGAATCGTCTACTATGTAGGGATGGCCAAGGTGAGATCGTCCGGTGACGTGATCCACCTTGGTGTCCTCGCCCTCATGGTTGCAGCAGTCATCAACGGCGCTGAGATCGGCACGACCGAAGCTGTGTTCCTCGGGTGCGGCCTCCTCGTGCTCACCCTATCTGTGCTTCTCATCGCGCACCTGAGGGCGAGGGGCGACCTGGCGTTTTTCCTGCTGGTCCCGACGATCATCTCCGCATTCCAGAACGCCTACCTCGCGCCGTTCTCGGAACTCATCACCGCCAGCACCTTGCAGGTCGTGATCGTCGTCAATTTCCTGTACGCGATCGCGATCTACGTCCTGATGGCGATATTCGAAGGGCGAGCCCTCCCCACCCCGACGCGGAAACTAACTAGGCGCGTGAACACGCTCCTACTGCTTACTATCCTCTATGGCTTCGGAACGATGCTGCTGTTCGGTGCGAACCTACAGGGCGCGATCGCGTCGGCGCGGAACCTCACGGCACCGATGTTGTTCCTACTTATCGGGCTCTACGCTAGCCAGGTCACCCAACTGACCAGATACCTCCGATATCTCGTGTGGCTCGGCGTCGTCGCGGTCATCTTCGGATTCATCGAGGCAAATATGCCAGGCTTCTGGCAGGGCCTCAGGTTGCAGGCATTGTGGGAGAAGAAGGGCATCGATGCCATTCCCGGCCTGGGGTTGCCGAAGAACTTCTTCGCATCCGAGCAGATCGTCCCCGGCGAGTTTATCCGACGCATGGCGGGGCCGTTTGCTGACCCGGTGAACTTCGGGACTTTCCTGTTTGCAGCGTTCGTCGCCGCGTGGTACATCAATTCCCGCGTCGCACAGATCCTCACTTCTGTCGCGATCGTGCTGGCCGTGAGCAAGGGCGCACTCCTGGGCGTGCTGACCTTCATCGCCGTGTGGACAATCAAGTTCCGGTCTAGGTTCGAAGCGTTCCTCGCCGTGGGGGCCGTGTCTGTCGTCGCGATCTACTTCTTTCTGTTCACTCAGTCGTCTTCGACGGGGAGCACCGCCGCGCACATCGGAGGTCTGTTCGCCGCGTTCACCGAAGTCGTGACACACCCCCTCGGGCGTGGCTTCGGCAGCACCGGCGTACTCTCAGGGCTGTTCTCGGAAGAGGGCAGCGAATCGGGGTCAAACATCTTGGAGAGCGGACTGGGGACCGTCATCGGTCAACTGGGAATTCCCGGCATCCTTATCTACGCCGCGTTCTTCGCGACCATCGTCCGCACGATCAGCCACCTGTCAGGCGCCCGCGAGCGCGTCCTCGGCTACTCGCTGACGTTCGCTTTCGTCTTCAACATGGCATTCAACGAGGTCGCACTCAGCCCCAACTCTTGCGCCCCCTACTTCATCGCGCTCGGCTTGCTAATCGGCACCGCCACGAACGCCAAACCGACGCTCAAGACCCGACTTGGACGGAAAGCGATGCGCACCTAAAAGCAGCAATTAGTTGAAGTTGCTCACCTTGACGAGCCCCCGCCTTAAGTAATCGCGGGGGCTTTGTCGTTCTCGCCACCGCCCCGCCACTGTGCGGGGCATACGATGATGGTGAATCGATTGAGCCGAGACTCAATGCGGTAACCAAGGCGGCCGCGGCTGGATGATTGATGATCCGATACTGCCCACCAATCTACATGGCGGCCGACCTCGTAAGGCGGCAGCCCTGGCGACCTGGGTCTCCTGTGGGCCGGGCGGAAGCGCCACTACGCTTACCGGCATGGCACCTCTTCGCGCACAACCGTATGCTCCGTCTCGACGCCGGGGAGGCGCGAATCTTGGCGTGATCGCGTCGATCGCAGTCACACTGCTGGTGGCAGGGTGCGCGGCTATTCCGACTGCTACATCGGCGCCTGCCAGCGAGCACTTGGAGGTTGGCATTCTGCTCGGCGAACTCTCCGAGCAGAAGTTTGAAGACCAGCAACTCACCTCACTCGTGGCCCAGGTGATGATCGATGGTCAGGTAGTTGAGACGGTCGAATACGGTGAGGCAATGACCGGGTTCCCCGTGACCTAAGACGGGCGTTTTCGAAACGGCGCCGTCGCCATCATGTATGTCGCTGCCACCATGCTAGCGATGGCAGAGGAGGAGCTGCTCGACATCGACGAGCCGATCTCACGCTGGCTTCCCGACTTGCCCGACGCTGATCAGGCAACACCGCGCATGCTCGCCTCGATGACCTCGGGCTACCCCGACCACCTCGCGAACGCCGACTTTCTCACAGCCCAGGCAGCCAAGCCGTTCAGGGCGTGGACCGAAGCGGAACTCCTTGCTTACAGCGCCGAAAGCCCGCGGCTCTTCGCACCAGGGGAAAACTGGGACTACTCGCACGCTGGTTACATCTTCCTCGGCCATGTGCTTGAAGCCGCAGGTGGATCCTCGTTCGAAACACTCCTCTCGAAGTACGTGCTTGATCCTTTGAACCTCGAAGGCACGGTGATGCAGACGCCGCTCTTCGGCGGGTATCAGGCCGCTGTCGCCACCCTGCCGCAGTCACAGTCTCCGATCGGTTCAGTCACCGTTTCCGTTTCGGTAGTGCCGGGGCCGCAGAGCTACACGGCAGCAGAATGGGATGGGGCGCTCGCAAACTATACTGCCGACTTGGCGACAGAATTGGGGCGGCAGATCGTGCCGCAGAATCCGCCGCCCGTGCCGAAGCCTGCACCCTGAGTAGATTGTGTAGGTACTTGTTCGACGCAACGCACTGAGAGGAACACCGGGTCATGAAACAACTCGCCCACGTTTCTCCATCGATGCGGCTGCGTGCCCGGCCCCGATCGCTTGATCGCTCCCTCGCGGTGCTCGCGGTATTGAGTTTGATGCTGGCGGTGGTGCTCGCCGCGCTACTCCCTCTCGGTGAGCCGATGGGCGCGATCCTCGCCCTCTTCCCCTTGGTGTTTCTCGTATATGTGGGCGCCGGAATCGTCGCCTGGTACCGGCGGCCAAGAAACCAAATCGGTTCGCTCATCGTTCTCGCCGGCCTCAGCATTTACCTGGTGGGCCTCGGCAACGGCAATATCGCTGCGCTCCAGCTGCTCGGCGATCTCGCCGGCACACTCCCGCTGATGGTCGCCATCCACCTTCTGCACGCATACCCGTCAGGCCGCCTGCACGGTTGGGCATCACGCACGATCGTCATCGTCGGTTACGCGAGCGTGCTCGTGCTGCAACCACTGCAGGTGTTCGCCTCCCAGGCGGCCGCTGACGGAACTGCTGATCCCTTGGCAGCGGCTGCGGTGGCCGAAGCCGCGTCGGGCATACAGGTTGCCGTGGGCGGCCTGGTCATGGCGGGCACGATTCTGCTCTTGGTGTTTCGACTTCGGCGGGCCGTGCAGGTCACACGGCGGGTGCTCGTGCCGGTGTACTCCTAAGGAGTCGTCGCGATCATTCTGCTGAGGTCAACCGCGGCGCTCGTCGACCTCGAAATCATCAGCCCCGCGGTCCGTGGGGTGCTTCAGCTCGCACTGCTCGCCGGTATCCCCATCGCCTTCGTGCTCGGTGTGCTCTACGGGGCCTTCGCAAAGACAGGTGAGGTCGAGGATCTCAGCGAGTGGTTGAGCAGCTCAGATGGCACCCGCGGTTCGCTGGAAGCGGCCCTTGCCCGGGCACTCGGAGATCCAACGCTCAGGCTCACCTATTGGCTCGACGAGCGTCAAGTATTCGTCGATGCGAAGGGCGAACCCGTGGCCGAGACGTCGCCGTCACCATCAGGAAGCCCCCGTGGCCACGTCGATATCGATCGGGACGGGCAGCAACTGGCGCGCATTGATTACGACCGGAGCGCTATCTCTGAGCACGGTCTTGTGCAGAGCGCTGGCAACGTCGTAGCGATCGCAATCGCCCGCGAGAAACTTACCGTCGAACTGCGCGCCAATCGCAACGAACTGCGCGAATCACGCGACCGGCTGGTTGACACCGCAGAACGCGAGCGCCGCCGCATCGCCCGCGACCTGCACGACGGCCTGCAGATGCGGCTGGTGATTCTCGCCCTCGACGCCCAGCGGCTTGCGAACCTCGCCGGGATGCCCGCCGAAGCCCATTCGGCTGGCGTGGAGCTTCGGCGTTCAATCGACGACGCGGCCGCTGAGCTTCGCCAGGTGGTGCGCCACGTCGACCCGCCGGGGCTCACCGAAGGCGGCTTAGCCGGAGGTATTGAGGATCTGGCCGACCGGCTACCGCTGCATATCGAGCTCGACATTGATCCCGCGGTCGAAGGGCTGCCCGCCACCATCCAGAGAACGGCCTACTACGTGGTTTCTGAATCGCTCACCAACGTTGTCAAGCATGCTGGCACTGATCAGGCAGGTGTGCACGTCACTGTCGATGGCAGCGGGCTTCGACTCGAGGTCACCGATGACGGATGCGGGGGAGCAGACGGTGCGACTGATGGCACGGGCCTCCGTGGGCTGCGCGACCGGCTCGACGTTGTGGCCGGTTCGCTCTCGGTCGTGAGCTCGGCTCAGGGCACGACGGTAACGGCGGTGATCCCATGCGAATAGTGATCGCCGATGACGAAGTGCTTCTGCGCCGGGGCCTGCGACTCGTACTCGAAGGGGGCGGCTTTGAGGTGGTCGCCGAGCTGGAGGATGCCGATCAGCTCGACGAGGTGGTTGGCGATCTTCGCCCCGACCTCGTCATCACCGACATTCGGATGCCACCGACCCACACCAACAAGGGCCTCGTCGCTGCCGTGCGTCTGCGCAAAGCGTTTCCCGAGCTGGCCGTCGTCGTGCTCTCGCAGCACGTGCAGACCCGACATGCTCGCGAGTTGCTGCGGGCGGGGCATGGGCGCGTTGGCTATCTTCTCAAGCAGCGGATCGCTGACACCGACACCCTAATTGAAGACCTCCGGCGGGTAGCGGCCGGGGGCACCGCCCTCGATCCGGATGTGGCACGTGCCCTCGTCGCACGTGCAGAACGAGCCCACTCTGCTGTCGATGCGCTGACCCCTCGCCAGAAAGACGTGCTGTCGCTAATGGCCGAGGGGAAGAGCAACGCCAGCATCGCGGCGAGCCTCTTTCTTACCGAGAAGGCTGTGGTGCAGCACGCCTCCCGCATCTACGATGCGCTTGGACTAGCGGTCGATCCCGAGGCGCACCGTCGAGTGCTCGCCGTGGTCGAGTATTTGGAGCGCAACCCCGAGGGCTCGCAATCAAATAAGAACTAGCGACTCAGGCCCCTAACGATGGCGGGCGAGATGCTGGAAGCTGGTGGCATGAACAACACCAGATTTACCAGTGCGCGCATATCAACGAGGTCGAAAACGGTGGGCGTGATCGTAGCTCTCGGCGCCGCCCTCGTCATGAGCGGGTGCTCGGCCGCGCAGGGTTCGGCACCTGACTCATCTGTGCCAGATGCCCCGGTCGAGGTGCCGAAGTACGCGGCGACACTCGAAGCGGATATTCCGCAGGTGATGTCGAAGAACGCGATTCCGGGTCTAGTCGTGCAGATCCTCTCGCCTGACCAGGGTGACTGGTCAGCAACGTTCGGCACTGCGGAGCTCGGCAAGGACGTGCCGATGTCGCTCGACGACTACTTCCGTATTGGGAGCAACACGAAAACTATGACCTCGACGGTCATTCTTCAGCTGGTCGAGGAGGGTGCGCTCTCGCTCGATGACCCCATCTCTGACTTCAGACCCGATGTGCCTGGCGGTGAACACATCACGATCGCCCAGCTTTCAGAGATGCGCAGCGGGTTGTACAGCTACTCGTTTGATCCTGGATTCAATGCAACCCTCGATCAGGATCCCGGGAAAGTGTGGACACCGGACGAGCTGCTCTCGATCGCCTTCACCCATCCGGCAGGCTTCGCACCAGGCACACAGTACGAATACAGCAACACGAATATTGTGCTGCTCGGGCTGGTCATCGAGGAGCTGACTGGCATGTCGGCCTCCGAAGCATTCCAGGAGCGCATCTTCGAACCGTTGGGGCTGAAGGATTCATCCCTGCCGGAGCCCTCGGACTCGGCCATTCCCACGCCGCACCCGCGCGGGTACCAGTTCGGTACCAACAAGGAGACGATCAACTCGTACGCCGTTCCAGCAGATTCGCTGCCCGCCGTACTCGACGGCACCCTGCTCCCGCTCGATCAGACGAACGCAAACCCCTCGTGGGCTTGGACGGCCGGTGGCGCCATCTCAACACCGGCCGATCTCACAGTGTATGTCAAGGCGCTCGTGGGCGGCGGACTACTCGATGACGACACACAGAAGATGCGGCTCGACAGCGTGCAACCGACCGTCGCAGGCCAGACAGGTGGAGTGGGCTATGGGCTCGGCATCGCACAGTTCGCGCCGGGGATCCTCGGACATGACGGGCAGCTGCCGGGCTACTCGACGTTTATGGTCTACAACATCGACACGGGTGACACCATCATCGTGGGGGCGAACCTCTCAGCCTCACCGGTTGACGGAGAGACGGCCGCAGTCGTCGTAGCCAAGACCATCATTGCCACGCTCTACGGGGCGGCAGATGTGCCGGTAGGCAATCCGGCCGCGCCGCCTGCGGCCGGGTAGGGCGGGCCGGGCATTTGTGCTGAGGCGCGAATACTGGTTCAGAAGTGACTGGTTGCGTGACTGACAGCTGGCGGACCTCCGGGGAGAGGAAAATGGCAACTCTAAAATGTCGTTGCACTCAGCCGTTCATCGGGGCATCTGCGGTTATCACCCTACAATTCAATATTGCAGGGTGATAACCGCAGATCAGGTGGTTGACGGCTAAGAGGGCATTACGCTTTTTGGCCCGTGTGATTGGATCGAGGTTGGCATGCTCACGGAGAGCGGCGTCGATCGCGCGTCCAGGTAGTTCGAATCATAGGCGAACTCCACCTGATCGCTGATGCCTCGCATCAGCTTCCCGGCAAAGTGTCCATCGAGCCAAATGTCGAGCGCGTCGGCGTTCATCCCAGCTCCTCAAAGATCTGATCAAACAGTGTGTTTTCTTCCGGCTCTTTCAGGTGAAGCTCTAGCCCGAGACCGTTGATGAGTTTGATGGCAGCGTCGAGGGTCGGGGTGACGCGGCCAGCCTCGACCTCCTGCACCCATCGGCGGCTCATACCGATCTTCGTGGCGAGTTCTTCCTGGGTGATTCCACGGGTGACGCGGCGTGATCGTACTGACGTGGCGAACGTAGGTGAAGACTTGACTAGCATGACCCTCCTCCCTTCTGTTTGCGCATTATAATGCGCATTCTCCGAGATGCACATCATAATGCGCTTCCTGTGATATGCGCAAGATGCTGTGCGTTTTGTGAGGCGCCCACCATATCGGGGCTCAGTGAGTGTGCCGTGAAGCTTGCGCCGCACTAGACCTGATCGGTGGCCCGCTGTACATGGTCTCTTGCGTGCGCGATCGCGGGATCGAGTTCGGCGAAAAGGTGGTTGGGGTGGCGCAGCGCGTCGATCACTCCGAGTTGTTTGAGCAGCGGCAGGTGATTTGGGCGCACGCCCTTGATGAGCACCGTCACCCCACGTCGCTCGAGCGCAGTCACGAGCTCGCCGAGCGCGTTTGCTCCGGTCGCGTCGAGAAGCTGCAGTTGGGAGAGGCGCAAGATCACGACCTCGACGCCCTTGTTTGCCGCGATCTCGTCGAGCAGGGGTTCTGCGGCCCCAAAGAAGAGGGAGCCCTCGAAGCGGTAGAGAGCTATTCTCGAATCAATCGCTTCGTCAGTGTTTGGCAACTGCTCACGCCGGGCACCACTCGAACGGCTCAGAGCACGAAGTGCGAAGAACGCCGCCACGGCGATGCCGATGCCGACCGCAATGACAAGGTCGAAGACGACAGTCACGAGGGCGGTGACAAGGAATACTGCGGCGCTTGAACGGCCCGAGCGCGCGACACGGCGAAACGTCGAGATCGACACCATGCGTGCGGCGGTCACCATGAGCACGCCGGCGAGCGCCGAGAGGGGGATTTTCGATACGATGGCCGACGCCGCGATAACGATCACGAAGAGCAGCACCGCGTGTGTGATCGACGCGAGGCGCGTCTTGGCGCCAGCCCGCACGTTGACGGCGGTGCGGGCGATTGCACCGGTCGCAGGCATCCCGCCGAAGAAGCCGGCAGCGATCGACGCGAGACCTTGCCCCACAAGCTCCCTATCTGCGTGCAGCGAGCCGGTGTTGCTGAGTGACGCTGCAACTCGGGCTGAGAGCAGCGACTCGATCGCGGCGAGCGCGGCAACCGCTGCCGCAGGGCCCGCGAGGCTGGCGAGCAGACCGGGGTCGAGGGAGGGCATCGATGGTGGCGGGAGTGCGCTCGGCAGCTCGCCGATCGTGTCGATGGGCAGGGCGATCGCGGCGCAGGCGAGCGACACAATGACGATGGCGATGAACGATCCGGGAAGGGCGGGAAGCCAGCGTGAGAGGGTCAGCATGATGGCGGCGACGAGCATCACAACCGCCAGCGGCATCAACGCCTGCGGCCAGGTGGCCTCACCGAGCACTTGCCCCGCTGCCACCAGCGCGTTGGTCGCATGCCCCTCGATCGGCACTCCCAGTGCCGACGGCACCTGCTGCAGGAAGATGATGACTCCGATGCCGGCGGTGAACCCCTCGATCACGGGCCACGGCAGGTAGCTGAGCGCACGCCCGAGCCGCAGCACCCCTGAGAGCAGCACCATGAGGCCGGCCATCAACGCGACCGTGGCAACTGCGCCCGTGCCGTGCAGCACGACGATGGGTGCGAGCACCACAACCATCGCGCCGGTTGGACCAGACACCTGCACATTTGAGCCACCAAACACGGCGGCTACGAGCCCAGCAATGATCGCGGTGATGAGCCCGGCCTCGGCCCCCACGCCAGAGCTGACACCGAACGCAAGTGCGAGGGGCAACGCGACGATACCGACAGTTACGCCGGCAAGCAGATCGGAACGCCAGCTTTTACGCAGCCCTCGGTAATCCTCGACAGAGGGCAGCAGTGATCGAAATCCCATTTGCCCCATTCTAAGCAAGCGCACTGTGAGACACCCTCAATGGGTTCGGCTACTCGCGCGTGTGTGGGTAGCTGCGGGCGTGACAGTTCAAGAGTGCCTTCTCGTGATCTGCACTCTGCCGCAAATCTGCCTAGAAACAGCTACTTTTTGGGAATTTAGCAGTTTCTGTGCAGATACCGGGCGCTGTGCAGGTGCCGGGCCGGGCGCTGCGCAGGTGCCGGGCCGGGCGCTGTGCAGGTGCCGGGCCGGGCGCTGCGCAGGTGCCGGGCACTGTGCATGCGGTTGACGTGTGCATGTGGTTGGCGTCGCGCAGGCGGTTGGCGTCACGCAGAAGTCATACGGCGACGATCGTGGCGCCTACCTACGGCAGCCCCGCTGGATAAAACGTGTACTTCTACATACTTTTAGCTATGATTGTGTCATGTCCATATCTCAGATTCTCACCATGTCTTCCACGGTTGCGGCTCGACGTGGTATCGGGTTTGTCACCATGGAGGCACAAGAACGCCCAGTTAAACTCACGAGTCATGGAAAGCCTGTTGCTGTAGTCCTCTCCGCAGCTGAATACGACGAGCAGCGCCGATTGCTTCGGGAGGCCGAGTTGAAGGTCCTCGAAATTGCAGCGAATTTGGTGGCCGACCGCTCGGTGATGCTCTCAGCTCACGACGCGAAGGAGCGTCTGCTTGCAGCCGGGTGAGCGTTTCCCAAATGACCAAGCTGAGGTTGCGTTCACCGAAGAGAGCGTTAACTGGCTGATCGAAAGGGTGAGTTCTGCTGAACGAGAATCAGTGTTTGACTCCATTGTCGGATTGTTTACGGCACCGGATGGAAAGTACCGACTCTCCAACCAGGGTAAAACAAATCTAGTTGGGCTCAACACCGTAGAAGCCGCGAGGCGCACGTACCGGGTAATCTACCGCGCAAGGACCGTGAGTGGCGTGGGTCTCATCGAGATCGTCACGATTGGGCTTCGCCGTGATGGTGAAGTGTATTCTGACGCGCACGATCTGGTGGCTTCCGGAAAACTTTCTGAGTCCGAACAAACACAGATCTGGGATGCGCTGCGCTTCCTCGATGAGACCAAGGAACGTTTCGGGCTCGAAGAGTGGGACTACATGGAAGAGGCCGCTCCCGAAGGCATGATCAAGGCGGTTGCTGGGGCGGGCATTCTCGATGAACACATTGCACGCCTGCTGTCGAAGGAGGAGCTCGTTGCTGCGATGGAGGCGGCCTATCGCACTGGCCAGCTTGACACGGATGCTGCGTTGCAGGCGGCAATGAATCGTGTGGCTTCGAGCGCGAAGCCCGATCGAGTATTCACTTCGAGAAAGGCACCGCGGTGTGGTGTGCAGATGCCCATATCGGGGAAGGTCTGCATTAGAGCAGAAGGGCACGCTGGTGCTCACCGCTCAAGCAGGTAGTGCGGGCTTGGGACTGCCCGCAACGTAAACGTCAGTGATCGTTAGGCCCGCACGACGGCTCGGGCGATGGCGGAGATCACTTCGTTAGCGCTTTGCATGCGCCAGCCGATGCGCAGCTCCCCGGCAAGTAGCCTCAGCGCGCGAAGCGTGTCGCTCTCCGCAGGAGGACTCGAGTAGTGTTCGTTGCCCGAGCGCCAGCCGAGGTCAAATAGTATTGCGCTGATCGCCTGATCCCACTGTGTTGGGGGCATCTCACTTCCAGCGACCGCGAGCGCCGCCCAACCCGCTTCCCGTTCGGACGCAGATTTTCCAAGGGGTAGGCGGTTCATGACATGGGTAAGTAGGGCTCGAGGATCACCCGCACAGCGCTTCGCGGCCAGCGTTGGGGTGATGCGGCCCTTGCGCACCGCCACGAGCCCGAGCACTCGGGCCGTATTGCGTAGGGATGCAATCGGCCTGGTGATGTCTTCACGATTGGCCTTCCCAACCCACCAGTCGGTGAGGCCGGTGCGCTGCGAGATCTGCTCGACGAGAGCGGGCTTGAGATACCCCGCGCCGGTCAGTTCAGAACCCGCGCCAATCACCTCGAGTAGAACTAGGAACGGTTCTAGGGCTCGGGCGGCATCCTCTGCGTCGATCTCGATGGTGCCGTGGGACGCTGGGAGCGAAAGAATGCTGTGCAGGGAGTTTGGGCCACGGTCAAACGACCGAGTCAAGAGCAAAGCGAGCTCTTCGGTTACTTCGGGTGGGACCGCACTGGCTGCCGCGAGTAATTCGTTGGCCTCCGCAAGATCAAAGACGTCTGGGTGCCAGCCCTCGGGTAGCCAGTCGCGGCCTTCGGCAGTGCTTTCAAACACAGGTGGGCGAAGCGCGTCAGCGTAGTTGCCGCGCACCCAGTTGGAAATTTCGTGGTGGCCCCATACGCCGCCGCAATCTTCGGGTGGGCAAGCGAGCTTTCCTGCTACACAGATGACGGAGTCGGGCGGGGTCTCGAGCACTTCCTCGACCCGCAACGAGTGTTCCCAGCCGTCACCAAAGTCATAGTCGTACCAGAGCCGGTCGCCCTTTTTCCCAACGACCTGATCGAGGCGAACATCATCTTCGAGCATGCCTTCGTCGCCCTCAGCCAGATCAAACTGGGTGAGAAACCTGGGAGGGTGGCGATCATTGCCAGTGCGAAACTGATGCAGGTGACAGTCTGCCCAGCCCATGACCGCCTGAACTGCGTCATGAAGCTCGGGAAGCGTGAGATCTCCCGGCGCCTCGATGCGGCGCCAGACCGGCGGTTTTGTGTGCTGCAGGTCGATGCGTAAGCGGAAGCCCCGTGTGGTGTGTGGGATCGGGAGAAGCTTCGGTTCCGGGGGCAGGAATCTGCCATGCAGATTGCCAGGCACAGCAGGAAGGCCTCCACTCACGCCGAATGCACTACTTGCACCACCCTGTTGCAGCTGAGCGATCAGCATGTCAAAATCTGAAGGATCTGGCCCGTTCACTGGTATCTAATTTCTCCTGGAGTTGGCGTGTTCGTTTGCGAATCAACGTTGCACCAAGAAAACTACCTCATGCTGGGAGCCATAAGTACCAATAATAGGCGAGATTGGTGCGTATAACTGCCATCACTGGAGACCGCGCTAAATGTGGCTGCGACGTTTGGTTATGAGCTGATCCTGCGCTCGTAAGGCGGAGGAAGCCTGCTCTGCTGGTGGCAGCCGCTCCGCTCTACCGCATGAGTGCCCGCTCGACGCTTTGATCAATGAAATCTCTGGCTTGGGTGCGTTGGTCAGCATCAAGCGCATCCCAAACGCGATCATTGTTCTCGCCGATAGAGCTTGCAATTTCACGAACTCGATGGAGTAGTTCTTCAGGATTCAAGCTGGCCTTGATTGCGAATTTTCTCCAGTGGCTCGGAGTGACTTCACTAGAGAATTTCGCGCGTCCTATCTGGCGTCCCCATCGAAATGGAACTGCCCTACTTGCTGCCCTTCAAGCCAAGCGCTCAGCCTCTTGCTCATGACAGCACCATGCCGGGGAGTGCAGTCGGTTCAATGTCGAGGGTGGAAAGTACCTGACGCACTTGCTTTGGTGAAGAGAGCGATCGGCCTGTTTCGATGTCTCGAACAAGGTGCTTGGGCACGCCGGCGGCTTCTGCGAGCCAGCGTCGACTGCCACCACGGATAGCTCGCTCAGATGCCACCACCTGTGCCAAGTCTTGGCTGCTTCGCAGGTATTCAGTCGGTCTCACGAGTGTGCGCTTGAGATAGTCATTATCTCGGCGTTTGGCGTGAGCGAGGAGGCTATCCATGAACACGTCTCTCTCGGCACCCTTGGGAAACCACTCCAGTAGCAAGCGGGAAGGATCCGCCGAGTCGCGCAATTGTCGGATGCGCGTCGCCGTACGTGAGCGTTCCTGGCCAGAAAGCCCCTCCAGAGTGCGCTGCTTCAGTGCGTGTGCAAGCTTTCTCCACGAACCCGGAGAAAGTGATCGACGCCCTTTCGGGGGAGTGAGCTCGTGAACTACCCACACGGCACCCTCTCGATGCGCGCTGATTCGGCCGTCGGCGATCATCGCACGCACCCGGCGTGGTGTGACATTCAGTAGGGTTGCCGCTTCTTGCACATTCATGACACAACTATACCGCGAGCGGGTTCGTTGCCGACCTTTGGGTATCTCAAGATTTAGTGCTGCTGGCAAGTGAGCAGCTCGAGCCCAGCGACTTAGTCGATATTTATCGGTCTGACTGTTGCAGCGCACGCGCACACCGTTGCCGATCGTGAGCGAGTGAAGCTACTTCACCACAGGAAACGAGCCCGTCGGGGTCTCACCATTGTTGTACACGTCCGACGGCGAGCCGATGATGTTGGCGTCGGGCGTGCCGACGACCGTGTGATCCTTGTTGGGGTAGTCGAAACGCGCGAGCACCCAACGCATCGCCTCGAGGCGGGCTCGCTTCTTGTCGTTTGACTTCACGACCGTCCACGGAGCATGAGGAGTGTCGGTGTAAAAAGAACATCGCCTCCTTCGCCTCTGTGTAGTCGTCCCACTTATCGAGTGAGGTGAGGTCAGTGGGGGAGAGCTTCCACTGCTTGATCTCGTCGCTGCCGCGAGCAACGAATCGGGCGTGCTGCTCTGCCTTGCCCACTGAGAACCAGAACTTGATCAGGTGGATGCCAGAGTTCACGAGCATGCGTTCGAACTCTGGTGCTGAACGCGTGAACTCTAGGTACTGCTGAGGCGTGCAGTACCCCATCACCCGCTCGACCCCGGCCCGGTTGTACCAGGAGCGGTCGAACATGACGATCTCACCAGCGGTAGGCAAATGAGCGGCGTAGCGCTGAAAGTACCACTGGCTTTTCTCGCGCTCGGTCGGAATTTCGAGCGCGACAACGCGGGCACCACGGGGGTTCATATGCTCTGTAAAGCGCTTGATCGCGCCACCCTTGCCAGCCGCATCACGGCCCTCAAAGAGAATGACGATCTTCTCGCCCTTCTCCTTCACCCACGCCTGGAGCTTCAGCAACTCAATCTGAAGCTTGCGCTTCTCGCGATCGTATTGTGCCGAGCTCATTTTCGCATCGTAGGGGAAACCTTGCCGCCATGGAGCATTGGGTCCGTCGTCTTTGACCTTTTCCCCATGACCCATGAGCTTGCGCGAGAGCTCCGCAATTTCATCGATCTCGGGGGTGATGTCAATTTGCCCCGGCACTGCCGCAACAAAATGGTCGCCCGCAGTGGTTTCCGTGTGCGAGTCAGTGCCGAGGCCCGAGGCCTCAATATCTTTGTGTGACATTGGTGATGCCTAGTGGCCCTGGGCTGCGAGGCGCTCCTGCGCCTCGACGATCAGCTTCTCGGCGTCTGCAGCCGAACCCCACGCGTCAACCTTGACCCACTTGCCGGGCTCAAGATCCTTGTAGCGCTCGAAGAAGTGCTCGATCTCCTTGCGGGTGTACTCGGGAATGTCAGCGACATCCTGGATGTGCGACCAACGCGGATCCTTGTACTGCACAGCAATAACCTTGTCGTCGCCGCCAGCCTCATCGCTCATCTTGAGTACGCCAACGGGGCGCACCTTGATGCCAACGCCGGGGTAGACCGGGTAATCGAGGAGTACGAGCACGTCAAGTGGATCGTTATCTTCGCCCAGGGTCTCTTCAAAGAAGCCATAGTCGGCCGGGTACACAAAACCGGTGTAGAGCACGCGGTCGAGGTACACGCGGCCGGTCTCGTGATCGATCTCGTACTTATTCCGGCTGCCCTTGGGGATCTCAATGACGGCGTCGAATGCGGCGGTCATGCGCGCTCCTTCTGCGTGATGTATTCGCTTGTGCTCGCGCGTTTCGGCGCGATGCACCTCCCTGTTCGGGGGTGCAATACTAAGGTTACGCGAAGTCAGGGCCCGAGCGGGCGGGGTAGCGTTAATACACAATGTCTTTTCAACCGCGCACCCCGGCCACAATGCGCATTCGTGTGCCAGTTCGCGCGGTGCTGAGGAGCGTCGTGGCAGATGCTCGCGTTGATGCTTCCGTGTCCTCAGCTTTCTTGGCCGAGGATCACACCCCGTTAGTGCTCGTAGCTCTCTCGGGTGGAGCCGACTCTCTCGCGCTCGCCGCAGCGGTGGCAGCCGAGGCCTCTGCCGCTGGGGTGCGCGCCGGGGCAGTGGTTGTTGACCACAACCTACAGGCGGGCTCTGCGGAGGTTGCGGCTCGGGCCGCTGAACAAGCTCGAGGATTGGGCCTCGCGCCAGTACTGGTGCGCCGAGTAACGGTGCCAGTCGACGCGGGAGGGCCGGAAGCCGCTGCCCGCTTGGCCAGGTACGAGGCGCTCGCCGAGGCCGCCGCCGAGCTTGGTGCGCGGGCAATACTCACCGCGCACACGCGCGATGATCAGGCGGAGCAGGTGTTGCTCGCGCTTGCACGTGGGTCTGGCACGCGGAGCATCGCCGGTATTCCACCGACGCGCTTGATCACCCAGGGGATCCTCGTGCTCAGGCCATTGCTTGACGAACAAGCCGGCGTGACCCGCGAGGTGACCGAGGCATCGTGTGCGGAGCTTGGGCTCGAACCGTGGCATGATCCACACAATCTCGATCGTTCGTTTGCCCGCGTACGGGTGCGGGCTGACGTGCTGCCGCTGCTTGAAGAGCAGTTGGGCCACGGGTTCGCCGCAGCCCTAGCGCGTAGCGCGGACCTTGCGCGGGAAGACGCAGACGCGCTCGACGCGATCGCCGAGCAGCACTTCGCGACAATCGTGCGGCATTCTCGGGAGAGCGTCGAGGATCGCCAAGTGCTCATGCCGGTGGCGGCCCTGCAGGCGCTGCCTCCTGCGCTGCGCGGACGAGTAATTCGCCTTGTGGCCGACCGCGAATTTGGTTCGCAACTGACGCGGGAACACACGCTTGCCATCGCATCACTTGTGACGGCATGGAAAGGGCAGGGGCCAATTCACGCGCCGCGCATTATTGTTCGACGAGAGGCTGGCAACATCGTGGTTTCTGCGCGCTAAAGTAAATGCATGGACGCGATCGAACTGGGCAATGAAATCACCCATGTGCTGCACACTGAAGCCGAATTGCACGCCAGGCTTGCAGAGATGGCCCGTGAAATTGAGGATGACTACGGTCTCGACAACCCGCCGCTCCTGGTCGGTGTGCTGAAGGGTGCGGTCATGGTGATGGCAGACCTCGCTCGAGAGCTACGCTTTCATGCTCAGATGGACTGGATGGCAGTCTCGTCATATGGTGCGGGCACGAAGTCGAGTGGCGTCGTTCGGATCCTCAAGGACCTCGATGCAGACATCACTGACCGTGACGTATTGATTGTCGAAGACATTATCGACTCGGGTCTGACGCTTTCCTGGCTCAAAGAAAACCTTGAGAGCCGCGGTGCTCGGACGGTTCGAATCTGTACGATGCTGCGGAAGCCCGAAGCGCTGAAAGTCGAAGTTGACGTCGCGTATGTCGGTTTCGATATCCCCGTCGAATTCGTAGTGGGCTATGGCCTCGACTACGCGGAGAACTACCGTAATCTGCGTGACGTGGCGGTGCTCGCGCCTCATGTTTACTCTGAATAGCTGGTGAGTCGTACGGGCAGCTTGCTCGGGTGGAGCCGAGACGACTTCACCGCTGGCGTCGCGGCAATGGCCAGAAATGGCCTTTGCTTGTAGCTCCAGCGCGTATGTTTACTCTGAGTAGTAACTGCTTCTAGACGCGCAAGCGTGTTTGGGTTTTCCGCGCTAGGCGAATACTCAGAACGAATGTCGGTGGCGCGGACTACGCTTAGTGCAGTTCGAATAGAAAGGCCTCGCATTGGCTGAGACTGCATCAGGTGGCTCCAAAATGAAGAAAATCTTCAAGGGGCCGCTGGTCTACCTGATCCTCGCACCGATTATCGTGCTGTTGGGGTGGTCCCTGCTTTCTGGAGCCGGGGTTCGTGAAGTAACGACCGAGCGCGGCCTTGAGATGCTGTCCCAGGGCGAGGTTACGAAGGCTGAGATCATCGATGGTGATCAGCGGGTGAACCTAACCCTCGAAAAGGCCGACAAGAAGACCGGCGCGACCGACGTCTACTTCTACTACGTGATGCAGCGCGGCACTGACGTCGTTGCGGCAGTCACCGACGCGAAGCCAAAGGACGGCTACACCGACCAGGTTCCGCAGCCAAGTGCGTTCTGGTCAATTATGAGCTTCATGCTGCCCCTGTTGCTGATTGGCCTGATTTTCTGGTGGATCCTCTCGTCCATGCAGGGCGGCGGCAACAAGGTGATGCAGTTTGGCAAGTCAAAGGCCAAGCTCATCGCGAAAGACACCCCGCAGGTGACGTTCGCAGATGTCGCGGGCTCCGACGAGGCTGTCGAAGAATTGCACGAGATCAAAGACTTCCTCACCGACGCGTCACGCTTCCAGGCTGTCGGCGCGCGTATTCCTCGCGGTGTGCTGCTCTACGGCCCTCCCGGTACCGGCAAAACTCTGCTTGCAAGAGCGGTTGCTGGTGAGGCTTCTGTGCCCTTCTATTCGATCTCAGGTTCTGATTTCGTAGAGATGTTCGTGGGTGTCGGCGCGAGCCGTGTGCGCGACCTCTTCAAAGAAGCCAAGGCAAACGCTCCCGCAATCATCTTTGTTGACGAGATTGATGCAGTCGGCCAGCGCCGAGGCCAGGGCATGGGCGGCGGCCACGACGAGCGTGAGCAGACGCTCAACCAGTTGCTCGTTGAGATGGATGGCTTTGACGAGCGCACCAACGTCATCATGATCGCGGCAACTAACCGCCCCGATATGCTTGACCCAGCCCTGCTGCGCCCGGGTCGCTTCGACCGCCAGGTCGGCGTTGACGCACCCGACATGAAGGGCCGTCGCGCGATCCTCGAAGTGCATTCGAAGGGCAAGCCGCTTGCCAAGAACGTTGACCTTGACGTTGTCGCACGCAAAACCCCTGGTTTCTCTGGTGCTGACCTTGCAAATGTGCTGAACGAAGCCGCGCTGCTCACAGCGCGCTCAAACGCACAACTGATCGATAACCGCGCCCTCGACGAAGCAATCGATCGTTCGATTGCAGGCCCGCAGCGACGCACTCGTGTCATGCGCGACCACGAGAAGCTGATGACCGCGTACCACGAGGGTGGCCACGCGCTCGTTGCCGCGGCCCTCAACCACTCTGATCCCGTGACCAAGATTACGATCTTGCCGCGTGGGCGGGCGCTTGGGTACACGATGGTGATTCCGCTCGAAGACAAGTTTTCGGTAACCCGCAATGAGCTGCAGGATCAGATTGCCTATGCGCTCGGTGGCCGCGTGGCTGAAGAGCTCGTGTTCCACGACCCGACCACGGGTGCGGGCAATGACATTGAGAAGGCGACCGCAACCGCTCGCCGTATGGTCACCGAGTACGGCATGTCTGCCTCACTCGGCCCGGTGAAACTTGGCCAAGCGCAGGCCTCACCATACCTTGGTGAGTTCGGCTCGTCACGTGACTATAGCGAAGGCGTCGCGGTGACGGTAGACGCCGAGATCCGCGCGATCGTTGAGCAGGCCCACGACGAGGCTTACGAAGCACTTGTTCTGAACCGTGCCGTGCTTGATCGTCTCGCCGGCGAGCTGATGGAGAAGGAGACCCTCGACCATATTCAGGTCGCAGAGATCTTCCACGACGTCGTCAAGCTGCCGAAGCGCCAGCAGTGGCTCTCGAGCAGCGATCGCCCGATCAGCAACCAGCCACCAATCGAGGTGCCTGCGAACCTGCTGACTGACGAGCCCGCACCCACCAACACTGCTGAGTATTTCGGGGGAGCCTCAGCCGCCACCGAGGCCAACGGCACTGATGCAGATGCGACTCCTCAGACTGATGCGCCCGCAGACCAGGGTGACACGGCAGGGCAGTGAACGGGGTCGTTGACCGCGATCGCGCAGTGCGAGCGGTACGCGAGCTACTCTTCGCCGTCGGGGAAGACCCGGATCGTGAAGAGTTAGCCAGCACTCCTGCTCGCGTCGCCGACGCCTATGCCGAGTTCTTCTCAGGAGTCGGTGTTGACCCCATCTCGATCCTTGCCGACGCAGTGCCCGTTGGTGAAGACACCGGCGAACTGGTGTTCGTACGAGACATTGCTCTGCGCTCGGTTTGCGAGCACCACCTCCTTCCGTTCCGGGGGCGTGCGCACGTCGCCTACAGGCCAGGTGCAAAAGTCGTAGGTCTTGGTGCGCTACCGCGCGTCGTAGAGGTGCTCGCGGCCCGCCCGCAGATGCAAGAACGCCTGGGCGAGCAGATTGCCGAAGCCATTGTTCAAGGCCTCAGCCCCGAAGGTGTGCTCGTCGTGCTCAGGGCGTCTCACGGATGCGTTGCAGACCGTGGTGTGAAGCAGGCAGATGCGACTGTCGTGACTATCGCCTCGCGTGGGTCGCTCTCGCAGCCACTGTTGCGGGCCGAGGTGCTCGCATTAATTGGGCGTGCTGAGCGATGAACGCCGATCCTCATGCGCGGCTATCTCGCCCCCGCATCATGGGCGTGCTCAACATCACCCCAGACTCGTTTAGCGATGGCGGTAAGTACATCGCGCTCGAGGCGGCGGTAGCGCGTGCCCGAGAGCTCGTTGGCCAGGGCGCGCACATCATCGATGTCGGCGGAGAATCGACGAGGCCCGGTGCCGACCGAATCTCTGCTGACGAAGAACAGCGACGGGTCATCCCAGTGATCGAAGCACTGGGCGCCGACGGGCTCACCGTCTCGATCGACACCGTGCGCGCCGAGACCGCCCGGCTAGCGATTGCGGCTGGCGCCACCATAGTGAACGACGTATCAGGCGGCACCGCCGACCCCGAGATGTTGCGAGTGGTTGCCGAAACCGGTGCGGAGTACGTAATCATGCACTGGCGCGGCATCCCAGACCTGGGGCACGCGCGATCAACTTATTCCGACGTCGTCGAAGAAGTGCGGAGCGAACTCGCAGCCCTCTCAAGCAGGGCGATCGACGCTGGGGTAGCGGCCGAAAAAATCATTCTTGACCCGGATTCGGGTTCGACAAGACCACTGAACAGGGTTGGCAGCTTCTCGCAAACCTCGACCGGCTGGCATCACTTGGCTACCCGTTGCTGCTCGGAGTCTCACGTAAGCGAATGCTCGGCGAAACGCTCGGCGAGGGCGCGACAATGGGCGATCGCGATATCGCGACCGCAGTTGTGAGCGCGCTTTCCGCCAGGCACGGAGTCTGGGGCGTTCGAGTGCACAACGTCGCCGCAACGGCGATCGCGATTGCGGTGAGTCAGGCCTGGAACACAGCTCCACAATCTGAGGGTGCACCAAATGAGTCATCGGTGGCATCAAGCTTTTCAGTAGCTTCTCCCAGCAGCCGGGCTATTGTTCCTTCAATAGGCGAGGATCGCATTACCCTCACAGGGCTCGAAGTATTTGCGCACCACGGTGTTTTTGATTTCGAACGGGAGCAGGGGCAACTGTTCATTATTGATGCCGAGGTGCTCGTTGACATGCGGCCAGCGGCTGACGGAGACGCGCTCGCCAATACCGTGCACTACGGTGAACTGGCTGACGCGATCCTCGAAGCTGTTGCAAACGACCCTGTCGACCTCATCGAAACCCTCGCCCAACGAGTGGCAGACGTAGCGCTTGGCTTTGCCGGTGTAAATGAGGCACGCATCACAGTGCACAAACCGGATGCGCCTATCGACGCGACCTTTCATGATGTGTCGGTGTCGATTGTTCGTAAGCCTGCGGTGCAGGCATGATCGCGCAGGTTGTGCCAGTGCTGCTGGCTTTTGGGGCCAATCTTGGCGACCGGGGCGAAACGATCTTTGCTGCCCAACGTGACATTGCCAAGGCGGCCGGAATCGAAAAGTTCGTTGCTTCGCCGCTGCACGAAACCATCGCACTCACCGCAGAAGGCCCCGACCCCGACGCGCCCCGGTACCTGAACGGGGTAGCGACCGCGCAAACCACGCTTTCACCGCACGACCTGCTCGACCTGCTGCAGCATATCGAGAACAAGCACGGCAGAGTGCGCGACGTTCACTGGGGGGATCGCACCCTTGATATCGACCTTATTCTCTTTGGTGGGCGTGTGATTAAGGACGAGCGGCTCACTGTGCCCCACCCGCGGGCACACGAGCGTGATTTCGTGCTTTCGCCATGGTTAGCACTCGACCCGAATGCCGTGCTGATGGGGCACGGACGCGTTGCCACGTTGCTCGAACGCATCGATGACACGACGCGGCCGCTTTCATCCGAAAAGCCCGGGGCGCGGGAATCAGAGGCGCAGGCCCGGGCCCAGGCTCCCGGCGCAACTGCGTACGAGCGTGGCCCAATTGAAGTTAGACCGGATGATGAGTAGCGTGCAACGAACGTCCCCACTTGTCATCTCGGCGTTTGCGGTGACAGGGACCGGCATCGGCCTGCTCTTGCAACTTGTGCGCTCGACTCGTGGTCAGTCGCCCCTGGTTCCCCCGCTTTCCCTTTCGTTGACGCTGCTGATGCTCGGCGCGGTGCTGCTGATACTCGCAATTTCGCTACGGAGAGCGGTGACGCGCAAGTCGGGCAAGCCGGTGAACCCCTTCCTTGCTGTGCGACTCCTTGCGGGTGCGAGGGCAGGACAATTCGTCGGCGCACTTTTCGGGGGCTTCGGCGCTGGCCTCGCGCTGCAGTTGCTCTCACGCAGCGTCATGCCGCCCACTTCTACCTGGGTACCGATGCTCGTGGTTGTAGGCGCAGGGATCGTGTTGACCGTCTGTGCGGTGGTCGCAGAATCACTGTGCCGGGTGCCACCAGGTGAGTCCGGCGAGGACCAGAACCCCCCGGGTTCAGTCACAAAAACGGGGCCGGAGCCAGGCACTGCGTGATCCTTGCATCCGGCTCAAAATGATCATGTGCTTACCCCGAAACGCCGCATTGCCGCCGCTGAATCGTGGGATGTCCGACGCACGCCGTAGGCTTGAATTATGACCGATATCGACTGGCCGACTCCCACTGATGCCTGGCACCGAGTCTCGACCAAGTACGCCTGGGTCGATCTTGTGCTGAGCCTGTTTTTCGTGCTGATCGTTGCAGCTGTATACACGTTCGTGGTGCTTGTCGTGGCTAGCGAAAAGCCAACCATTTGGGTACACCTGATCGTCGCCACGGTGCTGCTTGCCTTACTCGTGAATGCCGTGCTCGCCTTCCGCCGGGTACGCGCTATTGGTTATCAATTGCGTGAAGACGACCTGCTGTTTCGCAGGGGCATCATGTTTGAGCGAGTTATCGCGGTGCCATACGGGAGACTGCAGATGGTTGATGTCACGCGGGGGCCGCTTCTCCGCGCTATGGGACTTGCCACGCTCAAGTTCGTCACCGCGAGCGCGGCCACTGGAGTGCACCTGCCAGGGTTACCAGAGGCCGAGGCCGAGGCGCTACGCGATCGGCTGGTTGAACTTGCCGAAACAAGACGGTCGGGACTGTGAGCAACGACCCAGTTGGTATGCCGGGGTCAAATCTCGGGTCTGGCACTTCGCCGACGGTTCAGCCGATCGAGCTTGAATGGCGCCGCATGCACCCCTTCTCGCCTCTTTTGCGAGGTGGCCTGTTTCTCATTGTCATCGCGGGCATCATCCTTACAAACCTGCGCGACAGGGTATTTGAACTCTTCTTCGACAAGGACGTTGTCGATGCGATGGGGCCGAACGAGGGTGACCTAATCGACTATCTTGCGACTCAGAAACTGCTGATCTGGGCGCTCGTAGCGGTCTTCGTCGTCATCGCTGCAATCGTTGGGATCTCGTGGCTGAGCTGGCGTTTCAGCACCTTCCGGATTACCGCAGACGCTGTCGAGTCGAAGCGCGGCGTGCTGTTTCGGCAGCACCGTCGCGCACCTCTCAGAGCGGATTCAGAGCGTGAATCTGCAGCGTTCGCTGCTCGCCCGTGTCATCGGGCTCACCGAAGTTGATGTGCAGACCGGCGGGCAGGGTGGCAAGGTCGCGCTGCAGTATCTCGGGCACCGTGAAGCAAAAGAGGTGCGTGAGCAAATTCTGCTTGCGGCTCGGGTGAGTAAGGCTGGCGGAGTGCTGCCGGTCGATACTGCTGCGCTGCAGGACTCTGCCGCGGCAGGCCTGGGGGCAGCGCCAGGTGCAGGAGAAGCAAGCAAGGCACCCCTTGCGGTCGACTTCGCGGGTCAGGCTTACACGGTGACTCCTGGTGTGCTCGACAACCGGCTGCGAGACCTGGCAGATTTTGACATAGACCCGAGTGCGCGCGAGAGCGGCAACCTCATCAAGGTACCTGTGAGCAGGCTTATCGCGAGTATCCTGCTGAGCTCCGAAATGATGATCTTAGTTGGAGTCATCCTCGGAGTCGTGGCGTTCAGCATCTGGGCAACGCCATTCGCGTTGGCCGGCCTTTTCCCGACTTTGTTGGTCTTGGCGAGTATTCTGATTTCGCAATTCAATAAGGGCTTCAACTTCGTACTTTCGCGGGCCGACGACGGTGTGCGCATAGGTGCGGGTCTTACCGCAACTACTACGGAAACTATTCCGTTTGGTCGAGTGCACGCTGTCGAGGCGCTCCAGCCGCTTGGTTGGCGACTCTTCGGCTGGTGGAAAGTGCGTATTACTACTGCCGGTCACTCGGCTTCGCAAGCCGGGCAAAACAAGATGCAGAATATCGTGTTGCCGGTGGGGGACATAGACGATGTTCTGAACGTCTTTGAAACCCTGCTGCACGTGGGCAATGAAGGTGCCGAGGATCGCCGAGATGCCCTGCGCGATGCACTTGATGGCGCGGGTGACGGCTATGTGCGACCCGGACCAAAGGCGGCCGTGCTGCTCCTGCTCGGTACTCGACGGGCAGGGCTTCGCATTGAGGAGCCATTCGAAAGCCATGCCAGCTTGCGCGTTCGTCGAGGGTGGTTCACGAAGTCACTCTCGGTCATGCCGATTGTGCGCGCCCAGTCCGTGCAGCTGAGCCGTCCGCTCGTGCACCACTGGCTTGGCCTTGCCTCGGTACAAGCACACACCGTGCTTGGCCCCGTGCGCATGTATATGCGCGGGATCGAGCTGACCGAGGCTCGTCGGGTATTCGATGAGCTTGCTGCGACAGTCGTACGGGTGCAGGGGGCCGATGCAGTAAGCCGAGCAGACGGTACTGCTGAGGTGCGAGCGAATGTAGAGAGCGAACCTCCTGCCTCGCCTACGGGTGAGTCATTGCGGGGTAGTGAATGAACTACAGCGGTCTGCACACCTTCCCCGAGCAGAACCCGAAGGCGTGGAAGTGGGTGATTGGATCAGTCGTGGGCGGTGTTACCGTGGGGCTGCTGCTCGTCGGGCTGATCCTTGGCGTAACCGGGCAAGCTAAGGGGTACCGGCTGCCCCTCTTCATCGGTATTTCATTATTTGGAATCATCGTGATTGTTGCGATCTTGTTGCCGATCGCTCTCACAAATATGAAGAAGACAGTGTCGATCGACTTCGACCGTGGGCTCTTGTTTAGTGGAACGATAGCTCTGCATCCGTCACAGTTCGTTGCGATTGTGCATGAGCGACGGCACATTGGTCCAGACGTTTCCGGCCCGGATACGATCCTTGTTCGTTACGCGAATGGGGCCGCCGCCTTCAAGCTTTTTTATTATGGTGACACCGCCGAAATTCAAGCGCGAAATGAAGCCCTCATCGCCTTTATTTGGCAATGGCTCCCTGTGCCAGACCACTGCATGCAATCACTGTCGAGAAACATGTCGACTGAGGAGTGGCTGATTGGGAAGTACGAGGCGCTTGCACTGTTACGCCGAGGACCTGCTTCGTTTTAGTCCTTGAAGTGTGCGGCTTGTGCGCATAGGGCAGACTAAGCGAGTAGATGAAGAGGAGATACTCATGCACGAATCCAAGCGCGACGGGCGACTCAGCATAGGGGTCATCGGTGCCGGAAACGTGGGCCCAGTGCTTGCTCTCGCGCTCGCGGGGGCTGGCCACGAGATCACAAGCATCAGCGCGATTAGCGAGGAGAGTCGGGAGCGGGCAGAGACCCTCTTACCGGGCGTGCCAGTGCTTGAAGTTCCTGAAGTCGTGCGTCGTAGCGAACTGGTGATCTTCGCGATTCCCGGAAGTGAGCTGCCGCAGCTCGTGCGAGGCCTGACCGAGACGGAAGCGTGGCAGCCAGGCCAAATCGCGCTGCACACCTCACCGGAGCATGGCTATGGGGTGTTCGCTCCGGCGCTTGCTTCGGGTGTGATTCCGCTCGCACTGCACCCAGCGCTCATCTTTACTGGAACGAGCCTTGACCTTGGTCGGCTCGTGGGAGCCAGCGTTGCTGTGACTGCGCCTGCACCGGTCCTGCCGATTGGCCAAGCGCTTGCAGTCGAGATGGGTGCCGAGCCGATCATCATTGCCGAGTCCGATCGGGCTGCATACGCCGAAACGATCGCGGCCGCAGCCGAGTTCTCGCGTGCCGTCGTACGGCAGGGAATTGAGTCGTTGCGCGATATTGGGGTTGATCGACCCGATCGGGTGCTGGGCGGTCTCGTGCGTGCCTCACTTGAAGAAGAGCTGCGTGCTGCTGCGGGAATGGCTCACGATATCGACGGCTAGCCCCGTGAGGAGCGCGAAGCCCGTGCGCCGAGCACAGCACAGACCGCAGTGAGCAGGGCGGTGGTGAACACCACGACACCCATAGGGAGGGCGGTCGCTTCGCCCCAGGCGCCCACCAGTGGGGCCACTATCCCGCCGAGCGCAAACTGCAGGCTGCCCATGAGTGCAGCCCCGGACCCGCGAGAGTGTGCGGCCTCTGCGAGCGCGAGCGCACTCGCGTTCGACATCGTCACGCCCGCGCCGCCGGTCAGCACAAAGGCACAGGCGATGAAACCCCAGACTGTGAGTAGTCCCGTGAAGCTCAGCAGCATCATCCCCGTGGCTCCGAGCAGCAGCAACACGACGCCATAGCCGAGCATGCGCGCCGGACCCACACGCTCGGCGATCCTCGCATTCAAAATATTGCTGAGCACGAGAGCCGTGCCGCTCGTCGCAAAACCGAGTGCATAAATCAGTGGGGGCATGCCCAGCACAGTCTGGCCTACGAACGGGGAAGCCGCAATGTAGGCAATCATCGCGCTAAATCCGAAGACAAACGTGAGTACGAAGAAGAGATACCTGGGCCCGCGCACTAGCGCCCCAAATGCCGAAAATGTGGCGCGAATATTCGCTGGGTGACGTGCGGCTACCGGCAGCGATTCAGGGATCATCGTCCAAGCGAGTATGAGCATGAGCACTGAAATTGCGGCGAGAGTCACAAGAGTGCCGCGCCAACCCCACAGCTCGTGCGTAATACCGCCGATCGGCGGGGCGAGCAGTGGCCCGAGCCCGCCGACCATTGCGATTATGCTGAGCGCCTTAACCGCGGTCTCACCTTGGCTGAGGTCTGCGGCGATGGCGCGTGCCAGCACGATGCCAGCGGCGCCCGTGAAACCGAGCAGTAGCCGGAGTCCGATGAAGACCTCGATCGATGGGGTGAACACGAGCGCGATGCCGAGCAGAGCGTAGAGCGTCAGCGAGCCGAGCAACAGGGGGCGTCGTCCGAGTGTGTCCGAGAGCGGGCCGATAAACAGTTGCCCGGCCGCATTGCCCAGGAAGAATACCGAGAGCGTGAGCTGCACCATCGAAGCGGTCGTGGTGAGGTCAGTTTGGATACTGCCGAACGAGGCCAGATACATGTCGGTCGCGAGCGGACTGACCGCGCCCGTAAACCCGAGCACGCCAAGGAGCAGCGGGGTCAGTCTGGGCTGATGGGTCACGTGAGGAGCGTATATTACTTTGTGGGTTTCGGTGACATCCGCAGGTGTACAGGCGCACTCGAATAGACTGGGTGCTTACGCCAGAACTACGGAGGAACCCGCCACTATGAGCGATACGCCCACGCCCGAGACGCCAGCTCTCAGCGAAGAAGAGGTATTCGAGCAGAAGCGGGTTCGCCTCGAGAAGCGCGACAAGCTGAACGCACTTGCCGAGGGCGACCTCGGTGGCGGCGCATACCCGGTTTCTGTGCCGGTCACCACGACCATTCCCGAGGTGCGCGCGAAGTGGGGGCACCTCGAAGAGGTCGTCGACAGCCAGTCGGGGGAGCACGTCGGTATTGCCGGTCGTGTGGTGTTCCAGCGCAACACGGGCAAGCTGTGCTTTGCGAGCCTGCAGGCTGGTGACGGCACGCGCATCCAAGCGATGATTAGCTTCGCTGGTGTGGGCGAAGAGTCGCTTGCTCTGTACAAGGAGCTCGTCGATCTTGGTGACCACCTCTTTGTGAGTGGCGAGGTCATCTCTAGCCGCCGCGGCGAACTCTCTGTCATGGTGAGCGACTGGAGCATCGCAGCAAAGGCCATCGCACCGCTGCCAAACATGTACGCCGAGCTGAACGAAGAGTCGCGCGTGCGCCAGCGTTACCTCGACCTCATTCAGCGCGAGCGTGCACGAATCAACGTGCTTACCCGCGCAAAGACCATGGCAAGCCTGCGCCAGACGTTTGCCGACCGCGGCTTCATTGAGGTCGAAACGCCCATGCTGCAAACGATGCACGGTGGCGCGAGCGCCCGCCCGTTTGTCACGCACTCGAACGCGTTCGACACCGAGCTGTTCCTGCGCATTGCGCCCGAGCTGTACCTGAAGCGTGCGGCCGTGGGTGGCCTTGAGCGCGTCTTCGAGATCAACCGAAACTTCCGTAACGAGGGCGCTGATTCGACGCACAGCCCCGAGTTCGCGATGCTCGAGTCGTACCAGGCTTACACCGACTACAACGGCATCGCCGACCTTACCCAGTTGCTCGTGCAGAATGCCGCGCTTGCCACAAACGTGGGTACCGAGCGTGAGGGTAGCCACACAGTCGAATGGGCCGACGGCACTCTTTTCGACCTGGGTGGTGACTGGGATCGCATCTCGATGTACGGTTCGCTTTCAGAGGCTGCTGATCGTGAGATCACGCCCGAGACGAGCGTCGAGGAGTTGCTGACCATTGCCGAGGCCGAGGGTGTAGAAGTGCACCTGCCGAACCACGGCAAGTTGGTCGAAGAGTTATGGGAGCACTTCGTTATCGACTCGCTCACCCGCCCGACCTTCATCATGGACTTTCCTGTCGAAACGAGCCCGCTCACACGCCACCACCGCACCATTCCGGGAGTCGTCGAGAAATGGGATCTCTACATTCGCGGCTTTGAATTGGCGACCGGCTACTCCGAGCTCATCGACCCGGTCGTGCAGCGCGAGCGGTTCATGCAACAGGCCACTGAGGCAGCCCGCGGCGATGTCGAGGCAATGAACGTCGACGAGGAGTTCCTGCGCGCGCTCGAGCACGCAATGCCCCCGACCGGCGGAATGGGTATGGGCATGGACCGACTGCTCATGGCGCTCACTGGCCTTGGGATTCGCGAGACCATTCTCTTCCCGCTCGTCAAATAATTTCGCATGCGGCAACGTGCTCACAACGCAGCTAGACTGCCGTCGAATTCGTGACCACCGGTGACCGGGGAACCTGTGCTGGTGGGAGCGGCGGCAGCAGTGGTGGTGAGGATCCGCGAGCTTCTAAGGGGAGCGCCCGCTATCGGCGGGCGCTCATTGCCCTCTTCTGCGCCGGGGTAGCCACGTTCGCTCAGGTGTATTCGCCCCAGGCGCTGCTGCCCGCAATCGCGCGCGAATTTGGCATGAGCGAGAGCTCGTCGTCGCTCGCGATTGGGGCGACGACGATCGGCCTGGCGGTGGGCATGCTGCCGTGGGGTCGACTGAGCGACCGAATTGGGCGAGTCAAGACGATGCGATGGGCGATCTCCCTTGCGGTGTGCGTAGGCCTTGTCACCCCGTTTATGCCCACCTTTGAGACGTTCATCGGGTTGAGATTTCTTGAAGGGATCATGCTGGCGGGCCTGCCGGCCGTTGGGGTGACAGCACTCGCCGAGACGGTGAAGCCGATCGCGCTCGGGGGAGCGGTGGGTGCGTTCATCGCGGGCAACACTATTGGTGGGCTTTCCGGTCGAATCGTTGCAGCCGGTTTTGGTGATGCCTTTGGCTGGCACTGGGGTTTGGTGGCGGTGGCACTGCTCGCCGCAGTGTCCGCGGTGGGGTTCTTGCTGTTGATGCCACCGACTGCTGTACCTCCTGCGAAGGGCCTGCCGATCTGGCGATCAATGCTGGCAAACCTGCGTAACCCCGGCGCGATGGTGATGGTACTGCAGGCATTCCTGCTGATGGGTGGTTTTGTAGCGACCTATAACTACCTCACGTTTCGGTTGCAGCAGGAGCCCTTTGGGCTGAGCCTTACCCAGGCGTCGTGGCTATTCCTGGCTTACATTGCGGGTGCATTTGCCTCACGGCAGGCTTGGGGGCTTACGAAGAGGGTCCCGCCGGTGGGAGTGCTGATCACAGGCATCTGCGCGATGGTCGCGGGGCTCGGTTTGACGCTGTTGCCGTGGCTCATTGCGATTATCGTAGGGCTAGTGATCTTCACCATGGGGTTCTTTGGGGCGCACTCGATCGCTTTGACCCTCGTGAGTTTGAGGTCGGAACCGGGTGCGCGAAGCCTCGCGCCGTCACTCTATAACCTTGCTTACTACGCGGGATCGACCCTGCTCGGCTGGGCCGGTGGATTTGCGTTCGCGGCAGCCGGTTGGGGTGGCACAGTGGCCATGGTCGTGGCGGTAGTGATCGCGTCAGCTGCATTTGCTTGGGTACACGCAGCAAGAAATGGTGGCCTGCGCCGGGTCGACATACCTCGGCGCAGTTAGAGTTCAGGCTCGCCCTAGAGCAGGTGCTTGCCGCCCCTACCGCGCATTCGTTCGACGAGGCCCTTGACGTCTTGTGCGTGCTCCTTCGAAGTGACCAGCAGAACGTCAGCGGTGTCGACCACGACAACGTCTTGCATACCGACGAGCGCAACAAGCCTGTCGCTTTCACTCACGACGATGCCGCTCGAGCGGTCTGAGAGCACCTGGGCGCCATCTCCGAGCACGGCGAGATCACCCTTGCGTCCGCGAGAAAGGAGGTTGGCGACGCTCGCGAAGTCTCCGACGTCGTCCCATTCAAAGTGGGCGGTGACACACACCATTCGGCCGGCCTCCGCCGCTGGCTCGGCAACCGTGTAGTCGATCGCGACCTTGGGCAGGGTGGGCCAGAGGCGCTCACGTACTTCGGCGGCGCGGTCAGTACGCCAGGCCGCAGCGATCTCGCGCAGTGCAGCGACCATGTCGGGCTCCGCGAGGGCCATCTGCTCAAGCAGCACGCTTGCCTTCGCGATAAACATGCCAGCGTTCCAGAGGTACCCACCACGCTTCAGGTAGTCAGAAGCGGTCGCCTCGTCTGGTTTCTCCACAAACTCGGTAACGTCGTACACATCGAACGGGGCGAGGTCTCCGCGGGCCTGCCCGCAGGCGATGTAGCCGAAGCCTGTTGCGGGAAAGCTGGGGTGGATACCGATGGTTGCGATGTAACCCTGATCTGCCGCCTGCACAGCTGTTCGCACCGCACGCTGAAAGAGTACGTTGCCGCGAATCACATGGTCTGCTGCGAACGATCCGAGGATTGCATCGGGGTTGCGAAGCTCAAGCATCGCGGCGGCGAGACCTATCGCAGCGGAAGAGTCTTTCGGCTCTGTTTCAATAACGAGATTCTCGGCGAGGATCTCCGGCAGCTGCCGTTCGACAGACTCCCGATGCGCGACTCCGGTGACGACCATCATGCGTTCAGCAGGGACGAGGGGGGTGAGTCGGTCCCAAGTCGTGCGGAGCAGAGAGTTGCCGCTGCCGGTAAGGTCGAGCAGAAACTTGGGGGCGTTTGCTCGCGAGAGTGGCCAGAGTCTGGAGCCAGCTCCGCCCGCCGGAATCACGCAGGTGAAGCGGTCCATCGCCGGTGTTTCATTCATATGGGCAAGTCTATCTGGGTGGTTCTGTGCGGACAGAGATCGAATGATCCTCGTCTCAAATCTCTGGATATCAGGCGAGGATTGACCACGCCCTGCAATCATCAGATGAAGGTAAGGTGCGTCAATGGCGCGAGGAGTCGCCAGAACAGTGCCATAATGGGACTCGCGGCAGGTCCCAGCTCAGACGCCTTCGCGATGCGCTGCGATTCTTGCTTACGGATACCGAACACATCGGTGCAACCCGATTCAAGGAGGATGCTCTTGTCAGCTAGGCCCGCTGAGGCGACGCCCGTAGCCCGGAAGAAGAGGCGCCCAGGTGGCACTCTCTATCGCGGCAACCAGGGAATGTGGTCGTGGGTGCTTCACCGCATCACCGGTGTCGCAATTTTCTTCTTCTTGCTTGTGCACGTGCTTGATACTGCGCTTATTCGTGTCAGTCCCGAGGCATACAACACAGTAATGGGCGCCTACAAGACTCCAATCATGGGGCTTGGGGAAACCGTACTGGTCGGTGCGATCATGTTCCACGCGCTTAACGGCTTGCGCATCATCCTCGTTGACTACTGGAGCAAGGGCACGAAGTACCAGCAGGCAATGTTCTGGATCGTCATTGTTCTCTGGGTGCTGGTGATGCTCGCATTCACTCCGCGTCACCTGATGAACGTCTTTGGGCACTAAGGGCGAGGAATAACTGAGATGACTATGACTATCGAAAATCCCCGCTCGAACACCCCCGCGAAAAAGCGTACCAACTGGGAAAAGTGGGGCTGGGTCTACATGCGCGTCTCGGGCGTGCTGCTCGTCGTGCTGATCGTTGGCCACCTCTTCTCGAACCTGATGGTTGGCGACGGTATATCCGCGATCGACTTTGGCTTCGTCGGTGGCAAACTGGCTAACCCGTTCTGGAAGGTCTGGGATCTGCTCCTGCTCTGGCTCGCGCTCATCCACGGCGCAAACGGCATGCGCACCATCGTGAACGATTACGTGAGTCGGCCTGCCCTTGCAAAGGGCCTCAAGGTCGCGCTCTTCCTTTCGGCCGCGCTGCTGATTCTGCTCGGCACGCTCGTCGTACTGACGTTTGACCCTTGCCCGGCGGGAGCCCCTGCCGACCTGGTCGCGTCGTTCTGCGCCGACCTCTAGATCTTCGTACTTTCTGAAGGAGTAGCAAACCAGTGACTACCAACACCCATGAGGGCGAGGAAGTGACCGTCAAGGACGGCGTCACCTATCACCAATTCGACGTTGTCATCGTCGGCGCAGGCGGTGCAGGCATGCGCGCCGCGATTGAGGCGGGCCCCAAGGCCAAGACCGCCGTAATCACCAAGCTTTACCCAACCCGTTCGCACACGGGCGCAGCGCAGGGCGGCATGGCCGCAGCACTCGCAAACGTTGAGGAAGACAACTGGGAGTGGCACACCTTCGACACCGTTAAGGGTGGCGACTACCTCGTCGACCAGGACGCAGCAGAGATCCTCGCAAAAGAAGCGATCGAAGCGGTCATCGACCTCGAAAACATGGGTCTGCCGTTCAACCGCACGCCCGAGGGCAAGATTGATCAGCGTCGTTTCGGTGGCCACACACGCGACCACGGCAAGGCACCCGTTCGTCGCGCCTGCTACGCGGCCGACCGCACAGGTCACATGATCCTGCAGACGCTGTTCCAGAACTGCGTCAAGCTTGGAGTGAACTTCTTCAACGAGTACTACGTGCTCGACCTAGTCATGACGGGTGAGGGCAAGGATCGCAAACCCGCTGGCGTTGTGGCTTACGAGCTTGCTACCGGCGACCTGCACGTGTTCCAAGCGAAGTCGATCGTCTTCGCGACCGGCGGCTTCGGCAAGATCTTTAAGACGACCTCGAACGCGCACACCCTCACCGGTGATGGCGTAGGTATCGTCTGGCGCAAGGGTCTTCCTTTGGAAGATATGGAGTTCTACCAGTTCCACCCAACTGGCCTCGCTGGGCTCGGTATTCTGCTGACCGAGGGCGCCCGAGGTGAGGGCGCGATACTCCGTAACGCGAGTGGTGAGCGATTCATGGAGCGCTACGCGCCAACCATTAAAGACCTCGCGCCGCGTGACATTGTCGCCCGCTGCATGGTGCAAGAGGTGCTCGACGGCCGCGGTGCTGGCCCACATAAGGACTATGTGTACCTCGACTGCACCCACCTTGGCGCCGAGGTGCTCGAGACGAAGCTGCCAGATATTACTGAGTTTGCTCGCACCTACCTCGGTGTTGACCCGGTAACCGAACCCGTGCCAGTGTTCCCAACTGCGCACTACGCGATGGGTGGTATCCCGACCACTATCGATGCTGAAGTGCTGATGGACAACGACACTGTCGTTCCAGGCCTCTACGCTGCGGGGGAGTGCGCTTGTGTGTCGGTGCACGGTTCAAACCGTCTGGGCACCAACTCATTGCTCGACATCAACGTGTTTGGCAAGCGAAGCGGTAACAACGCAGCTGACTTCGCCAAGACTGCAGAGTTTGTAGACCTGCCCGCGGATCCCGCGAAGGAAATCCGCGAGCTCGTTGAACAGATGCGCACGAGCAACGGCACTGAGCGTATCGCGGATATTCGCCGCGAGTTGCAAGAAGCGATGGACCGCGGTGCCCAGGTCTTCCGCACAGAAGACTCACTCACCGAGGTGCTCGGCGTGATCCATGATCTGCGTACACGCTACAAGGACATCGGTATTCACGATCGTGGCAGGCGCTACAACACCGACCTCCTCGAAGCGATCGAACTCGGCTTCCTGCTTGACCTGGCTGAGGTGCTCGTCTTTGCTGCGCGCAACCGGAAGGAAAGCCGTGGCGGTCACATGCGCGACGATTACCCGGATCGCGATGATGAGAACTACATGAAGCACACGATGGCGTACCTCAAGGGTGACCCGCATTCTGCTGATGCTGAGGACCACATCAGGCTCGACTGGAAGCCTGTCGTGTTCATCAAGGACGACAACGGCGAACTGATTTACCCGCCCCTGGAGAGGAAGTACTAAGAATGAGCACCGTCACCTCCTCAGGTCCCGGCACGCCCGCAGAGGAAGCAGGGCTGAAGCCGTTTAACGTCACCCTGCTGATCCGTCGCTACGATCCAGAGTCGGGGCGTGAAGCCTTCTGGGAAGACTTTGACGTTCCCATGTACCCGACCGATCGTATTCTTGACGCATTGCACAAGATCAAGTGGGATCAGGACGGATCTTTGGCGTTCCGTCGTTCGTGCGCACACGGCATCTGCGGTAGTGATGCGATGCGCATTAACGGCCGTAACCGCCTCGCGTGCAAGACCCTCGTAAAGGATCTCGACATCAGCAAGCCAATCTACGTAGAGGCGATCAAGGGTTTGCCCCTTGAGAAGGACCTCATCGTCGATATGGAGCCGTTCTTTGACGCGTTCCGTGCGGTCAATCCGTTCCTTGTCGCTGGAGAGAAGCCCTCGTCCGGCAAGGAACGTATTCAGTCGATCGAGGATCGCGAACGCTTTGACGATACGACCAAGTGCATTCTTTGTGCCGCGTGCACCACATCGTGCCCAGTGTTCTGGACTGACGGCCAGTACTTCGGTCCGGCCGCAATCGTAAACGCACACCGATTCATCTTCGACTCGCGTGATGAAGATGCGCAGGTTCGTCTTGACATCCTGAACGACAAAGAGGGTGTGTGGCGTTGCCGTACCACCTTCAACTGCACCGACGCATGCCCACGTGGCATCCAGGTGACCAAGGCGATCGCCGAGGTCAAGGCCGCGATTCTCTCGGGCAAGACCAAGTAGCTCGTACCACCCAAAGCGCAGAGCTCCCCGCACCGAGCGTGGGGTTCTGCGCTTTGTTGGTTTCGGCCCCACGCTCTTGCGTTGGCTAGAATCGACACATGACGAAAGCCCGCTCGCTCGACCCGATCTCGGATGGTCGAGAGGCTGACGGTTCGTTCATCGCTGCGGTGACGAACTTCTTTCGGTCCCGATGGCGCTGGTTTCAGCGAACCAGACCCTGGCGCACGTTTTCTCACTTCACCGATGTCGGTGGCAGTGTCTTGTCGGCAGGCATGAGTTACCAGGCGCTCTTCGCAGTCTTTGCAGCGCTTTTTGTGGGCTTCGGTATTTTCAGTATTGTGTTGGCAGGCCGCCCCGAGTTGCTTGAAGCGTTGATTGAGCAGATCAACACGTTCGTACCCGGCCTTATCGGTGAGGGCGAGACCGGTCTCGTGAATGCGGAGTCGTTGCTCACCACAAGTATGCTGAGTTCGGTCGGCATCATTGCCGCGGTCTCTTTGCTCTGGGTAGTGCTCAACTGGTTCACGGGTACCCGGCGGTCTATCCGCATTATCTTTGGCTTAGATGTGAAGCAGTACCGCAATGCCGTGCTGTTGAAATTACGAGATTTTGTGCTGGCGCTTCTGTTTGCTGCGGCAATTCTTGTCTCGGCGGCACTGACGGTGCTGAGCTTGAACCTCACTGATGCGGTGTTCGGTTGGTTTGGTTGGAGCCGAGATACCTGGCTGTTTGGCACGATGGGTACTATCGCTCGTTATGCGACGATGTACGTGTTCGACGTGCTCGTTCTGATGGCGATGCACCGTTATCTTGCGGAAGTGCGTGTGCCGAGGCTCAGACTGATCATTGGCTGCGCACTGGGTGGACTTGCGCTTTGGGGTCTGAAGATCCTCGGAACCGCGTTGATCGGTGGGGCCACAAGCAACCCGCTGCTTACCTCATTCGCCCTGTTCATTGGTGTGCTGCTGTGGTTCAACTTCATCTGCAGGGTGTTGCTGTTGACGGCAGCCTGGATCGCGGCTGGGATCGACAGGAGCCTTGGGCTATCTCAGACGCTTGAGGTTGCCTGACAGACCTGCGGGCAGTACTCAGAACGAGCAGGCCGTGTATTCAATCAGCTGGTCGACGTGCATCCAGGTAGATGTGCGGTTGTCGGGTGTCTGTACTCGGAGCTCGAGCCTTCCCGAGTTGCCAGCGTTGTAATCGGCCGCGGTTCCGATGATGGGTGTGAGAGACAGCGGCGCCAACCAATCGTGTGGCGCCGGGCCGGTCCAGCTCGCACCCGTGTAGATTCCAGACCAGATGATTGAGGGATCTATTGGATCTTGGACGCCATCAAACTGTGTGTCTACGATAGGGGTGGACGAGCCGTTGACGACATGCCTGGCGAAAATTACTCCGTACTCGGATAGCTGGCCGTACAGGCTGATGTTTAAGGGGTCGAGGAAGCAGACCTCAGACATACCGATGGTTGTCACAACGGTCGGGCCGGTGCCCGCGCACTGTGTCACCGTGGCAGATTCCCAAAGGCTGCTTGCCGTACCCGAAATGAGTCGCACTTCCGCCGTTTTTGATCCAGCGAGGAAGTCGTTAAGCCCTGGGAGCGGGCCTGAACTCCAGGTCCGATCAGTGGCCGCATTGACCTGCAGGATCGAGGCGCCGCCGCCAGTGAGACCAATTTCTAAGGTGTCTGGCAGGCTCGCGCGCCCTCTAAGCTCGAACTCACCGGTATCGATGTGCGGTACATAGCACTGGTAACCCGCGATGATCTCGGCGGGAGGGTTCGGCGGGACTACTGGGGGCGGAATAGTGGGGGGTGCCCCTATTACCTTTGTCAAGCAGCAAGCACGTGATCGGCTTGGTAGAGTGATCCATCTCGGAGCATCGCAAAGAGGACATCACAGCGTCGTCTCGCTAGTGCGATGAGGGCCTGATTGTGTCGTTTGCCCTGCGTGATCTTCCGGTCGTAGTAAGCGCGTGAGACGGGATCCCTGAGCGCCGCGAAGGCCGAGAGGAACAACGCTCGTTTCAGGATTCGGTTGCCGCGCCTGGACGAGTGCTCGCCGCGGATCGAGGACCCTGATCTTCGTGTCACCGGTGCAAGACCGGCGTAGGACGCTAAATGTCCAGCGGATTCGAAGTGTTTGCCCGAGACCTCGGTGAGGAGTCTCGCTGCCGTTCTGACGCCGACTCCGGGCATACTCATCAGAACGATCGAAAGAGGGTGCGCGTCAACGAGTTCCTCGACCATCACCGCGATCTCTGCCCGTTGACGCCGCAACGCCGCGAGCTGTTCCGCGAGCCGCGGGAGGACTAGCGCAGCAGCGTTCGTGCCGACCACGACAACGGTCTGTGCGTGCAGCGCTTCAGTGATGTCAACCGCGAGCCGATGCCCCATTCGAGGAGCGAGCTTCGTGAGCCGTGCCGTTAACCGAGTGGTGCCGGCCTTCTGCATCGCTGCGGGAGTCGGGTAACGCTGCAACAGGTCAAGGACCGCGGGGTGGTCTAAGTGTGGGCCGATCACTCGCTCCAAAGCGGGGTGGATCTGCGTGAGAAGCCCACGCACTCGGTTGCTGGTCGCCGTGATCTGGCCGAGAATGTCATCATCGAACCCACACAGCATCGAAAGCTCGGCGACCGATTCGTCCGCCACTTGGATGGAACGCAGCGCGTGAGGAAGAGTCCGTGCGGCCTGGGCAATGATCGCTGCATCTCGTGCATCGGTCTTAGCTTCGCCGGGGTGGAGGTCTGCGATGCGGCGCATCGCGAGGCCAGGGAGGTAGCCAACGAGGACTCCTTCGGCCTGAGCGACAGCGATGGGGAGCGCCCCGATCGTAGCGGGCTGGTCAACGATGACGAGCACAGCGCCGTGCTGTTTGAGGTGCTGCAACACATGTCGCATCTTGGTTTCATCGTTGGGCAGGGGTTTATCGAAGAGGATTTTGCCTGCCCGGTTGAGGGCGACGGCGTGGTGTTCGCCTTTGCCGACGTCGATGCCGACGAACACGTCGACGTGGTCGTAGTTCTCGATCATGATTGCTCCGTCCGTTGGGTTCACGTCGGCCAGGTCGGTGGCATCAAGTCTCGGCATCCACGTTACGGACGACCCTGGAACGAGTTCCTGGCCGAGCCCCTATTAGCGATCACTCGATGCCGGTCAGGCTCGGTGACAACACCCCCCGGATCATGAGTGACTGGGGGCAATAACCATGCCGGGTCTGACTGGCCGTCACCCCTCCAGTTTGATACTGGTTGGGCTTACGAACAAGGTAACGTGGAGGCAATGGTCTGGCTGGTTGCTCACCACGGTCACTCGACGGGCCCGATGCTCGAGAGGTGAGTGAACTCTCGGTCGCGTCTTTAGCATCGGGGGGCAAAAGTGTAGACGCCTCGTCAGTTCGAGCCTCGTCAGGGCCCGATGAGGTCGTTGAGTCTGGCTCGCTCTCAACAGACGCAGTCTCTGTCGCTGGAGTGCCCGCGGAGTTGCCTTCGAGCGTATTAGCGATCAGTATCCCGCCGACCGCTGCAACTGCAAGAGTAGCTGTTGTCACGAGAGCAATGACGCCGACACCGATTCCTGCGCCGGTACCAGCCGTAGCTGCGCCCGAGGCGCTGCTTCCCGCGGAACCGCCACCGGTAGGCGGAGGAGGTGTACCGACTCCACCGGGGGAGACAATCGTCGCAGCTCCTGCCCCTGCAACGACCGTGGTTGCGCCGAGAGACTTGAGAAGAGCAGCAGCGGGAGCCCCGCCCAGAAAGATAGTCGCGAGAACCAGCGCAAGCTGCTTGTTGAGGATCTTGAACTCAGCGGCTGCGGCTGCGCATGAATCGCAGGTCTCTAGGTGTGCCGCCACCTCGCGGCTGCGGCGGGAGGTCAGCTTGCCCAACTGATAACGCTGCAGGTGACTGCGCGTCGTGCCACAGGCCTCGTCTGCGAGTTGCATATTGATGTGGGTTTCCACCCACGCAGACTGTAGCCCCTCTTTTGCGCGGGCTGAAAGGGCAGAGACAGCATTCGCTGACATGCCAAGTATTGGCGCAATTTGACGAGGGGCGAGGCCTTCAACTTCTGAGTACCAGAGCGCAGCCTGCCATCTTTCGGGTAGAGACTCGAATGCGCGAGCTGCGGCGTTTATATCAAATGCCCCGTCTTCCCACGGACCTGCTTCTGTGAGGTCTGGCACTTCGGTCAGGTCAGAGTTGGAGTGCTCTGGTGAACGATAGGTGTCCGCGGCAACTGAAGAGATGACTTTGTAAAGGTAAGGACGAAAGGCACCTGTCGGCCCTCGTCCGTCACGAACAAGCTCAAAAATCTTGAGGTAAGCGTCTGAAACCAGGTCGTCGGGGTCCAGAGTCGAAGCAATATTGCGCGCCGCTACTATTCCCGCGAGACGGTGGCGTTCCCAGAGCACGCCAAAGGCAGCACTGTCGCCTCTGCGGCTGAGATTAAGTAGCTCGGTATCCGAGAGTGCGTCGATTTTGACATTCGCCAAAAGAAAATTCCCCGACAATCATGCATGAATACGAGTTCCCATTCGCATTCCAGCATCGCAAATGTATGACACCGAATCCGGCACCATCCCCCTCATCGATTATGCGCGATTTCTGCCAAATGTCCACTTTCAGCAAATATTTCTGGAATTCATACAAACGAGCGTCACGATTCGGCGCGGTTCTCCGTGTTATGAGTGTCCGGCTCCTGTATCTGCTTCCCCCCCAGAAGTATTCCCAATACGGGGGCCGGGCACCAGAGCTTGGGGTAATGCTCACTATTCACGAAAATGTAGGGGTTGGGTTGTTATGCGAATCACTGGATTCCGCAAGATGAGAGATCGACGTCTCGGCGGCAATCGGATTATTAGAGGACTCTCAGGGGTGCTTGCTGCTGTGCTCTTTGGCAGTGTCATGGCCTCGAGTGGCTCTGCACTTCCCGCAGCTGCGGCCGAAGGTGCGTCGATTCTGATTAGCAAGACAGTGAATGAGCAGAAGGAAGCGCGCGACCTGAGGCCCGGGAGACTCGGTCACGTATCGTGTGGAATTTCTCGCAAATGATGAGGACGCAGACGGACCGGCTGTTGTTGTCGACGAGCTTCCTGCCGCGTTTGCGGGCTGGGAGATTAGCAACTTAGTTGCGACGTTCAACAGCCAGCGAACTGGGGTCACCCTAGATCTTCCCGGTATCGCTTCTGGTGGCTCACCACAACTACCAGTGAGTGGCACCTTGCCGACTGATCTTGAGAAGCTCAGGATCACCGTTGGTGTTGCATTGCCTGTGCAAGCGGGACCAGGAAATGCGGTTGGAACCGGTGTACCCACTGGCGCGCAGGGTGTGCTCGAGTACACCGTCACCGTGCCAGAGAACTTGGACCCGTCAGACCCGATCCTCCGAACTGATCTGACAAACACCGCGACGTTCACCGCACTTGCTGGAACGAAACCACTGAGCACCTCATCAAGCGCGGTTATTGAAATTGACAATCCGGTGGTCATCGATGTCACCCCGTCAAAGAGTTGGAACCCAGAGGGACAAAGCTTTCAACCAGGTTCGGCCTCGAGTATTTCAATTGGTGCCACCCAGGCTTCGAACGTAAACGTCAGTTCGCTTCGCCTGCAGGATCCGTCTGACCCTGCGCTTGCGCCCGATGGTGCGACTTCCCTCCCGGCGGGCAACCCGTTCAATTTTGTTGACTTCGCTGGTTTCACCTCACCTGCTGACCCACTGAACAATCTCCCGGCAGGCGCTGATGCTGCTTCGGTCGAGGTCTACCAGTTTGATGGTTCGAAGTGGACGTGGGCGACTTGGGATTCTTCGATTGACAATGATCGGATTGCTGGCGTACGCACCGCCTACACCTCAACCACCAACTCAATTGCTCCCAACACTGTAGTTTCGCAGGGATTCTCTGTGGTGCAGCGGGCAACAAACCGCAGCACGGGCGCAGCTCTCTCTGAGGGCTGGAACGCCACGAACGAGGTACTTGCAAGTGCCGACGCGCCGGATCAGCCGACCGTCTCAAAGAGTGCATCGGCGGTATTCACAGTTGCGGCAGAAAAGATTGATGTGAGTGCTGAGAAGCGTTTTTATACGCTCCCCAGTGGAACTGAGAATGCTAATTTGACCGGTGTGACCGCTGGTGACACTGTCGGGGTTGTATTGCGTGCGATTAACCACAGTGTCCCCAGAAGCACCACTCTTGATAGCCTCGAGATTACCGAGCCCGGAGCCGGATCGAACGCAGAGTTCTTCGGCGAGAACCTCATCTTTGCTGGCTTCGACAACAGTGATCTCAACAAGATCTGGCCGACCGGCGCAACCGGGGGTCAGCTCACTTGGTTGCACGCAGATGGCCCTACTGTGATGAACCTGACAAAAAATACGGCTCTTCCTGCGGCCCCGGCGGGCAAGACCATTACAGGCTTCGAGATCGTCTTTACCGGAGCAATCGAGCCAGAATCGGTGGCAGAGGTCAAGTACCGGCTGAAGACGAACTCAGCCGACAGTTTTGTTGCGGCGGGCAAGACTAAGGGGCCGCTCCAGAACAACATTGATGTCAAGGGTGAGAAGACCGGACTCCCCGCGGACACCGCGAACGCCAGCGCAAACATTACGCTTGTTGCGCCTCGGATTGACGTCAAAATTGAGAAACAGGTTGGTCCCAAGACTGTACTGCCGGGGCAGGACGTGGTCGTACAGCTGAAGACCGAGGTAGCTACTGATGGTGGCCGCACCAAGCCGACCGAGATCATCGTAGAAGACGTGTTGAACGGGGAGAAAACATTCTGGGACGCGTTCGACGCGAAGCAGATCCTGCCGCCGATCACTCGCCCGATGAGCGGTGAAAGCCCTGCGACTCAAGCAAAGCTGGAGATCTTTGTGAGAGATGCTGCCGGAGATTGGGTCGAGACTCCTCTCGCAACCAACCCCGACGAGAACACCCCGATCACGGTTCCATCAGAAACGACGGGCGTGCGATTTGTGTACTCCCACGCTGAAGGCTTTTCTCAGACGACCTATGTAAAGCCGAACATTTCGTTTACTGCACGCCAGAACCTGCGAAGCGATGCAAGTGTTCCAACCTCGGGTGAGTTTGATACTCGGAAGACCTACGAGAATGTTGCAACCGCGACGGGAACCGGCAAGCTCGATAATCGGGTGGTGACCGGCACTGCCATGGACAAGGAAACGGTTGGCATTCGAGGTACCGAAAATGGGACCGGGCCTGTGCCAGGCGAGGGGGTCTGGGCAGACAAAGCCTGGGCACATGACCTACTGACTTCGCAGTCAAGCGCAAAGTCTTGGACCACGCAGCGATGGGCGACTACAGAGCCTGATTACCAGACCGTTGAACTACAGGATGTTGCGGCGCCGAGCGCGGATGGTGCCGGCACTGTCTTTGAGGCGTTTAACCTCACCCATATCCGTCCGATCTACACAAGCGGGGCGCCTGGAAGTGGCACCGTAGACAGCCAGCTTCGCTGGGATGACGTGACTGACGTGCTGCTCTACAACGGTACTGATTGGGTGAGCGTGACACCAGTGCCCGGTGGCAACTGGATGAACGCAGACGGTAGCGGGTTCAAGGGTTACACGCTGACAGAAGAACAGCAGCTCACCACGGTGAGTGTGAAGCTGGTACTTGCAGAGAAGGGGGGGGGGGGGGGGGGGGGGGGGGGGTGGTGGGGGGGGGGGGGGGCGGGGGGAGGGGGGGGGGGGGGGGGGGGGGGAGGCACTGCGGCACGAGGGAGTGAGGGAATCATCAGGAAGTGGTGGGGGCGAGGGTAACGAGGGCTGGGGGGATGGGTACAATATCATAGGGGGGGGGGGGGAGGGGGGGGGGAAGGGGGGAGGGGGGGAGGGAGGGGGAGGGAGGGGGGGGGGGAAGGGAGGGGGGGGGAGGGGGGAGGAGGGAGGAGGGGAAAGGGGCACTACTCGGCAGCGCGGCCGCTGCAACTGCAGGCGACCTGGCAGCACCTAAGGTGGGCTCAGGAATTTCTGCTTCCGCAGAGATCCGTTCGTTCCGTTTGGACTGGCAACTGCGTAGCATCGCCCGACCCGTACCCGCAGACTCGACAGAAGTGCCGAAGTGGGTCAAGAGTGGCGGAACGATGTTCAACTGTGAAGATGGTGCCTTCGGCTGCATCGACAACGTCTTCGGTGTTACTGGCTACCCTGCAACTGGCGGGCCAGACCGCGCGACTGCCAACGACACCATTTTGCTGATGGACTCGGTGCCGAACGTGGGCCTTACCAAGCAGATACAACCGATTGACGCTGCCACCGGGCAGCCAACCGGCACTCCGGGCAAGAGCATCGACATGATCGTGCCAAACAAGGGAGAGTTGGCTGCCGCCGACTACCCGCGAGCACGTTACACGCTGGTTGCGAAGAACTCCTCGACCGTTCCTGAGAACGCTCAGGGAGCGATGCAGCTGGCAAAGATTCGTGTGACGGATACCAGTCATCCGGGTGTGCAACCTTCGATGGAAGAAAGCCACCAGTTTGCTGGACGTGATTTCGTTGCCGAAGTAGGAGATCCAGGCAACCACTTCAACGTGTTCAATCTGCAGGCGGTTAGCTTCACATACCCCTCGTACGTTGATCTTGATGAGAGCACGGTGGAGCTTTGGCTCTTTGACGGTATCTACGATGGCGACAAACTGCCGGGTACCCAGAGAACATTTACCCTTCGGCAGGCTGTCAATAACAATGCAGAATTCCTTGCACTGCTCCCACAGGCAATCGGTATAGCTACTGTATTCTCGGGCACAGATCCGGAGCACACCGGGAACAGGATTTTGGTGGGCGACGAGTTCATTACGCACCTCGATGTTCAGTTGCGCCAGAACGAGCGCTTGAGCGAAAAACCTGTGAGCGGTGGCGACCTGACTTCAGAAGTGAGAGTGCCGAACGTTGCGATTGCGCGTGGAGCGGATGCTGTAGTCAACCCAGGGAAGCAGCCGACCAACACCGCTCAGGCAGATGTTGTGCTCAAGCAGGCCCAGATCAAAGTTGGTTTGCAGAAGGATATTTCGGTGAACCACGGTGAGGCAAGCGACGACACCGTGTATGAGACACGCCCGGCTGATCCGGTGAATGTCTCGCTCACCGCAACGTCGAACGGCTCGACCGCGCCGATCAATACGCTGCGAATTGAGGATGACTCAGCATCATTCTGGGAGCGCTTCGAATTCAACTCGTTCGGCACAGTGACGGCGCCCAAGGATTCCGACACCACCCAGTTGCAGGTGAAGGTGGGCGAGAGCTGGATGGCGTATGCTGACTTCGAAAAGATCCCAGGTGACCCTTCTGCGATCGTCGGTGTTGCCGTTGACTTCTCTCGAGTCGCAGGCGACAAGCTGTTCCCCCAGGGTGCCACCTCTTGGAATGCTTCGTGGGGCACCGCAGTACTGCCGTTCACAGTAAAGCTTCGTACAGGAGCTGTGGTGAACTGGGCGGATGACAGTGAGGAAAACACCGCTAACGCGCTTGCCCACAACGTGATTTTTGGGCCAGCAAGCGATGAGGCAAGCGGTGAGGTGCTCTTCTCCGCGGGGAAGAACTCGATTCAGGTGGTGAAGCGTGCGCCAAATGATATCGGCACACACCAGGTCGATCCGCTCGTAAGTCTGCCATGGAAGCTTGTGTTCACGAATACTGGCACGAGCTACCTCCCGATCGAGAGCGTGACCGACGAGATGCCGGAATCGCTGAGCTGGGACGGTGAAACTCTCTCCTTCGAGAGCGAGGCGGGCACCTCTGGAAAGCGAGGCCTCACCACCGATCCGAAGAACATTACAACCGTACTCTCAGAGAGCGGTCGGACCCTCTCATTCACCTGGCCTGAGGGCCAGCGGATGGAACCGGGTGAATCTATGACGGTTCATCTTGGTCTGATTCTGCAGCCACTCCCGACCGGGCAGCAGGCGAAGAACTCGGTGACCGTGGAGACCGGGGTAGATCTGGATGAGTGTCTGCAGCCAACCGACTTCGGGCAGCGCCCGGTGGTGCCAACTGCTCCGAATAAGTGCACAAACACCAACTTCGTGCAGCCGCGTGCGGGCACAGTCGTCGGTGCGGTAAAGACCGTGAGCGGCGAGTTCGTGGACACCCTGGGAGAAAATCTCGTGAACGGCGCGCTCGACGTACGCTCGGGAGAGGAATGCAAGCCAGGCAATTTCCGCCCCATCGGTTCGGACTACACTCGCAACCCGTGTGCGTCGTACACCGCAGTTGGTGCCACGGACACCTGGAAGCTGCAGCACCTCAATACGGGCAGCAACCCGCTGTCGCGCATGGTGATTGTGGACATGCTCCCGGTAATCGGTGACAAGATGCTTGCTGGTGGTGCTGGACGTGGTTCGACCTTCAAACCTGTGCTTGTTGGTAAGGACCTCGACAGTATCTTCCGATTCTCTGGTCTGCCCTCTGGTGCGATCTCGAATATTGATGTCACTACGAACCCCGCGGCCTGCGTCGGCTCAACACCCGGCAGCTCCCTCTGGGTAGCAGACCCCACTTGTTCCGATGCGGTGACAAACCCGGCAAACGCCTGGGTTGCGCTTGAGAGCTATAATGGCGACATCGCTGATATCGCGGGCATTCGTGCGGATATCAACATGGAGGCTGCGCCTTTACAACCAGCTGGCAACGTGATCCTCGAATTTGAAACCGTAAACCGCGTGATTGACGTTTCTGATGAGGGGCTCAAAGCAACGCTTGAGCAGTACTCAACTCAGCAGTTCGCCTGGAACCAAAATGGCGTGATTGCGTGGGACACGATGGGCAACCGCGTAAACTTGCCTTCCGCACCCCAGCGTGCGGGCGTGACGGTGAAGACTGCGCCGCTTATCGTGTCGAAGGTCGTACAGGGTCCCGGTGCCGATAATGCACCGGACGCATTCCCCGTGCAACTTGAGTGCACCGTGCCGAGCGGAGTGGTAGACCCCGAGCGAGTTCCGCTTGACCTGGGTGACTCCGCAGAGCTCTCTGTTCCGAAGAACGGATCGGTCACCGTGCCCGGTCTTCCTATCGGCACAAACTGCTTGGCAACTGAAATGGGTGAGGTTGGGGCGCACGGAGAGACCGGGCGTTCGATTGAAACCCAGCCAGGTGTCTCACCCTCAACCGACGGGCTCGAGGCTGACATTTTCATCCGCGAGCGCTCAGCTGGCGAAACGCTCCTAAACCTGAGTAACACCTACACTCTCGGCGGGTTCATCGTAGAGAAGGCGGTGCTCAGCACGAACGAGTTCCCTGTTGCAAGTGATCATTTGACGGCAGAGTACAAGTTTGAGCTGGTCTGCCAGGCCAACGGAATGTCTAATCCGATTAGCCGCACCTTCACCGTTAAGGCTGGGGAGCAGCATGAGGAGACCAACCTTCCTGAGGGCGCGCAATGCACCCTTACCGAGACTGGTGACGGCGGCGCAAAGTCGACCACAATTACGATCGCGGGTGAGGAAACTGACGGAGAAGTCCGTGACGGAATCATCATCTCGGCCGAGGGCGGCCACGCACTGGTAGCCAACGTCTTCGACGGGGTGCCCCCGGGCAAGCTCGAGAACACGGGTAGCCAGGCCGTAGTGGTAATTATGGTTACGATCGGGCTGCTTCTCGCGGGTGCCGGAGCGCTGCTTCTCGCCCGTCGCCGCAGCGAACAGGCCGCCCAGTAATGCGCGCGCGGGTAGCTGCTCCCTCAGGAATGCAGCTACCCGCGTAGGCGCTGGACAGCCTGGGAAAGAGATTGGGCGACGTCGAGGCCCGTGATGGGACCCCCCTTCCCGCACGCGGTATCGTCGCCCGAAGCGATGCGCGCTGCAATGTCGTGCAGCATCGCCGCGGTCGCCCCGAGTTTCGCAAGAAGCTCGGGGCGTTCGTGTATTTGGGCCGCGTGCGTCGCCACGAGAGCGCCAAGAATCCCAGCGAGTACGTCCCCGGTTCCGGCAGTTGCGAGCCACGGAGTGGCAGGTCCGTGTACAAACACTGCGCCGTCGGGGGAAGCGGAAATGCTGCGAGCGCCCTTTAAGAGCACGGTAACACCAAGATGTGCCGCGAGGATCGAGGCCGCGTGCTCAGGTTCTGACTCCGGTGGCGCTGGCGCGGTGTGCTGCGGCCAAGCAGACCGCCAGAGCCTCCGGAACTCACCAAGGTGCGGTGTAATGACCACCGGCGCATACAGTTGGGAGGCTGTGCGCGCAGCTTGCACCAGCTCAAGCGCCCCAGCGTCGACCACTACCGGGGCGGATCCCGCCAGTAGATCGAGTAGCGCTGCACGTTCGGCAGGGCTGCGTACGCCAGGGTCAGTGCCGCTACCAACGAGCCAGGCGTCGCAGCTTCGGCGATCCTCGTCGCTTCCGCTAGAAAACACCGTTTCTGGTCGTTTTGCGAGGATCGCCGCGGCGGGCGAGGGCAGGGCGTGCGCGGGCGATGAGTCGCCGAGCGGGGCGAAGAAGCGGACGAGTCCAATGCCAGTACGCCAGGCAGCCTCAGCGCCCAGCACCGCGGCTCCTGGGTAGCGGGATGAGCCGGTGCGCAGACCGAGCACCCCGCGGTTGTACTTGTGCGATTCTGGGCCCGGAATATTGAGGAACGCGGCTGTATCTGCCGCTTGCCAAAGTTCGGGCCGCACGTTTATCTCGCTGCCTGGTCCAAGTATTCGCGCAGAGAAGCCTCGACTGCGGCCAGTGCCCCGACCGCCGAAGACTGGCGCTCTTCGAGAGTGCCCTCGCCCGCGAAGGTGTCGATGTAGACCTTGAGCTTTGGTTCGGTGCCACTCGGTCGGATCATCACGCGTGAGCCATTGGCGAGCGAATAGCACAGCACATTGGCGGGCACGGCTGCGGCGCCTGGGGTGAGCAAATCTTGCAATGTGGTGACTGCGACACCACCGAGCTCGGTGAGCGGTTGCGAGCGCAGCTTCTCCGTGAGCTGGCTTGCCTCGGCCATGCCGTTCAATCGCACTACGACCTGGGTGCTGGCGAAATGGCCGAACTTCATGCTGGCATCGTCAAGCAGATCCCAAAGCGTCTTGCCAGCGAGCTTCGCCTCGCGCGCCATCGCGATGGCATCGGCACTCGCCAAGATGCCGTCCTTGTCGCGTACTACCTCGGGGTGCGTGAGGTAGCCGATGGCCTCTTCGAAGCCGAAGACCAGGTTCGGTATGCGGGAGACCCATTTGAACCCCGAAAGCGTTTCTGCGTAGTCGAGCCCGTACGCGCGAGCGACGGCTCCAAGCGCGGGTGAGGAAACATTGGTGCAGGCGAGCGCGCCGATAGCGGTACCGCCTTGCTGGTTGGCTCGTGCAAGGGCGCGCTCGGCGGCACGCCAACCGAGCAGTAGGCCCAGTTCGTTGCCGGACAGTCGGCGGTACCCGCCCTCTGCATTTTCGTCGGGGAGGGCAATCGCCAGTCGATCAGCATCTGGGTCGTGGGCGACGATCAGCTCGGCGTCGATCTCGCGTGCGGTGCGGAAGGACAGGTCGAGTGCGCCCGGCTCTTCGGGATTCGGGAATGCGACTGTCGGAAATAGCCCATCGGGGTTTTCTTGCTCCGGTACCGGGGTTACTTCAGGCAGCTCGAGTGCGCTGAACACTAGCTTTGCGGTTTCAGCACCGACTCCGTGCATCGCGGTGTAGGCAATGCGCAGCGGCATGTCCTCCGCGAGGACTCGATTGTTGCTCGTGTGCGCGGGGTCGCGAGGAAGCCCCGCCCGCACTGCCGCCGTTACGTGCTCAATGTATGCCTGCTGCACTTCATCGCCCGCGACGACGTAAGAAGTGGAACGGGGTAACGAGGAGAAAGGCTGGGTTGCGCTGTGAGCAATGCGAGCCGCGATCTCACCGTCGACCGGTGGAATGATCTGTGACCCGGCATCAGCGTCGCCGAGGTATACCTTGTACCCGTTGTCGCGTGGTGGGTTGTGGCTGGCCGTGACCATCACGCCTGCCGAAACGTTCAGGTGGCGCACGGCGAACGCGGTGACGGGCGTGGGGAGAGGCTTTGGCAGCAGAATCACGGAGAGACCCGCGCCGGCCATAATCTCGGCGGTGTCGCGTGCGAAGACATCTGAGTTGATGCGCCCGTCGTAGCCAATCACAATGCTCGGCGGGTTGCTTGCACCGCCCTTGGCGGCACGCTCCAATAAGAATGCGGCGAAACCCGCGCTCGTTTGTGAGACGACCACGCGGTTCATGCGAGCGGGACCGGCGCCGAGCTCGGCCCGCAGGCCGGCGGTGCCAAATGCGAGGCGGCCTGAAAAAGCGTCGCGCAGTTGTGCCTCGGCCTGAGCATCGCCCTGGTGTGCGGCGTCGAGCAACGAGGTTGCTTCCGCGCGGGTCACGGGGTCTGGGTCAGCTGAGATCCATTCGCGAACCTGCGTTGCGAGCGTAGTGTCGACGGCCATACCTCACCTTTCGAGTGCCCCGTGAGTAGTCTGGTTCCCTCAAACTACCACGCGGCAACAGAGTGATGACGGTGAATAGAGCTATCCCACACAAGTGTGTGGGTCGGCCCAAGTGCGCTGCGGTTTTGAGCAGATGAGGATGAATGTGTCGGTGTCTAGGCGAGGGAGAGGAACAGCTTCTCGAGTTCGTCCGTGTTGAGGTTGTCTGGGTCTTCGGGATTCGTGATGCACTCCTTGAGCGCAGAAGAAACGACGAGAAACCCCGCCCGGTCGATTGCCTTTGACACTGCGCTGAGCTGCTGCACCACGTCGCGGCAGTTTGCTTCACCCTCTACCGCACTGATGACTGCGCCGAGTTGCCCGTGGGCGCGGCGCAAGCGGTTGACGATCTTGCGTTGGGCTTCTGCAGCCTCGACCGATTGTGCTTCCATAATTGCAATGATACCCCCATGGGTATATCGTAGGAATACCCATGGGGGTATTTCTGCAGCTTCTGCTTGCGAAGGATTGCCCTCGGGGGGCGGTTCCGGGCGGGCAGTTCCCGCAGGGCTTACGAAACAGCATTTGAGAAAGAGGATCACCATGTGCCGAGCGGCGAGATGCAGTGTGTGTGGCAAGACAACCTGGGCTGGCTGTGGCCAGCACGTGGCGAGTGTGCGGCAGTCCGTGCCCGCATCACAGTGGTGCGGCGGCAAGCATTCGGCTCGAGAAATCGAGGCGGCGAGGGAGGCGAGGGCCTCGAAAGGCTTCTTTGCCAGGCTGTTTGGGCGATGATCCTCGAAGGAAATGCTGAGGGGACTGGACAAAATTATACCCCCGGGGGTATATTTGTATTATGACAACAACAGCACTCACCCTCGATACGTTTGAAGCGACCGTCACGAACAACGACATTGTGATCGTCGACTTCTGGGCCGCCTGGTGCGGGCCATGCCGATCCTTCGCCCCCGTGTTCGAGGCGGCGAGCGAGAAGCACACCGACATTATTTTCGCGAAGGTCGATACCGAAGCCGAGCAGCAGCTTGCCGCAGGGTTTCAGATCACCTCGATCCCGACGCTCATGGTCTTCCGCGAGAACGTCATCGTGTTCTCACAGGCGGGAGCACTCCCGGCCCCGCAGCTGGAGCAGCTGATCGAGGGCATTCGGGGGCTTGACATGAACGAGGTGCGCACGCAGATAGCCGCCCAAGACGCGGGCGAGCGCAGCGACGGCGCGCAGGTTTAGAAAGGAACACCATGCTGCTAGAGCGTATTTATGACGAGGATCTCGCCCAGGCGAGCTACTTCATCGGCTGTCAGGCGAAGAACGAGGCCATCGTTGTTGACCCGCGACGCGACCTCGACGTCTACCTCTCGATTGCCGCAAAAAATGGCATGAAGATCGTTGGCGTCACCGAAACCCACATTCACGCCGACTATCTCTCGGGCACGCGCGAACTCGCCGCCGCGACCGGTGCGAAGATGTACGTCTCTGACGAGGGTGGCCAGGACTGGACGTACGGCACCGACTTTGACGGACCGGGTGACTCAGGTGCCGTGCGCATGAAGGACGGGCACGAGATCGTGCTCGGCAACATCACGGTGAAGGCGGTGCACACCCCCGGCCACACGCCCGAGCACATGTCATTTCTCGTGACCGACGGTGCGCAGGCCACTGAGCCCGGCTTCATGCTCACCGGCGACTTCGTCTTCGTGGGCGATCTCGGCCGCCCCGACCTGCTCGATGAGGCCGCGGGCTTTGTCGACACCCGCTTTGGCGGCGCGAAAGACCTCTTCAAGAGCCTGCGCGATCGCTTTCTCACGCTGCCCGACTATGTGCAAGTGCTGCCGGCACACGGCTCCGGCTCGGCATGCGGCAAGGCGCTCGGCGCGATCGCTGCAACCACGGTCGGCTACGAACGCAACTTCTCCTGGTGGGCGAAATACCTCGCTGCGAACGACGAGCAGGGCTTCGTTGATGAACTGCTGAGCGGCCAGCCAGACGCACACGCGTACTTCGGGCGCATGAAGGAGCAGAACAAGCTGGGGCCGGCGATCCTCGGGGAAAATGACACTCTCACCGAGTACGCCACGGCCGACCTTGTCGCAGCGCTCGAACGCGACGAAGTGATTTTCGTTGACACCCGCCACAACAGTGAGGTGCACGCGGGCACGGTCGAGGGCTCGCTCAACATTCCCGGGGTTGCGAAGGCAGCCAGCTACGGAGCCTGGGTGTATAACCCGGAGGTCGAGAGTCTTCCGCTTGTACTGCTCGCGGAGTCGCGTGAAGCTGCCGAGGTCATGCGTGACCACCTCGTGCGCGTCGGCATCGACACCGTGCGAGGCTTTGTGACCTCGCTCAACGGGCTCGAACTGGTCGCGCCGAAGCTTGTTGCCCCGGAGGCGCTCGGCGACCTTGCACACGTGTTGCTGCTCGACGTGCGTAACAAGACCGAGTACGCCGAGGGCCACCTGCCGGGAGCCGTGCAACTCTCGGGCGGGCGCCTGCTGTGGAACCTGGATGAGCTGCCCTCCGCAGACGCCGGCACCATCGTGAGCTACTGCCAGAGCGGGGTGCGCAACAGCGTCGCCGCGAGCGCGCTGCGCCGCGAGGGCTACGACGTGGTTGAGCTTGATGGCAGTTACCTTGGTTGGGTGCAGGTCGCAGGTAACGTGCCCGTTACCGCGTAAATCTGGATTCCCTGCGGTGGCGGTGCGGAGGCACCTTCGAGCCGCCACCGCGCAGCTCTGTCACGCTCGAAACCGTCCCGTTCAACTCTTTCCCAGCCACAACGAGAGGAAGACATGGAGTTCACCCTGATCATCGCACTGACGCTCGCGGTGCTCGTTGGCGTCTCCCTCGGGATGCTCGGAGGCGGGGGATCGATCCTCACGGTGCCGATCCTCACGTATCTTCTCGGGATGGAGCCGCGCGATGCGATCGCCGCGTCGCTCTTCATCGTCGGCGTGACGAGCGCGGTCAGCGTGTTTTCCCACGCGAAAGCCGCGAGGGTGCGCTGGAAGACTGGGCTCATCTTCGGTGCGGCCGGTATGGTCGGCGCCTTCGCTGGCGGTATCGCCGGCGGGTACATCCCCGGGGCGGTGCTCATGCTGCTGTTTGCCGCGATGATGATCGCAACCGCGACCGCGATGATCAGGGGGCGCAAGCCTGAGGCGGCACCTGCAGGTGTGCCGGTGGGTGTCACTGGTGTTCCTGCTGCTGCAACAGCTGGCGTTATTGGAAATTCCAATAACGAGGCTGCGGCACCCGCTGCGGCAACCACCAAGGAGTTGCCGCTCTTTAGGATTGTGCTCGACGGGTTCGCGGTTGGGATTGCCACAGGCCTCGTCGGGGCTGGCGGCGGCTTCCTCGTGGTTCCGGCGCTCAACCTCCTGGGCGGGTTACCCATGGCGGTCGCGGTGGGCACCTCGCTCCTGGTGATCGCGCTGAAATCGTTTGCCGGGCTTTCCGGGTACCTGTTTTCTGCGCATATCGACTGGCCGGTCGTGCTCGGCTTCACCGCACTCGCCGTGGCCGGCTCGTTCGTAGGCGCGCGGCTCGCGGGCGCGGTGCCCGAGCGCACCCTGCGAAGGGGCTTCGGCTGGTTCGTGCTTGCCATGGGGGCATTCGTGCTGGTGCAAGAGGTTCCACAGATCATTGGAGGCTTCGCGTGAGCGGGCAGGTGGCGCGCAAGCCAGAGCGCCCTCGGGTGGGGCGGTACGTTACGGGCTATGCGATCCCGATGATCAACGAACGCGAGGCCCGCGCCGCCGCGGGCATTCTCTTCCTGCCCGGAATCGTGCTCTATGTGAGCGCGATTCACCTGGGCTCGGCTGAGCCGCTCAAACCGTTTGGCGTGATCTTCATCATCGATATGCTCATTCGCGTCATCGTGGGCGACCGCTACGCCCCATCACTCGTGCTCGGCAGGCTCGCCGTCTCGAAGCAGCAGCCGGAGTGGGTCGGGGCGCCCCAAAAGGTCTTCGCCTGGTGGCTCGGCTACGGCATGGGACTCGCTGCGTGCCTCGCGACCGGGCTGCTGCAGGCGCCGCTGTGGGTGACTCTTGCGCTGTGTGGAGTCTGCCTGGTGTTCCTTTTTCTCAGGCAGCATTCGGTATCTGCGTAGGCTGTAAACTGCAGGCGCTCTTCACGAAAACCTCACCACAGTACTGCCCAGGTGGCGTGTGCGAGGTAGGAGTGCATGAACATTCGGACGCGCACGAACATTCGCGTGAATACGATCACCGGCATGAGCACAAGCACGCTGTTCAGCCGCCCGGCGCAAACACAAGCGTTCCTGACACACCGGTGGCCGATCCCGCGCCACACACCGTGACTCACCACTGAAAGGGTTCTCAACCAAATGAAGAAATCAGCACTATCCGGCGCAGCCAAACTTTTCGGAGCGCTCGCCGGCACCGCAGCGCTCGCGCTGAGCCTCACCGCCTGCTCGCCGAGTGCGGCCGAGCCCACCTCGCCCACCGTCGAGGTCGGCGAGGGCGTGATCGTGCTCGACGTGCGCACCCCGGAAGAGTTCGCCGCGGGCCATCTCGACGGTGCCGAGCTGCTCGACTTCAACGGTGGTGAGTTCGCGGCCGCACTGCCGAGCCTCGACCCCGACGCCGAGTACCTCGTCTACTGCCGGTCGGGCAACCGCTCAGCGCAGGCGATCTCGCTCATGCAGGCGGAGGGCTTCGAGAAGGTCACAAACCTCGGCTCGCTTGAACAGGCCGCGTCGGCAACTGGCCTGCCGATCCTCGACCGCTAATTCTGCGGATTCTGGGCACGTATGATCGCAAATATTGCTCGCCGATGGCCTGTGCGTCACACAGACAGACACTCGTTGTTGCCTCAACTACGCGGAAGCAACAGGTACTGTCTGCTTGTGCGACAGTACGGTGGCCTCGTTCCCTGAATCCGGTACTAACGAGGGTGGCGCATCCAGCGCCATCCACCCTGACATAACCTAATATCCAACACAGCACACCCACAAAAACACAAGAAGGAGAACCACATGTGCGTAAAGGTCACCTGTGACAACTGCCAGAAGCCAACCTGGAGCGGATGCGGAGAACACATCGAAGATGCGCTTGCCGGGGTCGCGGTAGAGGATCGCTGCACCTGCACTGCATAATCGGCCTAGCGTCGCCTAACTGGCCTGGTGCTGACCAATCGGGCTGGCGCCGCCAAATCGGGCTGGCGCCACCTAATCGGCCCAGTGCTGTCTAACCGGCCTGGCGTCACCCAATTGGTCGATCCCCAGTGTCCAGGGGCAGGGGAACATGCCGCCCCCGCACCTAGGGCAGCTGCGGAACCAGTTCCGCGAGGAGCGCGGCGAGCCTCGGCTCAGCCTCGCGCCCGGCAGCAAGCACCTCTTCGTGGCTCAGCGGTGTCTCCGAGATGCCGGCGGCAGCGTTGGTGATGAGCGAAAAGCCGAGCACCTCCATGCCCGACTGGCGTGCCGCGATTGCCTCGAGCGCCGTCGACATGCCAACGATGTGCCCGCCGATGATGCCGGCGTAGCGCACCTCTGCGGGAGTCTCGTAGTGCGGGCCGGTGAACTGCACGTAGACGCCCTCGTGCAGCGACGAATCGACTGTGCGGGCGAGATCGCGAAGCCTGGGCGAGTACAGGTCGGTGAGGTCGACGAAGTTCGCGCCCTCGATCGGTGACGCCGCGGTGAGGTTAATGTGGTCACTGATGAGCACCGGGTACCCCGGAGTGAACCTGGGGTCGACACCGCCGGCACCGTTCGTGAGCACCATCGTCTTGGCTCCCGCAGCGGCAGCGGTGCGCACACCGTGCACCACGGCGCGCACGCCACGGCCCTCATAGAAGTGCGTGCGTGCGCCGATGATCAGCGCGTGCCTGCCGTCCCTCATGCGGATCGAGGTGAGCTTTCCGCCGTGACCGACCACCGCCGCTGCGTGGAAGCCGGGTACCTGCTCCGCGGGAATCTCTGACACGATCTCACCGATCGCCGTGGCAGCCTTGCCCCAGCCGCTGCCGAGGGTCAGCGCGATGTCGTGCCGTGGCACGCCGCTCAACCTAGCAATGACGCTTGCCGCTTCCGTGGCGAGGGCTTCGGGGGTGATTTCTTGCGATTCGCTCATGCGCACCAGTGTACTGATCGCTGCGGCTTTCGGCAGTGCGGGGGTGGGTTGATTCTTCGAGGATCAGGACTCGCTATTGGCGGTGCCCCCTACGGCCCCTGTGCCGCCCCGTGCCAGCCCGTGCCAACGGTCAGAGTTCGCCGAGGCAGGTCTTCCAGTAGGCTCGCCACCGCTCGATCGCATCGGCTCCGGGCAGCCCGGTGTGCGAGATCGCTAGCAGTGAGCGGCCGTCCGGCTTTTCCTCCGCAGCGACCTCGACCTTGCTTGAGGTGGCCCCCGTGACGGTCTCCGCCTCGGGCGGCACGAGCGACGCGCGCCAGAAGGTGCGCTTCTCGGTGCGGGACTCCCGCACCGACTGCGTCGTGTGGTCTAGGTGGGTCTGGCCCGCGAAGCGGGCGATCCAACGCGCTATCGACTCATCGCGATCGCAGGCCATCGTGCGGCTCGCACTAACCCGATACTCACCGGTCGATGACTGCCCGGAACCCGAATGCCGACGTGCTGCTCGAACGCGATTGCCGTGCCCTGCGCCCACCAGTCAGGGTTCTTCAGGGTGCCGGGCATGGCGGCGCGCGCGATACGCGCGATCTCGGGGTGCGGAAGGCTTGCGGCGCCGGCCGCATCAAAGAGCGCGAGCCAATCGCTCCAGGAACGGTTGCTTGCCCGCTCGATTGCGGGCACGCTCTCGGCCCTGGTCTGATTGCCCGAGTCGCTTGCCCCGCTTGCTTTACCCGCTGCTGTGCTCATGCTGCCCAGCATACTGAGGCGCGCAGTTTCGGCGCAGGAAAAAGAATCTGCAAACCGGCAGGGTACGTTCTGGACGTAGGCCGCTAGGTGGCCGGCGATCCTCAAACGGAGCTTTAGCGAGTGACCTCGAAGAGGCGTGCTTCATCCCACGGCTGAGTCCAGTTCACCCCATCGAAAATACTGGCGAGCATTATGGCGGTGAATCCCCAAACGATGTGCCCACCAAACTGTGGCCCGAGCCGAAACGCCGGACCACGCACGGTGCGACCCCGAAACCTGAGTTGCGAAGTGCCGCGCGCTGCCGGGTCGACAAGCTCGGCGACAGGCACGCGAAAGACCTCAACTGATTCCTGCGTATCAGCGGCCACCTCACTGGGCAGTCGCCACCAGCCGATCACGGGGGTGACCTGGTAGTTGCTCACCGGGATGTGGGCGTCAGGAAGTTGGCCGAGCACGTCGACACCGTTTGGGTCGAGGGCGGTCTCTTCTTGGGCCTCTCTGAGGGCCGTCGCGGCCCGACCGCTGTCGTCGGGTTCGACTCCGCCGCCCGGAAACGCGATCTGACCCGCATGGTTTCGGAGGCCGTTTGCGCGACGGAGGAGCAGCACCAGTCGAGCTTGGTGCGATCTGCAGAGACTCGGGAAGGCCGAGAGGGGACGACCGCTGGGTGGTGTCGAGGGTGCTGCGCGGATCCTTTGAGACCGTATTTGTGAGCGAAGACGCGCCTGTGAGGGGGGTCTCGTTTGCGAGCACACTGTCGAGGGCCCCGAAGAGCATGAGCACCGCTGAATGGCGTACTTGGCTGCCGGGAGCCGGGAGTCTGAGTACTGAGTGCGGCGACGGAAACCCTCGTTTGAGCCCCTCGAGCAACTGTTGCTTTCCTGATCCGCGCTCACTCTCATACGCTCTACCCTAGTTTCAGATTCTCGAGCCGCGGTTCGAGCGTTGCTGTTTGAGCGTTGCTGTTTGCGCGGGGCAGAGTGGGCGGTGCTGAGCAAGCGGGGCAGAGGATCACCTAACCAGCAGTGACTGCCAGCCTGGCGGCGGCTGGCCGGGTTTCGCTAGCCGTCGATAAAGAGATCTTCAAACGCCTGCTGAACGCGCTGTGAGCGCGCCCACGGCTGGTGCTCGCGCCGCTCGACTCGACGAACCTGCTCGGTTTCCTCGGTACGCATCTGGGTGAGCACGGCGATGACCGCTGCCCGTTCCTCATCGCTCACCCCACGCGTAGTGAAGTGAAACCCCTCGCTGCTAATCGTGGCGTCGTCTAACCCTGCCTCCTCGCGCTTGGCCGCGTCTCGGGCCGCAGCGTCTGGCGGGAGCAAGGCATCGTTCGATTCGGCAGCGTGCCTGCCGGAACGTGGTGAATCGGTCACGCTGACTCCCAAATTGAGGTGGTTGCGCTTCGGGCCGGGGCCTAAAGCGGAATGTTGCCGTGCTTCTTGGCGGGCTGCTCGGTGCGCTTGCCGCGCAGGCCGCGCAGGGCCTTGATCACGGCGAGGCGGGTGCCGGCTGGCTCAAGCACATTGTCGAGTTCGCCGCGTTCTGCCGCAAGGAAGGGCGAGGTGACGTCGGCGTTGTACTTGGCAGTGAGCTGTGCGCGCAGTGCTTCAACGTCTTCGCCGCGATCTGCCGCCGCTGCGAGCTCCTTGCGGTACAGGATGTTGATTGCGCCTGCGCCACCCATCACTGCGATTTCAGCGGTGGGCCACGCGATGTTGAAATCGGCACCCATCTGCTTCGACCCCATCACGATGTACGCGCCGCCGTAGGCCTTGCGCGTGATGATCGTGACGAGTGGCACGGTGGCCTCGGCGTATGCGTAGAGCAGCTTTGCGCCGCGACGAATCACGCCGTTGTACTCTTGCTCGGTGCCTGGCAGATAACCGGGAACGTCGACGAGGGTCAGGATCGGAATCGAGAACGCATCGCAGAAGCGCACGAAGCGGGCAGCTTTCTCACTCGCATCAATGTTGAGCGTGCCCGCCATCTGCTTTGGCTGGTTTGCGATGATGCCGACAGTGCGGCCCTCAACTCGACCGAAACCGATGAGCATGTTCGGGGCGAACAGCGGCTGCACCTCGAAGAAGTCCCCGCTGTCGAGGATCGCCTCGATGATGGTGACCATGTCGTAGGGCTGGTTCGGGCTGTCCGGGATCACGCTGTTGAGGCGGCGATCGGAGTCCGTGATCTCGAGCGCGGTGTCACTGTCATAGATCGGAGACTCGGCGAGATTGTTGTCTGGCAGGAAGCTGATGAGCGTGCGCGCGTAGTCGAGCGCATCGATCTCGTCGTTCGCCAGGTAGTGGGATACGCCGCTTATCTGATTGTGGGTGCGCGCGCCACCGAGCTCTTCGAAGCCGACCTCTTCGCCAGTCACCGTCTTGATCACGTCGGGGCCGGTGACAAACATGTGGCTGGTCTTGTCGACCATGATCACGAAATCGGTGAGCGCGGGCGAGTAGACCGCGCCGCCCGCCGACGGGCCCATCACAATCGAGATCTGCGGGATCACACCGGAGCACATCGTGTTCAGTCGAAAAATCTTTGCGTAGTTCGAGAGGGCAACGACGCCCTCTTGAATGCGTGCGCCGCCGGAATCGAGGATGCCGAGCAGCGGGGCGCCCGTCTTGAGCGCGAACTCCATCGCCTTCACGATCTTCTCGCCAGCAACCTCGCCAAGCGAACCGCCGAACGTGGTGAAGTCTTGCGAGAAGACAACCACATGGCGGCCGTGGATCGTGCCAGCGCCAGTGACGACAGCGTCGCCGAAGGGCCGGGAGTTCTCCATGCCGAAGCCAACCGTGCGATGCTTCACGAACTTGTCGAACTCGACAAAGCTGCCGGGGTCGAGCAGGGTGGTGAGGCGCTCGCGCGCAGTCATCTTTCCGCGCGGGTGCTGCTTGGCGGCAGCGGCGGCATCGCGGTCACCCACGGCCTCCTGATACTTGCGGCGGTGGTCGGCGATCTTCGCTGCGGTCGTGGCAGGGGTAGCCTGCGGAGCCGGGGCGTTGTGTGCTTCAGTGTCTGCGGTCACGAATGCCAGCCTAGCGCGGGGTCAATGCCATTAGTCGTAGGCATCCACCAAAGAAATGCGAGTTTCGCTCACGCAACCCTCCAAACTCGTGTGGTTCACTCATGAAGCGACCGGTTGCTTGGGTCCCAGATTCCCGCTCGGATAGGGTAAAAGCGTGTATCTGCCCCTCACCGAAGAAGCCCTTGCCCGCGTGCAATGGCTCGATTCATCGCCCTCGACAAACGGCGCACTGCGCGAGCTGGTCACCGCACAGGTGAGCGATACGAGCGCGGCCCAGCTGCCACACGGCACGCTCATCGCCACGGCGAATCAAACCGAGGGTCGCGGTCGCATGGGTCGTGGCTGGGAAACCCCCGCCGGGCACGTCGCTCGCCGCATCGTTGCTGATTCGACCGGGCGAGCGCTTCAGCACGGGTGGGCTCGGCATGAGCTGGCTGCCATTACTCGCAGGTTCGGCCATCTCGAGAGCGCTGCAACCTTTTTTTCAGGGTGAGGATCGCGAACCGATGCGCGTCGGCGTGAAGTGGCCGAACGATGTGCACGTGCGAGACGAAGATGACGCGATTGCGGGCAGACCAGGGGCAAAGCTCTGCGGGATCCTCTGCGAAATGCTGCCGACGGGCGAGGTTATCGTGGGCTTCGGTATCAACCTGCTGCTGGAGGACTGGCAGCTGCCCACGGAGCGGGCCGGTTCGGTGCTTTCCTGTGGCGGCGACATTGGGGGAGCCGAAACGCTCACGGACCCGCTGGGCCAGGCGCTCTCTGACCGCGTGCTCGCGGCCGCAACCACCCAGATCTTGAGCCTGGTAGAGCTTGCCACCACAAACCCGGAGTCCGCCCGCGTTCGGGTGCTGAGTGACTCCCTCACGATCGGTTCCGAGGTGCGCGTGCACCTGCCCGGCGGTGAGCTAGTCGACGGTCGCGCGGTGGGGCTCGACGAAAGTGGCGCCCTGATTGTTGACCGCCCAACGACGGGGCAGCTCGTCGTGCACGCCGCTGACGTGGAGCACCTGCGCTAGCAAAGATGGGTGGGGGTGAGGCGCACTGAGCCTCACCCCCACCCATCTTGCGGTGCTATCGAGCGGCCGGGTGATCCTCGCCGATGGCATCAATAAATTGCGTGGTTGGGCCACCTTCGGTGAAATCCATCTTCGGCACCGGGCGGCGGAAGAACTTCGTCGACCAGGCGAGCACGAGTACCCCGAAGAACAGCCAAATACCGCCGTACATGAAGGTCTGCGCTGAGAGCGCTGTCCAGAGCCAGAGGGTCAGGCAGAACCCGATGAACGGGAGCACGCCGTAGCGGATCCACTCGCCAGCGGTTGCCGGCTGGGTGCGGCCCCCCTTCGGGAAGAGGTACGTGCGAATCACCGAGAGGTTCACGAGCGAGAACGCCGCGAGTGCACCGAAGCTGATCATGGTTGACACGGTCAAAAGCGGAATTACGAGCCCGAGCAGGGCGAACGCCGAAACGACGGCCGCAGCAACGATCGGGGTGCCATAGCGGGTCCAGATGCGGGCGAACGGCTTGGGCAGCACGCCGTCGCGACCCATTGAGTAGAGGATACGAGAGACGCTCGTGGACCCGGTAAGGCCCGAACCGAATGCGCCGGCAACGTATGCGGCGACACCGAAGTTCGCAAAGGCCTCGCCACCGACGGCGAGCATGGCGCCAACGCCAGCAGAGTCGAGTTCGGCCTCGCTCATGCTGCCCCAATCGGGTGAGTAAGCCATCGCGCCTACCCAGGACACCACGATAAAGATGAGGCCGCCGAAGACGGTAGCGAGCACGATTGCTCGAGGAATGTCGCGGCGAGCGTTCTTTGCCTCTTCGGAGAGTGTCGAAATCGCGTCGAAGCCGAGGAAGGACAGCGCGAGAATGCCAGCGCCAGCGAAGACTGGCCCGAGTTCACCCATGAAAGGTTCGATCGCGCTTGACGCACCCTCCCCGTTGCCCATGCTCTGCAGTGAGAGCACCACGAACATGACGACCATGATGAGCGAGATCGCGATAATCACGAAGTTCACGCGGTTGATCAGCTTGATGCCCAGAGCGTTCAGCGCGAAGACACCAACGAGTGAGACCAGCATGAAGACCTGCCACGGGATGTCGGGGAAGCGAGTCTGCATGTAGGTGCCGATTACCATGAAGTTGATCATCGGAATGAAGAGGTAGTCGAGCAGCATTGCCCAGCCGGTCAGAAAACCAACCGTGCCGCCAAAGGACTGCTGGGTGTAGGTGTAGGCGGAGCCAGCGACCGGGTACCTGCGCACCATTGCGCCGTAACTGAGCGCCGTAAAGATCATTGCGACGGCCGCGGCGATGTATGACGCAGGCAGGTGTCCGTCGGACGCCAGGTTGGCAAAACCGTAGGTGGTGAAGACGGTGATGGCCGTCATGTAGGTGAGGCCGAACAGGGTCAGCCCTGCCAGGCCGAGTGTTCGTTTCAGTTGAGGCTCGGTTTGTGTGCTCACGGTTCTCCTTTGAATGTGCGGGAATGCTGAAGTTAGTAGCTGCGTGCCCCGGCCAGCCAGGTGCCAAGCACCTTGATAGCCGGGACGTCTGTTGCAGCGACCTCGAGGGGGCTGGCACTGAGCCAGACCGCATCGGCGGTCATGCCAATTTCAAGGGTGCCTCGATCTGCCGCCTGGGCCTGGAGCGCGATGCCGCGCGTGTAGGCACCGTAGGCCTGCTCTGCGCTGATGCGTTCCTCTGGAAGCCAAGCGACTGCCTCGGGCTCGAGATGGCTGTGCCGCGTGATCGCAGTTGACAGTGCCGGGCGCCAGTCCTTCGTGGTCACGGGCCAGTCGCTGCCAAAGCTCACGACTGCACCGCTGCGCAGCACGCTGCCGATGAGGTACTGCCAGCTCTCGCGGTCGTGACCAATATGCGGAATCGTGAGATCGCGCATTACGGCATCGCACTGCGCCCAGTAGGGCTCGAAGTTTGCGATCACGCCGATCTGGGCGAAACGTTCGGCTTCGCCAGGGGCGAGCATCGCGACGTGCGCGATGACGTGCTGTGTGTCGTTCTCGGGCAGTGCAGCACGCACGGATTGCAGGGCGTCGAGGGCTGCGGTGTTTGCCGCGTCGCCGATCGCGTGCAAGTGCAGCTGGAAACCAAGCTCAGCGAAAGCGTTCACCGCTGCGCCGAGTTCATCGCTCTGCCAATTCGGCAGGCCGGAATCATCTGCGCGATCCGCGTAGGGTCTGCCGAGTGCCGCCGTGTGATTCTCAATTACGCCATCAAGAAAGAACTTGATAGTTTCGGCACCGAGGCGGCTGAACCCGTTCTCCGGAGGCCCGTAGTGCGCAGCGGAGAACCCACGAACACGATTTCGTATCTCGGTAAAATTTGCCAGCTGCTCGCGCCAGCTTGCTGGGTCGGCGCGCAGCGCGAGATTCACTCTGGTGTGCAGGCGGCCCTGTTCTGCTGCAACCAGGTAGTGCTCGACATCGCTTGGTTCTACCCATGCGTCTTGCGCCCAGGTCATGCCGAGAGCCGCGTATTCGCGGGTGGCCTGCTCAAGGGACGCGACGCGCTGTTCGAGTTCGAACGGAGGGACGACCTCGGCGAGAAAGTTGTTCGCCGCCGCTTCCTGCAAAGTGCCGAGCGGTGAACCGTCTTCGCGTCGCACAATGCGACCGAGGTCGGGGTCTGGGGTGCTGGTGTTGATGCCACCAGCCGTGAGCGCAGCGGTGTTCACCCATGCCGTGTGGTAATCCCAAGCACGCAGAATCGTTGGGATGTCTCCCGTGACTTCGTCAAGCCAGCGCGCATCAAATAGGCCGCCAGGGGCAAACACTGCGTTATAGCTCCCGCCAACGATCCACTCGGCCTCTGGGTGCTCGGCCTTCCACGCGGCCACTGCGTCGAGGATGCCCTGCAGGTTGCTCGCGTCACGCACCCGGGGGCCGACCGATTCGAGTGCGCCTAGCACTGGGTGCGCGTGCCCGTCACCCGGGGCTGGTGCGAGCGTGCCGCCGGCGAGGTCGATCACTTCGTCAGCTTTTGATGCGAGCTTCAAGGCGTCTGCACCAAGAGCGACTACTTTGCCCTGCGCAAATGCAATCGCGGTCGAATGCTGCGGGGCGCCACTACCGCCGCTCGACACGAGGACACTGCCCCCTGAACACACGGTGAGAGTCATCTCTGCTCCAACTTCTTGGCGACGTTACCAATCTCGGACGTGTCACCTATATCTAAAATGAACACTGTTCGTTATTCTAAACACAAAAGCCAAGATTGGGGAACCCCCACTTCGCGATAGGGTCGGGACGAGAAAGAGGGGGACATGCCAGCGCAGGCAAGAAGATCCGGAAGGCCGCGAGTGGCGGTGCTCAGTCGCGAACTCATTCTTGAAACCGCACTCAAACTGCTAGATGAGCGCGGCGAACAGGGCGCAGGTGTGCGCGATATCGCGAGAGCGCTCGACGTTCGCCCATCGGCCCTGTACAACCACATCAGCGGCCAGGACGACATCATCGCCGGTATCCGAGAACTGGTGAGCGACCGCATCGATGTCAGCGGATTTGAAACCCTTGGGTGGGACGACGCCATTCGCCAGTGGGCCAGATCGTATCGCAGCGCATTCGCGGCACACCCGCCAACCATCGCAATGCTCGCGATCGCGCAATTGATGCCACGATCACGGACCAGCCAAATGTACGACGCGGTCTGCAACGGCCTGATCAAGGCAGGCTGGCCAGAGCACCGTGTGCTCAATGTGATCGTGGCGCTTGAGTGCTTCATCCTCGGCGCAGCCCTCGACCACGTTGCGCCAGACGACATGCTGGATCCGGGCGAAGACGAAGAATCCACAGCTTTCGTTGCCGCCTATCGCGCCAGGGCCGAAACCACCAAAGACATTCGCCCCGCTGACGCAGCATTCGAACTCGGACTCGAAGCAATGCTTGCGGGCCTAACTACCACCTACCACGCACTGAAAGGCGACTCATGACCCCCGAACGCACCGGCTTTGCCTTTATCGGCGCGCGGCTACGCACCAATACCGATCTCGACAAACTGGCTGCTAAGGATCGGCCGACCGCGCTGCTCTACGTTGACGGGCGCATTTCAAGGATTGGCAACGACGAAGAGATCTGCGCAGCAGCAGACGAAGCCGGCATTGAAGTTCGCGATCTCAGTGGCGCAACGATCACCCCGGGCCTCTTCGACTCACACACCCACCCAAATTGGGCGGCCGAGGTCACCGCAGGAATCGACCTCGGCGGGCTCGACACGATCGAGCGCATTCGTGAAGCAATTGCAGCAGAGCACAGGGTGCTCCCGGAGGATGCATGGCTGCGCGGATGGAACCTCGAATACGAACCATTCGCACACAGTGGCATGCTCGGCTCGCTGCTTGAAGATGCCGCACCGGGCCGCCCGGTGGCACTGATCTGCTACGACCTGCACTCGGCGCTCGGTACTGCCCCCGCGCTCGCCGCAGCCGGCATCGACAGCGCGCGAGAGTTTGACGACAGCAGCGAGATTGTCGTCGATGAGCGGGGTGTGCCGACCGGTGAACTTCGCGAGCCGAGCGCCTACCAACTGCTCTTCGCCGCAGCGCCGAAGGCGAGCCATGAAGCTCAGCGAGATGCCTTGCGCGACATGTTCCGGCAACTCGCCTCGACCGGCCTCACGGGCGGCGCCATCATGGATGGCAACGAGGTGACAGCCGAACTGCTTGCGGAGCTTGATCAACGCGGTGAGCTGGATCACCGAGTCACCGTGCACCACTGGCACGGGGTTGGCGACACCGATGAAGACATCAAACGCGTGATCGCTGGCAAGGATCGCCGGGGCAAGCTCTGGCAAACAGGAGCGATCAAGCTCTTTAGCGACGGCGTGATCGACACAGGCACTGCTTGGCTGCATGAGGCCGACACGAGGGGTGACGGGCGTGTGGCATTCTGGCCATCGTGGGAGCGCTTCGAGCACGTCGTTCGTTCGTACCACGACGCCGGAATGCTGATCGCAACCCACGCGGTTGGTGACTACGCGGTGAGCCGGGTGCTTGAGGTGTACGCCGCGCTGCCAGAGCGCGCGGGCCTGCCCTTCCACTCGATTGAGCATCTTGAGGTGCTCGCCGATTCAGACGTTGAAGCGCTCCGTGGCAGCGGAGTCACCGCGTCGATGCAGCCACTGCACATGCAGTGGCGCGACGCAGAGGGCAGCGACAACTGGACGATTCGCCTCGGAGAGGAGCGCGCAGCGACCGGTTACCGTGTGCGCGACACGCTGAACACCGGAGCACGGGTGGTGCTCGGCTCGGACTGGCCAGTTGCGCAATTCGATCCGCGACTCGGCATGGCGTGGGCGCGTGGGCGACACACCCCTGGTGACAGCTCAGCACACGTCTTCGAGCCAGAGCAGCAACTCACCGGAGAGGAGGCGCTGCTTGCCTACACCCTCTGGCCGGCCCTCGCCCGCGGACACGAAGAGCGTGGCAGGCTTGCCGTCGGCGCAGACGCAGACCTCACGGTCTGGGCATCAGACCCGGTCGAGGCGACTGCCGATGAACTGCCCACACTGCCGATCGTAATGACCGTCGTTGACGGTCGTATCGTGCACGAGCGGCGGGCCTAAGTCAGGCGAACACGAAACCGCCCGCCCCGCCTCTCCCGTCGCATTGCGGCAAAATGAGGGGCGAGACGGGCGGTGTCGCGATCCTCGATTAGCGGAAGATAATCGTGCGATCCCCGTCTAGCAGCACCCGGTTCTCAGCGAACCAGCCGACGGCTCGGCGAAGCACCCGGGCCTCCTCATCCTGGCCCAGCTGCATCAGCTCGGTGGGTGAGTAAGAGTGATCGACCCGCACCACGTCTTGCTCGAGGATCGGCCCCTCGTCAAGATCGGTCGTTACGAAGTGGGCGGTCGCGCCGATCAGCTTCACGCCGCGGCCGTGCGCCTGGCGGTAGGGGTTTGCGCCCTTGAAGCCGGGCAGAAACGAGTGGTGAATGTTGATCGCCCTACCCGCGAGTGCCTCGCACAGCTCGGGCGACAAGATTTGCATGTAGCGGGCGAGCACGACGAGCTCGATGTGCTCGGCCTCGACGACCTCGAGCACGCGGCGCTCGAACGCAGCCCGGTCTTCGGGGTTCGTGATCGAACGGTGCTCGAACGGAACTCCGTAGAAGTCGGCGATGTCGCGCACCGTCTCGTGATTTGAGAGGATCAGCGGCACCTCGATGGGAAGCTGCCCGCCGCGCTGACGGTACAGCAGGTCGTTGACACAGTGCGTTGCGGTGCTTGCGAGCACCAGGGTACGAACTGGCCGACCGACCGTGTCGAGACGCCAGGTCATGTTGTAGCGCTCAGTTACCGGGGCGAGGGTGGCGACGAAGCGATCCTCGAAAGTTTCTGGCTGCGAAATGGCGCTTACCTGGAGCCGCATGAAGAAACGACCGGTGTCGTGGCTTGCGAACTGCTGGCTCTCTTCGATGTTGCCACCCGCGGCAACGACCGCGCCGCTGATGGAGTGCACGATGCCGGGGCCGTCGATGCAGGAAAGAGTGAGCACCCACTGGGTCGGGGTGATGGTCGCACTGGTCGCTGTAGTCACCTAGATAGGGTATCCGATCTCTGCTCGCCGCCTTCACTGCCCACCGAGCGCGGCTATTATCATCGAGCGCGGCCAAATTATGGGGTGGGAAACAGCCGCGCTCGATGAGAGCAGCCGCGCTCGACGAAGCAAACGTGAGGACCGGGCATGAAATGGGGCTGCTTGCCTTCAATTCAGCAGATTCTGTTTTACGCGCCGCGCATCCTTGATAGAGTTTTTACGTCGTGACTGGCGTAAAGGTGGATGACCACCGGGGAACGACATCGTGCGCAACAATTCGTTGCCGCGCACAGATAAGGTCGCTCGCCTGGGCCGCAGATCCTGGAAACATCACACAAGGGAGACGCACATGTCGAACCAGCCTGAATTCTTCAACCAGCCGCTTGAGGTCGTTGACCCCGAGATCGCCGAGGTACTCGCCAAAGAGCTCAACCGCCAGCGCACCACGCTTGAGATGATCGCGAGTGAGAACTTTGTTCCGCGCGCAGTGCTCGAAGCGCAGGGCTCGGTGCTCACCAACAAGTACGCCGAGGGATACCCCGGTCGCCGCTACTACGGTGGTTGCGAATTCGTTGATATCGCCGAGGATCTCGCCCGCGAGCGTGCGAAGTCACTCTTCGGCGCGGCATACGCAAACGTGCAGCCCCATTCGGGCGCATCGGCAAACGCCGCGGTGCTCAGCGCGATCGCAGAGCCCGGCGACACCATTCTTGGCCTCGAGCTCGCTCACGGTGGGCACCTGACCCACGGCATGAAGCTGAACTTCTCGGGCAAGCTGTACAACGTCGTTTCGTACGGAGTTGACCCCGAAACCATGCTTGTTGACATGGACGTGGTGCGCGCGAAGGCGATTGAACACAAGCCCAAGGTCATCATTGCTGGTTGGTCCGCCTACCCCCGTACACTCGACTTCGCTGCGTTCCGCGCGATCGCCGACGAGGTGGGCGCAACCCTCTGGGTCGACATGGCTCACTTCGCTGGTCTCGTGGCAGCTGGCCTGCACCCGAACCCGGTGCCGCACGCGCACGTCGTCTCATCGACCGTGCACAAGACCATTGGCGGCCCCCGCTCGGGCTTTATCCTGACCAACGATCTCGAGATGCACAAGCGTCTGAACTCCAACGTGTTCCCCGGTCAGCAGGGCGGCCCGCTCATGCACGTGATCGCTGCGAAGGCGACCGCCTTCATGCTCGCGGCAACCGATGACTTCAAGGATCGCCAAGTGCGCACCCTCTCGGGCGCAAAGCTGCTCGCAGCAGCGCTCACCAGCGACGCATCGAAGGCCGCTGGCGTTGACGTGCTCACCGGCGGCACCGACGTGCACCTGGTGCTCGCCGATCTGCGCAACAGCGAAATGGATGGCCAGCAGGCCGAAGACGCACTGCACGAGGTTGGCATCACGGTCAACCGCAACTCGGTGCCGTTCGATCCTCGCCCACCGATGGTCACCAGCGGCCTCCGTATCGGTACGCCCGCGCTCGCAACTCGCGGCTTCGGCGATGTCGAGTTCGCAGAGGTGTCAGACATCATCGCGCTCACGCTGCAGGGTGGCGCCGATCTCGACGCACTGCGCGCCCGCGTGACAAAGCTTGCCGATGGCTTCCCGCTCTACCCGGGCCTCGAGCAGTGGTAGCTCAGAAGCTCGACGGAACGGCGGCGGCTGCCGCAATCAAGGCCGAACTCACCGAGCGGGTGACGGCTCTCGCCGCCCGCGGGGTGGTTCCCGGTCTTGCGACGGTGCTTGTTGGCGCCGACCCAGGTTCGCAGTGGTACGTCTCGGGCAAGCACCGCGACTGCGCCGAGGTCGGGATCTCATCGATTAAGCGCGAGCTCCCCGAGACTGTCACTCAGGAAGAGTTAGAGGCGGTACTCGAAGAGCTCAACGCAGACGACGCCTGCACGGGGTACATCGTGCAGCTGCCGCTGCCGAAGCACATCGATACGAACCGTGTTCTTGAGCGCATGGATCCTGCGAAGGATGCCGACGGGCTGCACCCAACGAACCTTGGGCGTTTGGTACTCAACGCGAACACTGAGATCACTTCGCCGCTGCCGTGCACGCCACGGGGTGTTATCGAACTGGTTGAGCGCAACGGCCTCTCGTGGGCAGGCAAGCATGTAGTTGTAGTTGGCCGAGGGGTGACTGTGGGCCGGCCGATCGGGCCGCTGCTCACGCGCCGCGAGTACAACGCAACGGTCACCTTGACCCACACGGGTACCGAGGATCTCGGCGCCGAACTGCGTCGCGCCGACATGATCGTCGCAGCCGCGGGGGTCGAGGGCATCGTTCGGGCCGAAGACGTGAAGCCCGGTGCGATTGTGCTTGACGTGGGTGTGTCACGTAAGACTGACCCCGAGACGGGTAAGAGCCGTGTCGTTGGCGACGTTGATCCTGCGGTGGCAGAGGTTGCCGGTTGGGTGTCGCCGAACCCCGGTGGGGTCGGCCCGATGACTCGCGCTCTCCTCCTCAAGAACGTTGTTGAAATGGCCGAGCGGACGGTAAACGCGTAGCGTTTATCGGCCACTCGGCCGTCTCGGCTACCGCCGAGACACCTGGCTTTGCCAGGTACGAGCGCGAAGCGAGCGCGTAGCGTTCGTTAGCACTCCGCCGTCGAGGCTACTGCCGAGACACCTGGCGTAGCCAGGTACGAGCGGACGGTAAACGCGTAGCGTTCGTGCGACTTGTTAGGCTAACAGCCCCATGCGCCCGGCTTGTAGGATCGCTTCGTCACGCCCGTTCACTTGAAGCTTTCGATAGACCGACGCGAGGTGCTTTTTCACTGTTCCTGCGGTGACGAATAAGGCCGCAGCTGCCTGATTGGTGTTGCGGTGCTGCGAGATTGCAATCAGCGCCTGCGTCTCCATCTCCGTGAGTTGTTCGTAGCGAATACTTCGTGCTTTCTCGGGCACCGCACCCACGAGTTCGGTGAGGTCGCACACCCCAGCTTCACGCGCAGCGTCGGTCACCTCTTTGCGAAGGCCGTATGGGACGTTTTGTAGCATTGACGGCAAGCTGTATGCCTTGAGATCCTCGTCGGCGTGCGACAGCGCCGCGAACGCGTCTTCGGTGCGACCACAGCTCCAAGCTGCGGTCGCACCGATAAGACAGCGGTCGGTACGCTGTCTCTTCGTAACCTCGGGGTCGCCAATGCTGCGGGTGATGAGCACTGCATTAACATCATCTCCAGCGAAGAGCGAGAGACGGGCCCGTTCAAGACGAAGCTCCGAGGTCTCGTTGGTACAGGAATCAAGTAGCCGCTTTGCCTCGGTGAGGTTTCCGGTCACCGTGCAGAGCATGGATTGAAAAGTGATGAGGGACTCGAACCACTTGTTCTGGGGCTGGATCGGAGCGTTCGCACTGATGTGGGAAATGCCGGCCTGAAAATGGGCAAGCGCCCACTCTGTTCCTCGTTCGCTCCGCACAGATGCAGCTTCAGCGAGCAGCAGCAGTGGCCACTGTTCGATCCGATCCTTGATGGGAGTAATCCGTGTGATCGCTTGCTCTAGCAGAGACTGATCGAGCTGTTCGTATGAGAGGTGCGCGCGAGCGATTTCTGCGCCGACCCATGAAATGCCGGGAGCGATTTCGCCCGACTGCGCGGCTGATGCATCGATCTCTGCGATGAGTTCTGCGCAACGCCGCATGTCGCCGTCAAGCATCTCCGTAAAAGCGAGTTCACTGAGAGCCGCCAGAATCCATCTGTTGCCTGCTTGTGCTTCGGAGGCGATGGAAGCTGAGGCGACAGCGCCTCCACCCAGGTCGCCAGGGCGCGTTGTTCAGAGTGCCTACGGAGGTTCTCCAGGAATCGTCGAGCTTGTGGAAAGTCACCAGCGGCAAGTGCGGTCGCCGCACCCTCGCGGTAGTACGTGGGAATCGAACCGCGGAGTGATGGTTCTGCGGATGGGGATAGAAGTGTGGGGTGATCTGTAGTTCGGAGCTGCCGTGGTGCTGGGTTATCTGACTATCAAGGTGCACATGAACGCTACTGAAGCGTTGATCTGGCCAGTAACACGAGTGGCTACCATTGCTTGGCAAAGTAGCGGCAGATAGATCGGGTCGGATTCCGCTGGGCTTTGCTGGGGCAAGCGCTGCTGCAAGCTCTCGAGCCAGAGTTTCGTAATTTGAGCAAGCGATGAGGGCGTTACCGACGGCCTTGGGGTGTCTAGAAATAGTAGGGCGGCCGTAAAGGTGGGGTGCGATCTTTGCACGGCCTCCGGAATGGAACGTAGTATCCGTCCGCAAGATTCAACTTCGTCTGTGAGTGTTGTGAAGTTGCGTGCAAGTACGATTTCGGCATTTTCGAAATCCTCTGCAATGCAATACATCTTGAACGCGGTGAAGGGTGCAGCAAGTGTGACCCGCTGTGCCCGGCCCTGGTGAGAAGCGCCTTTCGACGTTCTTAAGGTCAGACGGGTGCAGGATCGCCAAAATTTCTAACGGTGCTCGAACTGACCGGTGGCAGCGGTACTCTGTTTCGCCGACCGAATAATGGGCGGTAAGCAGCCCAAACTCGATTAGCTCTTGAACAGCTTGCTTGGTCTCATTCGGATCTAGGTTGAGATCCTCCATGATCTGGTCGGGGGTTATCGCATCAAGTTAAAGTGCGGTCGCGAGGATCACCCTGCGTGCCTGCGCGCTCGTGAGCTCAAGGTAATTCACTGCAAAGGTATTGAGGTTCATTACCGGATCGAAAGTCGCGGATGCCTGTGCGGTGGGCCCCCCCTTCGCTGGTTGAGGTACCTAGGTAGGTGGAATCGGAACCTAGGTTCAGTGCTGCGCGGATTGCGAGAGGCCAGCCCTCTGTTTGTATAAAGGCTGCGCGGAAACGTTCCGTGAGTGGAAGGCCGAGATTCGTGAGGCGAGTTGGCTCGCTTCGTCGATGGTGAGTGCGAGGTCACTAGCGTCAATTAGGCGGATTCGAGTGCGTGCATTGGCCGGCGTTAGAATCGAGCAGACCGACGGATCGGCCGATAACGACGAGTGTGAGGTGGTTTGAACTTGATGCAAGTTGCATGAGTGCAAGGTCAGCATCGGGGGTCGATGCGAAGTGGTAGTTATCAATCACAAGGGTGGCTGGTTGTGAGAGCGCCTCTGTTAATTGATTGATGTCGTCGAGTGGATTGTCGCTGAACGCTGAATCTTGGTGATCAATTGAAGCGACTTCGTGTCTCAGGGTCTAGCCAGAAGGTCTCTGCTGATCCTCGAGTGCAATGAACCCACCGGACACGATCCCCTCGATCGCTACCGTCCCCACCCCATTGTGCGATGGTGCGGGTCTTGCCATAACCTGTGGGGGCCACGCAAACAGTGAGGCGTTGAAGCCCGGCATGGGTTTCCGTCTCTTCCATTAGCCGAGCCAGGAGCTGCGGTCTGGCAGGCAGTGTCACGCGGCTTCCACTGAGAATATAGCATGCGCGGCTTCAACCGAAGAAGCCACTTGTTCTGCTGGGAGCTGCAATCGGGGCGCCTTTCTGGGAGAGCTGGCGTGGTCGCGTGCGAAGAGTGGAAGTCTTAGGGAACGTTTCTGTCAAGTGTGGTGAATTACTGAGCAGCCACTTTGACCTCGCGGGGAGTAGCCCAGATTTGCTGTAGAGCAATTCTATCGGAACATCTATGTTTCCAGGCAGGTGCCCGTAATTTTTGAACATTAACGCGTGAAATATTCACGGCACCGAGCGCCTGAGAGACAATGCCGGCCCGGCGTCAGTCTCATAAGTGCCACTTGCCCAAACGACCCCCAGGAAAAGAGCCCTAGTGTGCCGCTTAACTGCTGCAAATGGGTACCCCGCCAGTCGCCCTGAAGAGGGGCTGAGGGAGCGTGTATAGTATGCTCAAAGTTGGCAGGTTCGTAGCAGAAGAGGCGCAATGCAAATGAAGTTCTTGCGTCAATTCGCTGTCGTACTGTGCACAGCTTCGATCGCAGTATCCATGGTCGGGTGCGGCCCAGCACCATGGGAAGATGCGAGTAAGCCTGACGCTACGAAAGACGTCGTTGAGGCCTTGCCGCCTCCCGTTCCCAATGATCTCTCGAGCGGTAGCACACAGCGCGAGCTTCAGGCCGGCGCAGTCGCAGCCGTAGTCGACTACTCGTCGGATCTTTCAATGGACCGTTGGTTGCCCGGGGCCGTGAAGCCGGTAAGCATTTCAATGGTCACGACCGTTACGCCTGACGACGGTCAGAAGGTGTACCTGCAGCGCGCCACTATGCTTGCGATTCCCTCAAATGACACCGAAACCTTCGGCCCTCTCGAGGCCCAAACAGACGTGTCTGCGGTGAGCCCCGGCTACCTGGTGCTGAGCCCATACAGCTATTCGCAGACCTTTAACGTCGGCCCAGTTCCTGATGAATCTACCTACGTGACGCTGCAATTTACCTACGATTTCTTGGTGCAAACCACCCCGACCTCGAGCGAGTATGCGAAGCAGACAGCAACCGATACTCTCAGGGTGGCCATTGCTGCGCCCCCTAAGAAGGAAAAGTAGGCTCAACGCAAGCGCAAGAATTGCCCAAGTTTCACTGAAGAACGGGCTGCAAGGTTGAGGTCTGCTGAGGTTTGGCAAAGATCAGGTGACGAGGCGTACTGCCGTTCGTATGCTTGGGTTTGGCCAACACGCCTCACAACCTGAAGGTACCTCGTTATGCGTTCTCACAACATTCGCCGCACCGCGGCCGTGCTCATGCTCGCAGTGGGCACCGTGTCTCTCACTGGGTGCGCCCCAATGTTTGAGGCCTTTAACAACCTCCAGGGTGACGTCAATCACGTGACCCCTACGGAGAAACCAGCACCTAGTGATCAGGAAGCCGAGACGATCCTATTTGACTCGATGTTCACTCGTGACGGCTCCGTTTCGCTCTCGAGCGATGTTGCTGAGGATCTCGAGCTACGTCTTGATGTCTGGGCTGCAGACCCGAAACGGACCATGGAATGGCACCCTCAAGGTGAGAAGAGCTTTGGGTTTGCGGTGAATGTTTATGACCATCGTGTCGATGAAAAGGCTGTGCTGGCACAGAAGCGGCGCGTGTATATTTCGCAGATCTCGATCACGTCACAGACGTCACAGACGTCGCTGCAATCGTCGGCACCGTTCCAGTTCAGCGCCGATCCGCGTACGCTCGTGCCGACAGATACATTGCGCTCCGACCGGGGTCTGTTGTTGAACAGTTACCAGGGTGGCCTGCTTGTGCCGAAGCTGACTATAAACCAGCTGCCAGATGATACCTATGGCGTGACTCTGCAGTTCGCCATGACTGTCACGGTCGAAGGGCAGGCGAGCGATGATAACTCTTTCCAGCAGCAGATGGTCTACCAGGTCTTGCCGATCGCAATCTACCCCGCTGACGGCTAGGCGAGCACAGCATGGAACTCTCAAACATTCATCAGGGCGATTCGCGCGAATCGCAACACCTCCACGAAGACGCCGATCAGGCGCGGCCCTCCACCTATATCGATGATATTCAGGCGGTTCTGGAAAACTCGTCGATGCACCGATCCACTATCGGCTGTGTGATTCCAGCTTACAACGAGGAAGATTCCATCGCCGATGTGCTCGAGTCTCTACTGTCACAGACGCGCGTGCCCGACGTAATCCACGTAGTGGTCAACAACTGTACCGACGGCACAGTCGGGAGGGCTTCGGAATTTGCTGGCCCGCATACGATCATGACGAGTCTTGGTGAGCAGTTCACTGAGGTCTTTGTGCATGACATTGGCAAGAACCCGGACAAGAAAGTAGGCGCACTGAATTACGGGTATGCACTTGTCGAAGGGTACGATTTTTTACTCGGTGTTGATGGTGACACCATCGCCGATGAGCGCGCCGTCGAATACCTTGAAACGGAAGCCGTCTCTGACACGAGAATCGGCGGAATATCTGCAATCTACACGATTGATATCGATCCGATCCAAGGCACGATCCCACGCTTTCTGATTTCTGGTCAGCGTACACAGTTCGCCGCCTTCAACCTGCAAAACCTTCTTCGAGGGCGCAACATGGCCGTGCTCGGTGGGCAGTTCTCGATCTTCTCCACGAGTGCTCTGCGCGCCGTTATGTCGGAGAACCACCAGATGACACCTTGGGTGCGCGACAGCGAGGTTGAAGACTCTCTGCTCTCCTTGCAGATCAAGAGTGCGAAGTATCTCACCAAGATTAGCCCGTATGCTCGCGCAACTGTCGGTGGAATGACTACGTTGCGCGCCTATGACGCACAGCAGGTGAAGTGGACGTTTGGCGCGATTGAGCTCATGTGGCCGGGGCAGCGCGGTGACACGAAAGGCCAGCCATTCCATCCGAATCTGCGCCAGCGGTGGTTCGAGAACTTTGGCATGCTCACGAACCTCTTCGTTCGCCTCGCATTTGTCACCCTGCTCGCCGGTTCACTCTCTATCAATGCGTTCGTGTTCTCGGCCTGGTGGCTGATTCCACCCGTCGTTGCTGTACTGCTTAACTTACGCATTGCCGCGACCATGAAGAACCGTCATACGAGCGATGTGCTCTTTGCGGCGCTCGTGTTTCCAGCCGAGATTTTCATGTGGATTCGGCTGAGCCACTTTATTCGTTCTTGGTTTCGGTTTCTTTCGCGTAAGAAAGTCGACAACTGGGCTAAGCAAGCACAGGCGGAGCGCGGTAGCGGCAGCAGCCACTGGATACCTTTGATACTGCTTATCGTCGTGATCGCGGCGCTAGTCGTGGTGTGGGGGTTGCTCGGGCCCGTGACTCAGTCAACTATTCTCTGGATCGGCTGGCCGATTGTGGGTATCGTGACGGTGTTCCAGACCGTACTGATGCTCTTCAAACTGTTGCGTCGGCACCAGGGATACACCGTATAGCCCGTCTACCCATATGTTGGTAGCTACGGAGTTTCTGGCTAACTGCTGATTGCGGTGGTCAACCGGTACCCCACGCCGCGTACGGTTTCGATGTACCGTGGCTGAGTCGGGTTGTCACCGAGCTTGCGACGAAGGTTTGTCATGTGCGCCTCGATCGCGCGTTTGTCAGCATCGCCAACGAAGTAACTTGTCACATACGATTCGCCACGAAGCAGTAACGTCAGGTCAGCCTTGCTGCGCACCCGGCGTTTAGATTCCATGAGCGCTGCCAACAGATCGAATTCGGTGCGTGTGAGGTCAATTTCAGTGTTCATAATGTGAACGACTCGTGACTCGGGGTTCAAATAGAGATCGCGGTGGATCGCCCATCCATCGCCGGGGGGCGCGTATTCAAGCACGTCGGTCTCAATGGTGCGATACTGTTCGGCCGGAACGAGCTCTGTGCTGTGCGGGGCGAACGTTGGTTGCTTGGGGGAGGCGTCTTCCGCTGCTGCCCATCGAGGAGCGTCAACAAGCTGCCCCTCTGACACTGCCGGATCAAAGCCTGTGTCACGAGAGTTCGTCGAGCCGTTGCGTGCCGCAGGAAAAGACGGTCCAGCCTGTTCTTGCCGAGGCACGGCGGTCTGTTGCGAGCGCGGTCGACGGAGCATCGCCTCGATACGAGCGCGGAGCTCACGGGGGCGAAATGGCTTATTGAGGTACTCGTCGGCCCCGGCCCCGAGACCGAGTACTACGTCAGCTTCTTCGCCGAGTGCCGTCAGCATGATGATGTAAGTGTCACTACCAGCGCGAATTCGACGGGCGGCCTCGAACCCATCAATTCCGGGCATATTGACGTCGAGCGTGGTGATGAGTGGTTGGTAATGCAGGACTGCCCGAACACCGTCAAGACCATTACCCGCTGAGACCACTGAGAAGCCTGCAGCTTCAAGCACCTCGGAGAGGAGATGCCGAACATCGGGATCGTCTTCAATGACGACTGCCGTTTTCAGCGTGGTGAAGTCTTCGGCCAAGTTGTTTCTTTCGGTTTGAATATTTGGTATACCGGTCGCAATTTATGAGCGATTACCCCACATACTACAGTGACAGCTTCCAAACCAAGTCGCATCAAATTTGAGAATCGCCTACAGTGCGTCTTGCGTAAGTTCCTTCGCGGCGGTTGGCCACCAGGCCCCGGGCGCTGGGCCACCATTGCAGGGCCCATCGCTTTCGCCAGGCGGCTTGACCCAAATATTCGTGTCGACTACATTGTCGCCGTATGTGCCGCCTGGTGCGCCGATGCGCTGCCCAGCCGGGTTGCACCAGTCGGAACCGGCAGTGGCCACCCCGTTCCGCGACGTATCAATGACAGCGTGTAGCCCGCCCAGTCGCGCTGAGAGCGCGGTGGCATACGCAAATTCGTCATAGCTGGACTGGTAGTTTGAAACATTTGTTGCGAAGCCACGAATGCGATCGTTGACTCCAACGAGGTCGATGAGTTCGGCCATTTGTTCGGCGGGCAGCCAATTGCTGTGGCCCCCATCGAGGTAGATCCAGGTTGCCGGAGCGGCGAGTTCCTCTACCGCTGAGCGAAGCTGGTTCACACGGTCATCGAGATTGCCGCATTCCGGGGCGAGTGCCAAGCTATCTGGTTCGAGGATCACGACCTTCTGTAGGTCGGGAGCAAGCTTCAATGCCGCCGAAATCTCTTGCACCCAGGGGAGGTAATCCTCTGGGTGTAACCCGCCGGCAGAGTGATTGCCACAGTCTCGTTCGGACAGGCCATAGATAACAACCGAGAGGGACACGCCCTGCTCACGTGCCTGGGCCACCATACTATTTATTGTTCCCCCGGCGGTGCCTGGAGGGTCTTGCTCTGGCGTCAACCAATATGCGGTTGGTTGGGTTGCGAGAAATTCGGTGGCTGCCCGCTCGGCATCGTCCATGGGTACCCCTGCATCGATGGCGTGCTGTGCCTTTGATTCTGCGGGTGCTAGGAAGGTGGTGCCGACCTGCGGTGGTTGAGAAGTGACCTGAAAGAACACGGAGCGTGCGAGGTGGATTCCAAAACCGACAAGCACCAGACTGATGGCAAGTGCTACGAGAATGAGGGCCGCAATAAGGCCTCGCCTTTTTGACAGGAAGTCTCCTTTGAAATACGGGCGCCTCCGCTTTTCAACTGTCGCCATGCACGCGCTCCCATCGACCGCCTCCGGCAGCTTGTGCGGCTCTTGCCGCATCCGCTGTGATCTTGAGGAGGTCGTCAAAATTATAGTTAGCGGTGGGTGCGTGTGCCCATCCGATGCTTGCCGATACGCGAACCGGAATGGCCTCGTTGGTTTCTGCCGCTGATATGTGTTGCAAGAGCCCCTTGAGAATCTCTCGCATGCCACCCTGTGCGCGAGGTACAAGGGCGACAACCCGGGTGGGGCTCATCCGATGAATGTCTGCATCGGCGGGTAACGCCACATAGACCTCTTGATAGAACCGCTCGCACACATCGTTAAACATCGCTGTGCTCGAAGCAACACGAATATCATCGGGGTCATCGAGCCGAATGTCGAGAAAAGACCACCACGGGTCGCAGCTTGTTTTGGCCCGGTGCAATCGGTCGCCCGCGACACTCTCAAAGACGTCATGCGACGCACTGGTGCGGATCGTCTCGTCTCTGGTTGCTAACAAGAGTACCGTCACCAGCGTGCATAAGACCATGACATTCACGCCGACCATGTTGATGCCGCGTATGAAGCTCAATCCGTCGACGCTGGATCTCTCCCCAGAAGCGACCAGGATGGCGTCGATGAGAGAAATAAATGCGAAGACGATGTAGAGGGCGCCGACTGCGATAAACGGCGTGATTTCATCACCAACGTTAGACCCGAGGCGCAGGAACTCCACAATCGAAAGTGCCGCAAATACAGCGATCACAGCGGTAACCACACGAAAGCTGATGCCGTAGTAGTCCGTGAATGCGGCTGCAAAAAGTGCGAGCGACATCAGTAACATCAAGGGAATGCTGATTGCGAGCTTCGAGGAGATGCCGCGGTAACTGCGAACTCCGGACCATACCAGGAGCATCGAACCGAAGATGAGGCCATTGGCGACCCCACGAAGTGGCACCGAGGCGATTGAGTCGCCGCCAAGCCAAATGAAAGAGCCCGCCATCGCTGTGGTGAACGCAGCGGACCAGATCGCGGTCGCGCGGGTGGGTTTGGGGAGGTGCCCCAGACCGACGAAGACCATCGTAGCGATGGTCGTTACAGCGACGGCAGAGATTACGAGAGGAGTATGAATGATCATGATTTCGCTCTTATTCCCTCGGCAGGTAACGCAATCTTCACTGTTGTTCCTTTTCCCAATCTGCTTTTCACTTCGAGGGATCCGCCGCATTGAACAGCGATGTCACGGGAGATGCTCATGCCCAGGCCGGTTCCCGGAATTCCGCTCGCGCGCGCATTTGGTGCGCGAAAGTCTGGTTCAAAGATGTGCGCAAGATCCCCGTCAGAAATGCCAATTCCGGTGTCTGCCACCTCAATGACTACCTGATTGCCACCATCGTGATACCCGCGAATATTTACAATTCCCCCGCGTTCGCTGTACTTGATGGCGTTGCTCAGAACATTGTCGATCACTTGGCGGATTCGGAATACATCACCGGTGACGATGAAGTTTTCGGCCATTCTGGCGTGTAAGTGGATCTTATGGTTCTCAGCAGTGGGGGTGAACGCTTCGATCGCTGCATGTGCGGTCTCGGCGAGGTCGAATTCTATGTCGCCTTCCTCTTTGGCGGGACTGGCGGATGAGAGCGCTTGGTCAATCAGCGCTTGCATTCGCTCGCCTGCTCGCTCGATTACCTCCGCTTGTTTGCGTGCGGGCTCGGGTATGTCGGGTCGTTCCAGCAGCAAATCGACATGGCCGAGTACAGCGGTCAGAGGGTTTCGCAGTTCGTGTGAGATCATGCGCATTGTGGCGCCGTGGCTTGCCTGCGGGTCTACCCGTTCAGTAACTTCGTCAACAATTAGTAGCAGGCCGTCGTCTTTGAATTCGCCATTTTCTATGACACGTGTGGTGGCGCGTAGTGCGCGCCACTTGCCTTTGATATCGAATAGCCAGATCAGCTGGTTTGACAATAACTCTCCGCGAGCGGCCCGCATGACGATGGTCTCTGCGGGCGGGGTGGGTGTGCCGCGTCGAGTTCGGTATTCGACTGCGCGCGCTAGGCCTGATTTGCTGGCCTCCTCAAACGAAAAGAGCCCTTGAAACCGTTTGTTTGCAAGCTGAAGCGAACCGTCTGGGCCAACTCGTGCAACCCCAATATCCAGTGAGTCGAGCAGTCGCTGTTTTCGTTCCCGCTGATCGGTCACGCGATGCAGCGTCCTCTCAATGCGCTGAGCTTGGGCTCTCAGCAGCCGCTTGACCGAGGCATTCCGATGCACGCCTGCCCTGATAGTCGTGGCGATGAAACCGAGGGCGATCATGATCATAATGAAGTTGATCGTTTCGTCGGCCTCGAACTTATTGAACGCGAGTTGCGTCATCATCAGGAAGCTGATGAACGAGAGCGCACCGATGACCACAACTGTCGAATAGTAGGTTGCGATCCAGGTCACCGGAAAAACCCAGAGAAAGGCAATGAGTCCAGCTGAGCCTGAGCTCAGCAGAAAGACGGCAAAAATGTCGATTACTACGACCCAGATAATCGTTGGGCCGCGAACATTCGCCCACTGAATGCCGAGCGCGAGAATCGTCACGATGAGTACGATCAAGAAGCCGCTCAAAAAGCGCCAGTCAACAAGGACTTTCGGAGTGAGTAGCGCTGTGACACCTGCGATAGCGATAACTGAGATTGCAAGGATGAGTTGCCAGCGCCACACGGCGCGGGATCGGGCATCTCCAAGTCCGCGCTTGTGCGCAACTGGTGCCTCTTCTGCCGCCACCGAGCCCCCTTCTCGTCTCCTCACTCAACATTAGTGGGCGGCTGCTCTGGCGCCTAGCATCCGACGAGACTCATCTAAAAGGTCCGGGAACTCTCACGCTTGCCTCACATACTTATGTCCGCGTGAAATATCAGGTTACCTGACTGAGTGAGCAGGGAATTAGAGATGGCTACACGCCGCGATATTACGAAGAAGTATGCCCGCGCCTACCAACACGCCGACAAGATCGAGAAGACTCGTCTGCTGGATGGGTTGGTCGAGACGACCGGGTGGACACGCGACCATGCCCGCCGTGCGATCCGCCAGGCCCTCGCCCGAACCGGTGCGGTGTCCCAGCAGAAACGCAGACCCCGGCCGAGGAAATACTCGTACGATGCACTTCTTGTGCTCCAGGAGGTGTGGCGGCTCTCCGGGGCCCCGTCCGGGAAATATCTCGCCGCCATCATGGACGACACACTCGCACGCCTCGTACGATTTAACGAGCTTGGGAACGTGCAGAATCGGATCACCCCCGAGGTGCTTGATGAGGTGTATTCGATGAGCGCGGCAACGATTGATCGCTACCTGAAACCCTACAAAGATGCCCAACTTCCAGTCGCACTGTCGGGCACGAAACCGTCACATATCCTCCGCTCCCAGATCCCCATCAGAACGGCGATGGATGGCACCCCCAACGATCCGGGGTTCTATGAGCTCGACACCGTCGCCCATTGCGGCCACACCCTCAAGGGTGAGCATTTGTGGACGCTCACTGCAACGAACCCGAAGTATGGGTGGACGATACTCCGAACGGTGAAGAACAAGGCGTTCGCGAACGTGCATCCGGGCTTGGAATGGGTGCGCACACACGCCCCTACACGTGTGACCTCGGTTGATTTTGATAACGGGTCCGAGTTCCTCAACTGGGCAGTACTCGCTTGGTGCGAAACGCATAAGCTCGAGGTCACGCGGGGGCGCCCGTACGAGAGCAACGACAACGCACATGTTGAGCAACGTAACGGGGACTGGGTGCGCAAACATGCATTCCGGTACCGGTATGAGGGTGAGCACGAGATGCGGCTCCTGAACGAGTTATGGGGACTCGTGATGCAACGCAAGAACCATCTATTGCCCTGTGTGAAAGCGGTCGGTTGGAAGCACACACCCGCCGGCCGGAAGCAGCGGGTCTACGATAATCCGCGGACCCCGTATGCGCGGCTTCTGGCCGCGAACGTGCTTGATGAGCGGGCCACCCAGAAGCTGGCGGCGGAGCATGAGAAACTGAACCCAGCATTGATTACTCGCCGGATCAACAAGATCCAACAGCAGCTCATCAACCTTGCTGCGGCACGCACTCAAGCAGCACGGCCGGCAGCGTGAGCCCGGTCACCTCATCCGGACATTTTAGGTGAGGCACCCACAAACCTCATCCGGACCTATTGACGTGAGGCAAGACGGCATCGGGGCGACGGGCGGCCCCCCGCACCGTCAGCTTTGGGCGGTTAGACTTCTCTGGTGCTTGCGATTATCGATACCTTGACGTCAATCACGGTTCCAGCCTTGCTCGGGATCGACTGGTTGGACCCCGAGACGCTGCTGAAAGTCGGCGGGTGGGCAGCCTTGATCCTCGCTATCGCCTTCGTTTTTCTCGAAACCGGCGTGCTGGTGCTTGCCTTCCTTCCTGGCGATTCGCTCTTATTTACTGTCGGCCTGTTCACCGCCACCGGGATCATAGATGTTCCCCTTTGGATCACTTGCTTACTGCTGTTTATGGCCGCAGTGGCCGGAGACCAACTCGGATTCACGATCGGTCGGAGGCTCGGCCCGGCGGTCTTCAAGCGTGAAAAGAGCCGGTTCTTCAACCCCGAAAACATCGAGCGCACCCACCAGTTCTTTGAAAAGCATGGCCCGAAGGCAATCATCATTGCTCGCTTCCTGCCGGTCTTCCGGGCTTTTGTGCCTGCCGCTGCGGGTGTGGGCAACATGAGTCGCCGCCACTTCCTCACCTACAACCTGATCGGCGCACTGCTGTGGGCAGTTGGCGTAACCCTACTCGGGTACTTTCTCGGGCAGATCCCGTTTGTGCAGAAGTACAGTGAAGTCTTCATTAGCGTGCTGGTGCTCATCCCGGGCATTCCCATTCTGATCGAGCTCGTGAAGGCCGTCCGTGAGTGGCGGGCAAAGCGCAACGTAAGCGAGTAGACATAACCGTCGAAACTTGAGAGCGATCCCCTCGAAAAATTCCCGTCCGGTGTTCAGGAACTTCGTGCGAAACTGAACTCATGACACACAAGAAATGGATTGCGCTTGCCGCCGCCGCCATGCTTGCGACCACGCTCTCGGCCTGTAGCGGATCCTCGAATGAAACCCCCGCGACCGGTGGTTCGTCAACCGAAGCGCCCATAGGCGGCGACGTGATAGCGCCCGTGACTATGAGCGTCAACGAGTTGCAAGGGGCCGACGTCGAGCTTGTCGTCGGGCAAGTACTGAACATCAACACCGAATCGCTTGCGGTTGATAGTTACACCGGTGAGGTGACGGATCCGAAGGTGGCAGAGTTCGTGCCGGGCGACAAGTCGGGCAGCGCTGAATTCAACCCCGGCGTTACGGCGCTTGCCCAGGGCAGCACCAAAGTGACCATGAAGAACGAGCAGGGTGGAATCCAGCCCCTCGAATTCACAGTGACAGTTATCGCGCGGTAGCTTCAGGTCGTTAGGATCAAAGGTAATGCGATCAACGAGGATCGCAAGAACCGGAGGTCACGCCCATGTTCGAAAGTCGTTTTCCCGACATTGAGATTCCGAATGTGTCAATCTACGAGTATCTCTTTGGCTCGCTTGGAACCGAGGATCTCGGCCGAGTCGCGCTGATTGATCCAGCTACGGGCGCTGAAACAAGCTACGGTGCGCTCGTCGCGCAGATTAATGCCTTTGCTGGGGCGATTGCCGCGCGTGGAGTTGAAAAGGGCACAGTGATTGCTCTACTCTGCCCCAACGTTCCCGCGTTCGCTACGGTCTTTCACGGTGCGTTGCGAGTCGGCGCAGTGGTCACCACCCTCAACTCGCTTTACACGGCAGAGGAGATCGCCAGCCAGCTTCGTGACGCTGAGGCGACCTGGTTTATCACGGTCTCGCCGCTGCTCCCGCAGGCGAAGGCGGCTGCAGCAGAAGTTGGTATTCCGGCGGAGCGACTGATCGTGCTCGACGGCGCAGAGGGGCACCCGAACCTTCGCGACCTCCTTACCTCAGGTGAGCAGCCACCCGAGGTGAGCTTCGACCCGATGACGCACCTCGCGGTGCTGCCGTACTCGTCGGGCACAACGGGCAAGCCGAAGGGGGTCATGCTCACGCACCACAACCTGGTCGCGAACGTTGCCCAGTGCCGCGTGCTTATCGACCTCACCCCCGAGGATCGGGTGCTCGCAGTGCTACCCTTCTTCCACATCTATGGAATGACCGTGCTGCTTAACCTTGCCCTGCGTCAGCGGTCATCACTTGTGACAATGCCTAGGTTTGATCTCGTTGAGTTCTTGACCCACATTCAGAACTTCAAATGCACGTTCCTCTTCATCGCGCCGCCCATCGCGGTAGCATTGGCGAAGCACCCGATCGTCGACCAGTTCGACATCTCGAGCGTGCATACGATGTTCTCGGGAGCCGCGCCGCTTGATGGTGCGACGGGTGAAGCAGCGGCCACTCGCCTCCACGCCCGCATGCTGCAGGGCTACGGGATGACGGAGCTGAGCCCGGTGTCGCACGCGATGGTTGCCAACCGCACGGACGTGCCAGTGAGCTCAATTGGTGAACTGCTGCCCAACATGCAGGCGAAGATCGTTGACGTCTCGACGGGTCAGGAGATCACCGAGGTCGGATCTGAGGGTGAAACCGCTCCGGGCGAACTCTGGGTGCGCGGCCCTAACGTCATGGTCGGCTACCTCGACAGGCCAGATGCGACCGCAGAGACGCTTGATGCCGACGGCTTCCTGCACACGGGCGACGTCGCGGTCTACCACGAGGGCGGCTACTTCTCGATCGTTGACCGAGTGAAAGAGCTGATCAAGTACAAGGGCTACCAGGTCGCTCCGGCCGAGCTCGAAGCGCTGCTGCTCTCGCACCCGAAGGTCATGGACGCCGCTTGCATCGGTGTGCACGACGAAGATGGCCAGGAAATTCCGAAGGCGTTCGTAGTGGCAAAGCCCGATTCAAACCTTACCGCTGAAGAAGTGATGGAGTTCGTGGCTTCGCATGTCGCGCCGTACAAGAAGGTGCGCAGGGTCGAGTTCATTGAGCAGATCCCGAAGTCAAGTGCCGGAAAGATCATGCGGCGCGATTTACGGGCTCGGGAGGCCGCGGCTGCCTCATAAGTACTCGCGTTCTCACATTTGATCGCGAGGATCAGGTGGCCCACATTCGGGTTGGCTGATCCTCGCTTTCTAACTGTTAGAGAGAACCCGCCGGGACCGAGAAGGTGTCGCAGGCATTCGGGCCCTGCTCGAAGCCGGTCTGGAACCAGCGCTGACGCTGCTCTGAACTGCCATGCGTGAAACCGTCGGGGTTCACTCGCTGGCCGGACTGCTGCTGGATGTTGTCGTCACCGACGGAGGCCGCAGCGTTGAGGGCGTCAGTTATCTCTTCCTTGGTTACCGGCTTCATGAAGGTGTTGCCGTTCGCGTCTCTTGTTGACGACGCATCTCGCACCCAGGCACCCGCGTAGCAGTCAGCCTGTAGCTCGAGGCGCACTGAACCTGAGGTTGGGCCGGTGTCATTGCCTACCTGGCTGAGGTCGCCGGTGATGTTCGAAATGTGGTGACCCCACTCGTGCGCCAGCACGTACATTTGGGCGAGTGGGCCCGCCGAGGCGCCGAAGTCGCTGCGCAGTGTAGCGAAGAAGTCGGTGTCGACGTAGATTGACTCATCGGCAGGGCAATAGAACGGGCCGATTGCGGCGGTGGCCTGGCCGCAGCCGGAGTCGGTTGAGCCTGTGTAGAGGATAACGCCGGGAATCCGATAGCCGTCGCTGAATTGATCCTGCCAGTAGACATCAAGTGAGTCTGCGGCCGCTGCCATGCGGCAGTTGTCGTCTTCGTTGGCGTCTGCGCCAGACTTGCAGTTATCGAGTTCTACGGTCTGGCCGCTCGACTGTTGGGTGTCGCCCGTCATCATTCCTGCGAGGGGTGTGAGATCGACCCCGAGTAGTTGCGAGGCGAAGAAAAGCACCAGCACGCCGATGAGGCTACCGCCGCCGATCTTTGCGGCCCGCCCGCCTCTGCGTCGCTGAACTTTGCTGGTGTCGATCTGAGCGTTGTCATTGAACGTCATCGTCGCTCCTCAGCTATGGGTTGGTCTAATGGTGCCGTTATTAGCTACGTCGGGCGTCGACCGCAAACTTCGGCGAGACCGATGCACTAAGCATAGAAGAGGAATAACCGAGCCGCAGAAACGCCTCTCGGCGGAAGGCCGCTCGAAGCGGCGAAAAATGGAGCCCGGGGTTACTGCGGCCCGGCTCATATATTGTAGCTGGTGTGCGACCTAGCCAAGTGTGCCGTCACGCCAGCGGCGTGCGCCTGCGTGCAACTCGCTCGCGAAGGTGGAGTAGCGCAGGGCTCGTGTGGTGAGTTCAGCAGCGTGCTCGTCATCAATGTGGTCTCGCTCGTCGGCAATTGCTGCCGCCCCGAGTGACATGACCCGGCAGTAGCTGGCAGCTCGCTCGAGGGCAATCGCGAGGTCACCGCTAAAAATACCGCGCAAAATGGTGTCACAGAGGGACGCGATTGAGTCGGGAGCGATGGGATCCGCAACTCCGGCAACCACAGGATCGATAGTTCTTGATACCGCCTGGCCTGAACGGAAGAGTTCTGCAGTGCCTTCGGGGTCGGCATGCACGATCCGGCGCAGCAGGTAGATTCGCCAGAGCTGGCCTGCGAGCGAGTGAGAGCTTGACTCGGCCCACAGTTCTGCGATGTCGTCGATGCCTTCCGTCGAAGCGAGGTTTACGACGCGTTCGACGACCTCCTGATCGGCCACACTTCGTACACGGTCGAGGAGTGCCCAGGATGTCTCTTGCGCGAGTCGCTGCGAGGTCCCTGCTTCGTCGTTGCCAATAATCCAGTCAAAGTTCGATGAGGGTTGCAGAACTGGGCGGTGGTGCTCGACTGTCACAATCTTTCCCTGCTGGTCTTGGCGCGGCCGGGCTTTAGCGGTTGCTTGAGTGCCCGTTGAATTTGAAACTGCCCTGCGAGTCTATGCGGCGAGGATCACCAACACATGCAGGGTGCCTTGAACTTAGGGGAGTAGATTTAACTCAGCGAATGATTTTGCCGTCTGCGTCTCTTGCGCGCACCGGATGCTCGCTCAAGATGGAGACCCTGTTGAACAGGTTGATCGCGGCCGCCACCCACTCAGCGGCACCGAAAGCCTCGTCTCCAAGCAAGCCGCGTGCACCTGCGAGGTCTGCGCGGGAGTTCTCGCTCAGCGGCAACTGCGTTGCTGCCTCAGCAATGGCGAGCACTGCGGTCTCGCGCTCGGCGTAGAGTGCAGACTCGCGCCAGGCAGGCAAGAGGTCGATCTTCTGCTGAGGCACACCAACCTGGCGGGCTTCTCGCGTGTGGAGGTCAAGGCAGTAGGCGCAGCCGTTAATCTGCGATGCGCGCACCTTAATGAGCTCTAGCTCTTCCGGGCCAAGGCCGTGCTGTAGCGCGAACTCACCAACCGCGAGCGAAAACTTCTGGGCGTCCGCCCAAACGTTGGGTGCGATCTTGTCGAGGAACAGGGACACGGTACTCCTTCGAGAAATTGCAGTTAATGCGACTGTGCGGGCATCTCAATGGTGTTGCGCATACGAGTATGCCACTGATGGCAACACAACGGGTTTGGAAAGAAGGCGGTGAATCTTTGAAGATACGTGCAAGTGGCACGAAGAGCCTCGCGAAGCATGTAGATTAGTTGAGGGCCTGTAGCTCAGTTGGCAGAGCATCGGACTTTTAATCCGCGGGTCACGGGTTCGAGCCCCGTCGGGCCCACCCAAGTGTCGATGTTCAAACATGCGACATCCGCAGGTTTGACATCCTTCCCCGCGCGCACGCTGGCCTCATAGGCCAGCGCTGCCGCGTGGACTGCCGGATCGAGCAGCGTGTCGAACGGCTCACCCGGCTCCGTTTCCACCCGATCGGCGTTCTCGACCTCGTAGACATGGATGCGCTCGAAGAACGCTTGGTTGCAGATGCGCCGGAGTGAGTCATCGATGCTCATGTAGATCGCGTGCATGTCACCGGCCAGAGCGAGGCAGTCTTCGAGGTGTGCTTTGGCCTGATCGTACTCGATCTGCCCTGCATCGATCTGCGCGTCGAGGAACGCGAGCCGGCGTGCGATGCGGTCTTGTTCTTCTTTGAGGAGGTCCAGCGGGACGGCTCCGGCGTGGTGGGCGTGGAGCAGGCTGCGGCGTTCGTCACGGAGCCAGTCGCGCTCGACGGCGTGGGTGTGCCGTTCTGCTTTGTTCGCGGCGTGGAGGTCATCGAACTGGCGCACGAGCATGTGCCGCAGCGCGGTGACGATGTGCTCGGGTATCTGCACGCGCCGGTAGTAGTCCTCGACCTGTCGTTCGATGTGCTCGATCGGCATGGCCTGGCGGACACAGTTCGTGCGCTTGGAGTGCCGGCCTGCGCAGATGAAGTATGGGTAGACGATGCCTTTGCCGTTTTTCGCGTGGGTGACCATCAGACGGGAGCCGCAATCGCCGCAGTACACCGAGCCTTTCAAGTAGTGCTCGTGGGTTTGCGTCTTCTCCCCGGACACCTGGTGCGCGGTGAGGACGTTCTGCACCCGGTACCAGAGCTCCGCGCTCACCAGCGGTTCGTGGAGTCCGTCGTAGCGGGCGCCACGGAAGATCACGTCGCCCTTGTAGTACGGGTTGGAGAGCATCTGCTGGATCGTGGACAGTCCCGGAGCCTTCGCAGGCCGTTTCGGGGTCGGCACGGTCGTGAGGCCACGGTCGACAAGTTCTCTGTGCAGCATCGAGGTCGAGTAGTTCCCCGTCGCGTACGCCTCGAACGCCCACCGCACCAAAGCAGCGCGGTCGGGGTCAGGGATCACGGTGGGGATGTCGCGCCCGAGTTCGTCGCGCTTGTGGACGTTGAGGTAGCCGATGGGGGCGCGACCGACGGTGCCGCCGATGGCGGCTTTCTGGGTCATGCCCTTGGCAACCTCGTTGGCGAGGTTGCGGGAGTAGAACTCCGCGATCGTGGACATGATGCCGTGCAGCAGCATCCCTGACGGGGTCTCGTCAATGTTCTCCGTCGCGGACACGAGGATCACGCCGGCGTCTTTAAGCGCGAGGTGGATCGCTACGTCGTCGGCACGGTTGCGGGCGAGCCGGTCGACTTTGTGGACGATGCAGTACGCGACCTGGTGGGTCTTGACGTACTCGATCATCCGCATCAGCTCTGGCCGGTCGGCCTTGCGTGCGGACTCGCCTGCGTCGATGAACTCCTCCACGACGATCGCGTTCAGATCACGGGCCTTGCGGAGGTTCGCATCGCGTTGCGCGGGGATCGAGAATCCCTCGTCACGGCCACCGCGCTCTGCCTGCTCCTTGGTGGAGACGCGGAGATAGGACACGGCAAGGGTGGTGGTCTCACCGAGTCGGTCGATGCTGGTGGGTGGCGCTGGGGGTGCCAGAGTCATGAGTCTTGTTTCCTCTCACCGGAAGGGTGGGAGCCAACGCGACGGCGAAGCGTCACGCGGTGCGACTCGTAAACGGGAAACACGTCCGCCGGTAAGAAACCGGGGTAAGCCACAAGGGCAAAGAGACTGCGCACCCGGCCCGGTAGGCCGCGGCGTCGGGTTCTATTCTACCTTGTCGGGCTCAGAACGCCCAGGATCGGCGTCATCCGGCGTGGGCGCGTCGTTCGCCTTCGATCTGCTGACCGCCATGCCGAGGAACACCTGCGCGAGCTTGTGCAGGTCAGGTTGACTGCGTGGCACTGCTTTGACGGTGAAGCGTCGATCCTCACCCCGCCTGCGCTCACGCCGGTTCATGGTACTTCTCCCGTGCTCAGGACAAGACCTGCGATGAACTGGTCCTCGGCACGTCGCCGCGCTTCCACATCAGCGTGCATGTATTCCACGAAGTCTTCCTCGCGGTTCGGGATCACGATGTCATCGATGGTGTCGGTGTCGGGTTCTCCGGGCCAGGCGATGCGGCGGGTGGGGCGGTCGGTGGTCAGGCGCGTGCCGCAGGCTGCGGTCCAGTGCCGGAGGCGTTCTTGGGCTTCGGTGAAGTCGCGATGCCAGATGAGCATGGCGGAGCCCTTGGCTTCGGGGTGGATCGCGCACAGCCAGTGGATGTGCAACGCGGACAGTTCCCACACCAGTGCCGGGTGGCGGTGCCAGAACGGCGGGCAGACGGCGACAGGGAGGCCGTAGGTGTGGCGAAGCCAGTGCACCCATTCGTTGAGCGCGAGCCATTCTTCTTCTGCGGCGTCGGCGGTGAGGAGATTCCAGTTCACCGGCCCCGGCGGACCCGCCATCCCCTCATCCTCCGCGGTGGAGGGTTCGGTGTCGGGGTCGTAGCTCTCATCGAACTCGTCCTCCGCCACTTCGCCCGGATCAACTTCGCCCGTGTCGGGCAGTTCATCGACCATGATCCGTCCTCACCTTCCGACCGCGGTTGCACCAGCGGGCGCGCGACGTCGTGCATCCGTGTGACAGTGCAGCGTCCTCGAATCCGGCATCCAATGAGTCGGTTCTTGTGTGCGTCGGGGACGGTCGACTGTGTAGCGGGTGCGGGCGAGGTCGTGCCCGATTTTCTTCGCGATGAACTCTTCTGCCTTGACGGTCTGCCCAGTGTCGTCGGTGCGGTCGTAGTGGTGGGTGTAGCCCTCGGCGACGAACTTGTCGCCTTTCGCGAAGCGCTGGTGGGCGCGTTCGGCGGTCTTCCGGAACGCGACGAGGTCGTGGAAGGTGGTCTCGGTCTGCGTGAACGAGCCATCGTCTTCGCGGCGGTAGTGTTCCTGCCCGATCTTCACGAACAGTCGCGCGTCACCTTTCTCGGTGAACGACAGGTGCGGTTCGGAAGCGATGAACCCGGACAGGGACTCTTGTGTGTGGATAGCCATTGGACACTCCTCGTGACAGCGGCACCCCCGGTCGGGGTGCTCTGTCACTCAGGTGCGCCCACCGCCCCCTCATCACCCGCGGATGCCGGAGAGCCGGTTTGCAGCAGCTCCTCCACCACGCGCCGCTGCCCCTGCAGGTCGCTCGCGCCCTTGCGGCGCGTCCAAGCACGCAGTTTCGCGACGATCGGTGGCGCGGCGCGTAGCAGGATCAGGCCGGTACCGAATGGGAGGGTGCGGATCACGTCGGGCGGCATGATCGCTACCCGGCGGATGGAGCGTTGTGCGGTGCGGGAGCCGTGGTCGCCGATGGTGGTGGAGTCGGTGATCTCGTCGCGTTCACCGATGAGGGTGGTGAGGTCTTGAAGGTCACGGGAGTTGGATGCGCCACCGAGGATGATCTTCACAATCGATGCGTCCCAGATCGCGCCGGCAGCGTTATCCGACCACTTCTCGCGCGCCTGTGCGAGGGATTGCAGTACCGGCATGGTCGTGATACCGGTACCGCCACCTTCTGCCATCAACGTCGGAAGCGACGGCAACGGGGCGAGGTTGCCGATCTCATCCAGCGCCAGCAGCAGCGGCGGGTCGAGACGTGCTGACGGTGAGCGTGCGGCGAGGCGACGGGCGGCTTCGACGAGGTCTTCCACGAACGCTGACACCAGTGCGGCACTGTTGTTCGCCCCGGCGCCTGTCGCGAGCAGATACACGGTGCCGCGCTTGCGCAGAAACTCCTCCGGATCGAACCGCTCCTCCGGGCCTGGGCTGACCGCGTCGAGGACGCGGGGATCTGCGAGCGCGGCAAGAGACAGGGACACGCCTTGCCAGATGGAGTCGCGGGTTCTGGGGTCTGAGTCGATCATCGCCTGCAACGAATCCGCCCACCCCGTCGCGGCTTTCGGGTGTCCGGTGAGGATCGCGACTGCATCGGACGCTGCGGCGGGGTCGAGGGTCCACCGGAACAGCTCGGCAGGCGCACGCTGGTCGAGGGCTGCGGCGTGAAGCAGTGCTTGGAGGGCGGTGCGGGTCTTCCCTTCCCAGAAGTCCCCGCCCTCGACACCGCCAGCAGAGAGGCCGGTGCCGGCGGCGAGTCCGGTGGCGCGGATCATCGCCGTCAGCGGGTCTTCGCATCCCCGGATCGGTGACCACCGTAAGCCTGCGGGGATGCCTTCGGCGAGGTGCTGCGGGTCGAACACCGCCACCGGCCGCCCTTCCGCACGTCGTGCTTTGAAGGTGGCGGTGAGGTTGTCGGGGCGGGTGGAGGTCGTGACGACGGCGCCTGGGGCGTCGAGGATCGCGTTGATGACCACATGCAACCCCTTCCCCGAACGTGGTGGCCCGATCAGCAGGATCGAGTCCTCCACGCTCGCCCACACGCCTACGTTCCTCGATGCGCCGAGGAGGTAGCCGACATCGGTGACAGCAGGCTGCTGGATGGAGGGGCGGAGTTGCCCGGCGCGACGTAGCAGTGCTTTCTCTGAGGCTGCGGTCGTGACGTCGGTGCGGGTGGCGATGCCGACGATCCGGTACGGGTCGGTCTTCGTCTCTCCGGTTGTGCTCGCGGAACGCGCGCCACACCCACCACCCCGCCGCGCCGCCACCGAGGATCAGCAGCCCCGCGACGATCCAGTACACGACGGGGTTCAGGTCGTCGGCACCGAGCGCAGTGCCCGGGTTGGCGGGGTGCAGGAGCACACCGAGGCCTGCTTCGATGCCACCGGTCGGCTGCGCTATCCCCGGTGACCCAGGCGGTGACCGTACCAGCCACGCGGAGGATGACGGCAAGAACGGCGGCGGCGATGAGGGCGATGATTCCGAGGTTGGCGAGCTCATCCCCGAGCGCCCCGCCCTGCCTGGGGGTGCTCATTGGAGTCTGCCGACCACGAGGGTGCCGGAGATGCGCCCGAGGAGGATCACTTCACCGGTCACCGCGGGCGCTGTTTGCTCTGCGGTGAGGAGGGCGCGGGCGGTGCCGTCGGGGCTGGCGTCGGTGTGGGCGTGGATGATCGCGACGGCGACATCCTCACCCGGGACGAACCCTGCCCCTGCGACCTGATGCAGCACCGGCCGCCCGGCACCGGAGGCGACACCAGGGCCTCCGGTGCCGGTGCTGATGCTTCCCAGGGCTTTGGGGTGGTGCGTTCGCGGGGCGGGGTGATGATGTCGGTGAACGTTGACCC
>JAUCCH010000098.1:0-12678 GCA_034676385.1 Leucobacter sp.
TTGCGTAGCTGGTCAGCCAGCGCAGTGCCAACGTGTTGGCACGGTGAGGCTTCACCTCGACGGGCACCTGGTAGGTGCTACCACCGACGCGACGTGAGCGAACCTCAAGGGTGGGGCGCACGTTGTCGAGCGCCTTCTTGAGCACGACGACTGCGTCCTGACCGGACTTTTCGCCGACGGCCTCAAGCGCAGTGTAAACAATGCGCTCTGCGAGGCCCTTTTTGCCGTCAACAAGAATCTTGTTCACGAGCTGGCTGACTACGGGCGAGCCGTAAACCGGATCGGCAACGACTGGGCGCTTGGGAGCTGGTCCTTTACGAGGCATTACTTCACCTTCTTTGCACCGTAGCGGCTACGAGCCTGCTGGCGATCCTTGACCGCCTGCGTGTCGAGCGCGCCGCGCACGATCTTGTAGCGAACACCGGGGAGATCCTTCACACGACCGCCACGCACGAGCACCATCGAGTGCTCCTGCAGGTTGTGGCCCTCGCCGGGGATGTACGCGGTGACCTCGGTCCCGTTGGAAAGCTTCACACGAGCGACCTTACGCATCGCCGAGTTCGGCTTCTTAGGGGTGGTCGTGTACACACGTGTGCACACGCCGCGCTGCTGTGGGTTCGCTTTCAGGGCGGGAGCCTTGGTCTTCGAGACCTTTGGCGACCTTCCCTTGCGAACCAGCTGCTGAATAGTAGGCACTGATTCCTCTTGTTACTCCTGCACGGTGACAGGAATGCTTCAATGTGTGAGCATTCGTGATCACTCGCATGACCACTGACCTGCTGTTGCCTTGCCCGAGAGCCTGACAGCGGGTGCAGGTATGCCGTGGGGACGGGTTTCGCCCGAAGGTGCCCTTACCGGTGACTCCCTCGCGCATGCCGCGCACGACAAACAACGGTGGGAACACACCAAGGTTCAACTATACGCGTCGCTCATGACATTACGCAATAGAGAGTCACGACTGGATTGTGGCAAGTAACGCAAGCAGCGGCCCCATAGCGTTCGAGCTTCGCCTGACCGATCCCTGAGATCTCGAGCAGCGCCTCATCCGACTGCGGCAGGTGTGTCGAAAAGTGCCCGCAATGTAGCGTCACCAAACACGACATACGGCGGCACACCCTGCTCGCGCGCCTCCGCCAGGCGCCACTGCCGCAACCGCTCGAAGGTCTCTTGCTGTTCCTCACTGAGATCTGAGGCCGCGTTCTTTTTTGCTGACGAGGATCGCCCGGCCGCACGGGACACCACCTCTTCACGCATGAGCACCTGCTGTTCACCGCGCAGCACAGGCTTCGCTGCCTCAGTTGGCGCGAGCACGCCCCACCCCCCCTGGCTTTCAAGCACCCCAGTCGCAAGCAAGTGCCGCACCACGCCCCGCCACTGTTGAGTCGACAGATCTGCGCCGATTCCCCAAGTAGAGAGCTCATCGAGCCGCAACTGTGTCACGCGTTCCGAGGCAACACCTCGAAGTACGTCTATATGTTGGCCCGCAGCAAAGGTACGCCCTTGCCGCTCGTTGTACACACGTAAGACGGTTGACAACAGTTTTTGCGAGGGAATCGTCGCATCCCAGAGCTTCGGTGGGTCGAGACAGACGTCACAGTTGCCACATGGGTCAGAGAGGTCTTGACCGAAGTACCGCAGCAGGTACTGTCTGCGGCACTCGACGGTCTCGCAGAGTTCAAGCATGTGGTTCAGGTGCGCAATCTGGTTGCGCTTTGCCGCGTTGTAGTCGATTGCTGCAGCGCCCGGATCCTGCTCGAACGCGACGTCATCTCGTCGATCACCCGATCGTTCGATCAGCTGCCGCTGCTGCACTACATCAGCGAGCCCGTAGGCCATCCACGCTTCGGCGGCCTCACCATCCCGCCCCGCACGGCCTGTCTCCTGGTAGTAACCCTCTACTGATTTGGGCAGATCGATGTGCGCTACGAACCGCACATCAGGCTTATCAATACCCATACCAAATGCGATCGTCGCCACTACAACAACGCCATCCTCTTGCAAGAACCGCGTTTGGGTCCTGAGCCTCTCAGCGGCAGGAAGCCCAGCGTGATACGCCACCGCATCGACACCTGCATCACGAAGCCAGCCCGCGGTTTGCTCGACCTTGCGTCGGCTCATCGCATAGACGATGCCTGCCTCGCCAGCGTGCTGATCCCGAATAAATCGCGTCAGCTGCTGCTTGACCTGCTCTTTCGCCTCGATCTGATAGCGAATATTTGGGCGGTCGAAGCTCGAAACAAAGTGTCGTGCCCGCCCGAGGTGCAACCGTTCGGTGATCTCGCGATGGGTCTCGGGCGTTGCAGTCGCCGTGAGTGCGATGCGTGGAACGTCTGGCCATTCCACAGCGAGGGTGCCGAGCCGCAGATAGTCGGGTCGAAAGTCGTGCCCCCACTGTGACACACAGTGAGCCTCGTCAATCGCAAACAGCGCAATACGGCCACGCCGCAGGAGTTCGATAGTGCCGGGCGAACTCAGTCGCTCGGGCGCGAGGTAGAGCATGTCGAGGTTGCCCTCCACATAGGCCTGCTCGATATCGCTGCGTTCCTCGATCGACATCGTCGAATTCAGTGCCGCCGCACGTACGCCCGCAAGCTGCAACGCGGCAACTTGGTCGTGCATGAGCGCAACCAGCGGCGACAGCACGATCCCGGTGCCCTCACGGCAGAGCGCAGGAATCTGGTAGCAAATTGACTTGCCACCACCGGTGGGCATCAGCACTACCGCGTCACCGCCAGCAGTGACGTGCTCAACGATCTCTTGCTGATCACCTCGAAACGAAGGGTAGCCAAATACTTCGGCCAGCACCCTTTTGGGGTCGAGGTCAGCAATCATCGAACGCTTCGATTAATCGTTTTCACTGTGCCGAGGATCAGCATGCCCCGGGTCAGACTCGCCTTCTTTGGTCTCTGAACTCGCTGCTGCGTCGCGCTCGGCGATCTCGGCCGCGAGCTCCTCCTGAATCTCTGCACGGAACTTGGCGCGGCGCACACGACGCACCAGATCTAACCCAAGAAAGAAAAGCGCAACCGCGAGCAGCGCGATCACAATGAACCCACCGACGCCCGGTGATATCTTGCTGGTGTCGATCTGCTCTTTCTCGGCCACCTCTGCGAGCATTGCAACGAACTGCGTCGCCTGCGCCAGGAACATCATGCGTTCTCCTTATCAATTCCTTGAAACAGGTCAGTCTCAAACTCGCTCGTAGCGACCCGCGATGCCGCAAGCCGGTAATCTTCCGACGGCCAAGCTTCTCGCTGAAGCTCATTGGGCCAGAAGAAGAACGAACTATCCGGGGTCACTTGGCTTGCGTGTGCCCGCAGCGCTTCGTCGCGCTTCTCAAAGTATTGGCCGACTTCTACCCGCGTGGTGACATCCGTCGGGCGACTCATGAATCGCTCCATCATGCCCTCGAACTGAGCGATGAGCTGCGACTCTGGGTCCCGCTCGCGAAGCGTTTCGTACACACGCAACATGCGTTCAGGATTGAAGATTGATTCGTAGTAAAGCTTGCTCATGACCCAGGGTGCCCCGGCTCCGGGATACGCTTCGGCATCGCCCGACACATCCCAGGCAAGCTTTGAAATCTCGTGGCAGCGAATGTGGTCTGGATGCGGGTACCCACCACGTTCGTTGTAGGTGATCATGACGTGAGGCTTGAACTCACGTACGAGGCGCACGAGCGGCTCAGCTGATACTTCGATAGGTACCGCAGCAAAGCTGCTGGCTGGAACAGGATCACCTTCGGGTGGCAACCCGGAATCTTCGTATCCCAACCAACGATGTTCAAACCCGAGAATATCTCGAGCCTTCTCCATCTCCAAACGACGCAGACCAGCGAGATCTCGGCGGCTCTTGGGGTCTCGCGCAACGAACTCATTGAGCACATCTCCGCGTTCGCCACCGGTGCAGCTCACCACAAGAACCTCAGCGCCCTGTTCGACGTAGTGCGCGTACGTAGCAGCGCCCTTACTCGATTCATCGTCTGGGTGTGCGTGAACCGCGATCAACCTCAGCGCCATTGACGCCCTCTCAAGTGATTCCCGGGGATTCCCGGTACGCTGGCAACCGCAGATCAGTCTAGTCGTCTGAGCTGCGACCGCGAGTGCGTTGAAGAGAAGAGGAAGCTTGACCAACCCGACATCTCAGGCGCTCCTCGAAGAACGCTACGGGCGAAGCCGCAGCCGCAGTTTTGACAAACGGTTCGCATGGATCATCGGTGGGGTTCTGGTACTGGCGGGTCTGGTCTTTGTGTTTTTTGGCGGCTGGCAGCAGGGCACGAATATTGACTTCCAAGAACTGCACTACACGGTCGTAGACGACTCCAGGGTCGAAATAGACATACAGGTCACTGCCCCGCCCAAAGCCACTGTAATCTGTGCGCTTGAAGCACTCAGCACGTCACATGGCACGGTGGGCTGGAAGATCATCACAGTTCCTGAAAGCAATGAGCGGACCAGGCGGTTCACGGGCACACTGGTAACCACCGCCCCAGCTACAACTGGCCTGGTGCGCGATTGCTGGGAACTGACCAAGGCCTAGCAAGCAGGCGATATTCTCAGCGGCCTTTAAGGCACTCTGCCGCTACGTTCAACCGCGCAACACGCACGTGACTGATAAACTTGCGCGTGAGCCCCGGCGTCGCTGGGGCTTCAGACATATATAGACCTAGGAGACGAGGCCATGACAGAGAAGCAGACTTGGCTTACTCAGGGCGCCTACGACCGACTCAAGGGCGAGCTTGATGAAATGAGCGGGCCCGGTCGTCGTGAGATCGCTGCCCGCATCGAGGCGGCCCGCGACGAGGGCGACCTGAAAGAGAACGGCGGATACCACGCGGCCAAGGATCAGCAGGGCCAGATGGAGGCCCGCATCCGTGACCTCGAAGAGCTGCTCAAGCACGCCGTAGTTGGCGAAGCTCCCCAGGCCAGCGGTGTTGTCGAAATTGGTACCGTGATCACCGCCGAGATTTGGGGCGACGAAGAGCGTTTCCTGCTCGGCAACCGCGAAATGGCCGATGGCTCAGACCTCGACGTGTACAGCGCCGAGAGCCCTCTGGGCGCTGCAATCCTCGGACTAAAGGTTGGCGATGTTTCGAGCTACGCTGCGCCGAACGGCAATGAGATCGAGGTCAAGATCCTCGCCGTAGAAACTTACGCTGGCTAACTAGCAACCAAACCAGTAGAAACAGCAGAACGCCCCCGGCACCAACACCGGGGGCATTCTGCTGTCTCGCGACCTAATTCAGAGCAGAGATGCTCAACGGCACAAGGCGCGGCAGCGAGCTAGTAGCGCTCCCCCACACGGACCGTGTAACCGGCCTCACGCAGTGCATTCACAACTTCTTCACCGTGCTCGACCCCTCGGGTCTCGATGTGCAGTTCAAGTTCGACGTCACTAATCGGCAGTTCGGTCGCATGGCGAGTATGCAGTACCTCGACGACGTTCGCATTCTTGTCTGCCACGATCGAGGCGGTTCGCACGAGCTGACCGGGTACGTCAGGCAACAAGATGCGCAGCTTGAGGTAGCGCGAGGACGCCGCTAGGCCGTGTCCGATCACTCGCTGCAGGAGCAGAGGGTCAATATTTCCCCCAGAAAGGATCGTCGCGATCGGCCCCGAAGAATCGATCTTTCCGCTGAGGATCGCGGCGACGCCTGCGGCGCCAGCCGGCTCGACCACAAGCTTCGTGCGCTCAAGCAGCGTAACGATGGCACTGGCAATCTCGTCGTCAGTGACGGTGACGATTTCGTCAACGTACTTCTGCACAAACTGGAAAGTGAGGTCTCCAGGCCTTGCGACGGCAATGCCATCAGCAATCGTAGGCTTGGCCTGGATCGTGACCGGGTGGCCGGCATCCAGCGACGGCTGAAAAGCTGCCGTGTTCGCCGATTGCACGCCGACCACTCGGATCGTTCTGCCCTCACGCTCCGCGAGCAGCTTCGCCGCCGCCGCAACACCTGAGATCAGGCCGCCACCGCCAATCGCCACCACCAACGTTTCAATATCCGGTGCGAGATCGAACATCTCGAGGGCTACCGTGCCCTGCCCCTCAATGACCGCGATGTGGTCGAAGGGTGCGATGAATACGGCACCGGTATCCTGCACAAACTGGCGCGCACCGGCAAGAGTTTCTTCGAAGCTCGTACCCTCGAGCCGCACGTCTGCACCGTAGTTCCGCGTGGCCTGCAGCTTGGGCAGCGCAACGCCAAGCGGCATGAAGATAGTCGCCTTAATTCCAAGCTCACGAGCCGCATACGCGACACCCTGCGCATGGTTACCCGCTGAGGCAGCCACCACGCCACGCTCACGCTCTTCTGGGCTCAGGCTCAGTAAGCGATTGTAAGCACCACGCAGCTTGTACGCGCCCGTGCGCTGCAAATTCTCACACTTCAGATAGACCTTCGGCGCCCCACTCACCTCGGCAAGGTAGTGGGAAGTCTCCAGAGGAGTTCGTCTCGTGACTCGGTGCACCCTTTCGAGAGCCCGTTCGAAATCGGCGAGGCTCAGATCCTCTACAGTGCTGACAATCGTCTGCGCGGTCATGCGCTCTCCCCTCCGCGCCTGATGCGCGCGGTTATGCGAGCTCGGTCTCGAGCCTCGCGATACACTTTGTTCTTCTTGTGGTAGGCGGCGACCGGATCCTGATCTGGGTCCCAGCGTCGCTCAACAAGCGTGTTTACTATTGCGCTCGCGGCGGCAGTGAGTGGAACCGCGAACAACGCGCCCGGTACTCCTGCAAGCAACGCGCCCGCCGACACTGCAAGGACAACGCCGAGCGGGTGCACTTTCACCGCACTACCCATTACAAGGGGTTGCAGCACGTGGCCTTCAATTTGGTTCACGAGGATCACCACACCGAGCATGATCAAAGCATTGAGCGGCCCGTTGTAGACAAGCGCAATAAACACCGCGAGCGCACCCGTGCTGATGGCTCCGAGGAATGGAATGAAGGAGCCCAGAAACACAAGGATCGCGATGGGAATTGGAAGTGGCACGCCAAGAATTACGGCACCAAGACCAATACCGACCGCGTCAATGAAGGCAACCAGTACCTGCACACGGACGTATTGCCCGACCGAGACCCATCCGTTCTTGCCTGCAGCATCAGCGGGTGCGTGTGCACGCTGCGGAAAGAATCCGAGTACCCAGTACCAAATACGTTTACCGTCGATGAGCAGGAAGATCAAGGAAAAAAGGGTAAGTAGAGTCCCAGCAACGATCTGACCGGCCGAAATAGTGACGCTCAATGCGCCACTCCAGATCTGCCCCTGGTGGTCATTGATCGTCTTCATGATTTGTTCAAAGAACGAATTGACGTCGTCTGCACTCAGACCGAATGCAGACTCGCCCCAGGTTAAGATATCTTGCCAAGCCTGTGCGGACTTGCGCGCTACATCCCCGAATCCTGAGCGAAGCTGGCTCACGATCAGCCAGACAAGCGCCGTAACCGCGATGAAAAAGGCCACCATCGCAGTGAGAACTCCGAGCCCACGCGGCCAACTGCGTCGTTCGAAGAAGTGCACTATCGGATACAACAGCGCTGAAAGCAGCAAGGCGATGACCACGGGGATCACGATGATCGCGACCTTAGTGATAAGCCAGACGAAAGCTGCGACAGCCACACCGATAAGAATCAGGCGCCATGACCATGCTGCGGCGACTCGCACCCCAAGAGGCAGTTCAACGGCAGCGTCAACGACCTGTTCATGATCGGGCTGGGCGGTCTGATGACCTTCGCCCGGAACTGCCGGTGTTTGCTCTTCCACGAACTCAGCATAGTGTTTCGAGCGCTACGATCTGTGAATATGCTGCTTCTTACCCAAGCCGAAGCCCGACGCGTCGCCTTAGCTGCCCAGGGATTCACTGGATCAGCCCGAATCAAGGTGCGCCGCCCGTTTGACGTCACCCTGGAACGATTGCACGTACTTCAGATCGATTCCGTGAATGTCTTCACGCGCTCGCACTACATGCCGATCTTTTCGAGGCATGGTGTGTACGACCTGCAGCACCTTGATCAGCACTTGTGGTCAAGCGGCGAGTTCACAGAGTACTGGGCTCACGAGGCAGCATTTATTCCGATCGAGGATCGCCCACTCTTTTCGTGGCGAATGAGCGACTTTGAGCGACGCTTCGCTCATCGCGCTGAAGGCCTTGCACCTGCAATCGCGGAGGTGCGCGACCGGCTCAAAGCTGAGGGCCCACAACTCGTGCGAGAGCTGGAGACCGGCCCACGGGAGGGCCGGGGTCCTTGGTGGGATTGGAGCGACACAAAGCATGCCGTAGAAGTGCTTTTCGCGACGGGAGAGGTCGTCTCGACCGGTCGGGAAAGGTTTGAGCGCCGCTATGCCCTCGCGGCTGACGTGTTGCCTGCCAACGCATTGGGCGTGATCCCACGCGACGAAGCTCAACGCTCCCTCATCGAGCAGGCTGCGCGTTCATTGGGGGTTGCCACGCTCGCTGACCTGGCCGACTACCACCGCCTGAAATCTGGCGAGGCCAGGGTGGCCGTGCAGACGCTCGAAGATGAGGGTCTGCTGGTTCCTGTGCAAGTCGAGAAGTGGATTGGCGCAAACCAATCGCCGCTGCAGGCCTGGATGCATCGGGACGCAAAGCTGCCACAACGTTTGGCTCCCGATGCTCTGCTCACCCCGTTTGATCCGGTTGTTTGGTTTCGCCCAAGGGCCGAACGAATGTTTGACTTTCACTATCGCATCGAGATTTACACGCCGAAGGAAAAGCGGCGATTTGGCTACTACTGTCTGCCACTTATGGTTGGTGGGAAACTTGTGGGGCGGATTGACTTGAAAGCGGACCGAGCGAATCGCGAGCTTCTTGTGCAGGCAGCGTGGCAGGAACCTGGCGCACCACAGCAGAGCTCGGAAGTTGCCCAAGAGTTGCTTTCACGTGCCGCGCGCTGGCAGGGCCTCGAGTCCGTGACGTTCTCGGGGAAAGGCAATCTTTCTCTGCCGACCCGCTTCGAATCAGAGTAGCTAGCCTGCCGAACGGCTCTAGCGAAGTTTGCCGAGCAGGTTTCGCACAATCTTCTCTTTGGTTGAGGTGAAGGGCGGCATCACTGTCGCTGCGAGCGTATCTGGCTGCAGCGGCTTTGAGAGCACCGCTTTCGCGTGACTGAACACCTCGAACGAGCGCACCCCGTGGTAGGAACCCTGACCGCTCTCGCCGACACCTCCGAATGGCAGCTCTGGCACCGTCAGGTGAAGCACAGGTACACCAAACGCTAGCGCCCCAGAGCTGGTCTCTGACTCCCAGCGTTTACGCGTGCTCGTATCATCACTGAATACATATGCTGCGAGCGGCTTATCGTGCGCGTTCACATACTGGAGGGCGTCATCGAGATCCTCGACAGCGAGAAGGGGCAGGATCGGTCCAAATATTTCATCACGCATCACTGTGGAGTCACGCGACACCCCCGCCAACACCGTCGGTTCTATGAACCTAGTGTCAGCGTCATGACCTCCCCCGACAACCAATTCGCCTTCGCCCAGGTAGGCCACAAGTCTCGCAAACTGCGCATCGCTCACAATGCGTCCGTAGTCGGGGTTGCGTTGCACAGCGCTGCCGTACAACTCATGAATCGAATCTGCAAGCTTCGGGGCGAGCCTGGCGAGCACGTCGGCTCGCCCAAGCACGTAGTCGGGTGCAACGCAGGTCTGACCCGCGTTCATGAACTTGCCCCAGACAATACGTCTTGCGGCCTCAGTCAAGTTCACCGTCTCGTCGACATAAACTGGCGACTTTCCGCCAAGTTCAAGAGTTACTGGGGTGAGGTATTCGGCGGCTGCCTTTGCCACGATCCGGCCGACCCGCCCGTTTCCGGTGTAGAAAATATGGTCGAAGCGCTCTGCGAGAAGTTCAGTGGTCTCGGGTACACCGCCCTCAACCACGGCGATGGCACGTCGGTCGAGATATTCGGGCAGGTACATTGCGAGTGCAGCACTGGTTGCTGGCGCAATCTCGCTCGGCTTCACGATTGCTGCGTTTCCGGCTGCAACCGCGCCAATAAGGGGCGAGAGGGCGAGCATCAAAGGGTAGTTCCACGGCGCAATGATGAGGGCGACACCGAGGGGTTCGAGGATCACCTTCGCCGAGGCGGGCTGGACCACCAAGGGAACCGACACCCGGCGTGGGCGCATCCACTTCGACAGGTGCGCGAGTGTGTGGTCAATCTCGCCGACTAGAAAACCGATCTCGGTGATCTGCGACTCGAGTGCGGACTTACCCAGGTCGGCTTTCAGCGCTGCCTCAAGTTCAGTCTCTCGCTCAAGAAGCATCGCCCGCAGGCGTTCGAGCTGGCTGCGGCGCCAGCTCTCTGGTTTCGTGATGCCCTGATCAAAACCAAATCTCAGGCCTTTGACAATGGTGGGGATTGCCGATGCGCTCATATTCCCCAGGCTACTCGTATAGCCTCACAAACCGTCCAGAGTTTGCCCGTCAGTTTTGTCTAAAACATCTGCACCCTGCCTGTAATCTGCACGCTGTATGTCAAAACAAGCAAGATTTCACGGTCGTCGCGCGGATTACGGGCACAGTACAGGTTACGGGCACAGTGCAGATTTGGTCGCAGTAGTGAAGTCACAGAAGATAATGCGCAGCATTCCGAACGCGCTGCGAACCACCGCTACTGCGGTGAATTAATTCTGTCAGCTCCGACACGGCTTAGCCGTGGAGAGCAGCGCAGAGCGCAGGAGGAATGCGCAGCATTCCGAACGGACTGCGGATCACCGCTACTGCGGTGAATCAATACTGTCAGCTCGACACGGCTTAGCCGTGGAGAGCAGCGCAGAGCGCAGGAGGAATGCGCAGCATTCCGAACGGACTGCGGATCACCGCTACTGCGGTGAATCAATACTGTCAGCTCGACACGGCTTAGCCGTGGAGAGCTGGCACTATAAGGTAGATCCCGACGAGCACATGGATATGGCGCTGAGCCCGAAGCAAGCGTATGCCGCTACGGTTGCCCAGAGTGGGCGCCCGAGGTCGTCGACGTCGTCCTCTTCGTCGTCTCGGGAAGGCCCTTCAGGCTCAAAGCTGCCATCGGGGAGTTTTACCCTCGGGGGTGGGGTCGCGAGAAAGCGGATACCCAACGAGTACAGTGTCACAACTATCGCTGCGGCTCCCAGCGAGGTGACAAAGACGATCAGAAATGCCATCCAGTCGATCATCGCGCGCCGCCGCTCTTTTTCTTTCTCTTGTTCTTCTTTTTCTTTTGCCGTTTGTTTTTGGCCTTCTTGGCGGCTTTCTTGGCAGCACGTTCAGCAGCCTTGCGCTCTTCGGCGGCTCGTCTTTCGGCCTCACGCGCGGCCTTGTCGTCGCGCACAGCGCTCTGTGCAACCGCGGTCAGGGGCGGGATCGTACCTGTTTTGGTAGAAACCTTGCGTACCTTACGGCTACCAATCCGAACGGCATAGCCAGACTCGGCCACGTCGGGAACGGCAACGGCGTTGGTGTGGTCGACTTTGTTGCGTCGTGAACGCCAGAAGATGAAACCGATGAAGCCCAGCCCGAAGACCGTATCAATGATGATGCCGACCATACCAAGGTGGGCAATGACGGCGGCAACTCCACCAACCGCGGCCGCAGCTGGCAGCGTGAAGAGCCAGCCCATGCCGATTCGGCCACGGTGCGCCACCGGACGCTGGATCCCTTTCGTCAGACTTCCCAGAACCGATGACCGATCCCGACGCTACCTGGGTAGTCGAAAGCGCAAAGCCGAGGTGGGTTGAAGCAAGAATGGTGGCTGCGGTTGAGGTTTCAGCGGCAAATCCTTGTGCGGGCTTTACCTGAGTAAGACCTGCCCCGAGCGTGCGAATAATCCTCCAGCCGCCCGAGTATGTTCCGATCGCAATTGCAAAGGCACACGCAACGATCACCCAAAGTTCAGGCCCGGTGCCCGGGTCTTGCATGTTTGCTGCGACAAGGGTCAAGGTGATGACGCCCATTGTCTTCTGCGCATCGTTTGTGCCGTGCGCGAGCGCGATCAGCGACGATGAAGAAGCGATCTGTGCATAGCGGAGCCGTCCGCGGCCATCTTTGCGGCCGTCGTGTCGACGAGTGATCCTGTAGGCAATCTTCGTAGCAAGGAATGCCACGAGTCCCGCTGTGAGAGGAGCCGCGAGGGCAGGAATAATGACCTTCGACAGGAAGACAGCCCCGTTGATTGCGCTGAAGCCAGCGCCAACAATTGCGGCGCCGATCAGTCCGCCAAAGAGAGCATGCGAGGAGCTCGACGGCAGGCCATAGAACCACGTGAGCAAGTTCCAGACGATGGCGCCAATAAGGCCTGCAAATATCATCTCTGGGCTGATAAATACACGCCCGTCGCCCTCATTAATGAGGCCACCGGAAATAGTCTTTGCTACCTCGGTAGAGAGAAACGCACCGATGTGGTTCAGGATCGCGGCGAGCAGCACAGCCGTCTTAGGCTTGAGTGCCCCCGTCGCGATAGGGGTCGCCATCGGGTTAGCGGTGTCATGGAACCCATTAGTAAAGTCAAAAAAGAGGGCCAGCACAATGACCAGCAACACGATGAGGGTGAGTTCCACCGGCTTCTTTGGTTTGGGATGTGATAGCGCCCGCACTTGAAGAAATCCAGCGTTCAGCGCCAGGCAACTTCGCGTTCGCGTACGGCTAATTTCGCAAGCAGAACAAGGTTCGGTCA
>JAUCCH010000099.1:0-35402 GCA_034676385.1 Leucobacter sp.
TCAGCGAGGGACGCGTGCTTCTCAGAAAACGCGGCATACGGCTCAACGTGCACGTCGCTCAGCGGAACAATGTCGTAGCCGAACTCTTCAACCTGTGCGTCGAAGTATGGGCGGTGCTGGAAGTAGTTGGCGTCGACGTCGCCCTCTTCGAGCCACCGGTTGCCCAGCGGGTAGTCGCTGAACGGCTTGATTTTCGAAGTTGATGCCGGCTTCTTCGGCCAGGTTGTCCTGTACAAACTTCAGGATGTCGACGTGGGGCACCTCGGTGGCCGCAACGGTGAAAGGTATCGCCAAGTGCAACCTCTGCGGGAGCTTCGCCCTCAGCTGGAGCACCTGCCGAGCTGCAGGCGGCAAGGCCGAAAGCGAGCAGTGCGGAGGTACCGATACCCAAGATGCGGAGCGTGCGGTTTGAACGGGAAATAGACATGGTTGTCTCCTGATTGGTAGGTGACGCATACGGCGGCACCATGATTGAACTGAGAATAGAAAGTTGGGCGCAGCTGTAGATCTGGCGGTGAAGCGCTGATGCCACAGGCATCAGCGCCCAGCATCTCCATGTGCACCGGCATCATATGGCTGCGCTTCGTCGGGGCTAGGGCCACGGTCGCGCTCATCACACACGCTCCGTCTCTAGTGCAGCTTGAGAAACGGCACGCTGCTTGGTGGCGCCGCCCTTTTTGCCCGTTGCCCTGCCCGAAGCGGTTGAACGGTGGTCAAGCCCGCGGGCAATCCGATCACCGACAAGCTGGAAGATCTGCACAATGATGACCAGCAAGATCGTCGCAGCAATCAGCACCGGGAAGTCGAAACGCTTGTAGCCGTATGCGTCGGCAAGATATCCGAGCCCACCACCGCCGACAAGGCCGGCCATCGTCGAGTAGCCAACGAGAGTAATTGCCGTAGTAGTGAACGCTGCCACAACGCTCGGAATTGCCTCTGGCAAAAGCGTCTTAGTGACAGTCTGCGATTTGCTCGCACCGCACACAATCGATGCTTCGATCTTTCCAGCAGAGACCTCGCGCAGGGAAGATTCAACGAGCCTTGCAAGGAAAGGGATCGCACCGATCGCGAGGGGAACAACCGAGGCAGTCGGGCCAAGAGTTGTGCCGACAATCATTCGCGTCACGGGCAGCAACAGCACCATCAGGATCACAAACGGGAGTGAGCGCACGACATTTACGATCGCACCTACGACCTGGTACGAGGAAGCCTTCGGGCTAAGCCCGGTCGGACCACTGTTCCACAGGTAGACGCCCAGAGGAACACCAAACACGATTGAGATCAGGAGTGACAGTAGCACCATGTAAATGGTCTCGCCCGTCGCCACGGGAACGGCTTGGGTAATCACCGGGTTCGCAAATAATTCTTCCCAGAATCCGACGTCTTGGGCCAGCACCGCGCTCATCCTTCTTCCACCGAGAACTCGTTGCTGCGCAGCCATGCAGCCGCCAGATCGCGTGCGGTTTCGTTCGTAAAACCGAGCGTGGCATTCACAACGTGCACCCCGCCGATGGCATGAGACCCACCCGAAATCAGCCGAACTTCAAGGTCAAGCTCACGGGTGAGCTTCGAGATAAACGGGATCGATGCCTGTGCGTGGCCACCGCTGACATGCAGCTCGGTCACTCCGTCTGCTTGCTCAATACCGATGTCGCTGAGGAGAGTTGATTTCGGGAGTGCCGCAACGCTCTCGACCGGTCCACTTTCAACGACTCGGCCGCCCTCGAGCACGGTGACTCTGTCGGCAATTCTCCGCACGACCCCAAGATCGTGAGTAATGATCAAGATCGTGACATTAAGCTCATCGCGCAGTTTGACGAGCAGTTCAAGCAGATCGTCGGTGGTGCTCGGATCCAACGCACTAGTTGGTTCGTCACACAACAACACATCAGGGCTAGAGGCAAGAGCCCGCGCGATACCAACGCGCTGCAACTGGCCGCCTGACAGCTGCGCCGGATAATTGTTCAGCCCATCGCCAAGGCCCACGAGGTGCAAGAGTTCCTCGGCCCGCTTCGAGCGGTAGCTTTGCTCCAACCGGCGATCTCAAGCGGGTACTCGACGTTCTTCTTTGCAGTGCGGTTATCGAGCAGGTTCGCATGCTGAAACACCTGGCCAATCGCCCGGCGCGCCTGACGAAGTTCACCCTCGGCCAGGTCGGTTATCACTCGGTCACCAACGGTAATCGTGCCGCTGGTCGGCTGCTCCAGAAGGGTCAGGCAGCGCACAAGCGTCGACTTACCCGCACCACTCTGGCCGACGACAGCAAGAATCTCGCCGCGCTCTACCTTGAGATTGACATCATCAAGAGCGCGCACTTCGTTCGGCGCAGTGCCGAATACTTTTGCGAGGTTCTCTACTTGGATCACTCGTACATAATGTCATCGAGGATCAGGCAAAAGCGAAACGGCTGTCACACTCTGAAATGTTTGCGCCATATTCACCGAAACTGAGGTGTTTCGCCGAGAATGAGGAGTTTTTGGCCGCAGAACGCGCGAAAACGCTACGCGTCTTCTTTCAAGCGTTCCTGGCGCAGTAGCGCCACCGCGCATCACGTAAAAATGCGATGCATTTTTACTTTAGCGATCCACGCAGTAGCGCCACCGCAGAACGTGAGAAAACGCTACGCGTTTTCTCCTAAGCGTTCGAAACGCAGTAGCGCCACCGCAGAACGCGCGAAAACGCTACGCGTCTTCTTTCAAGCGTTCTGCGCGCAACTTAGAAATCTCGTAGAGGGTGACACTCGCGGCGATTCCGGCATTGAGCGATTCGGTAACCGCGTTGATCGGAATCGACACCACTGCATCGCAGTTCTCAGTCACCAGACGTGAAAGACCCTTGCCTTCGCTACCGACCACGAGCACAACGGGGCGATCCGCAAGCTCAAGACCAGGCAACTGCACATCGCCGTCACCGTCAAGCCCAACTACGAACAAGCCACGCTCTTTGAGCGCCTTGATCGTCTGTGTGAGGTTCGGAGCCATCGCAACAGGCACGCGAGCTGCGGCACCGGCCGAGGTCTTCCAGGCCGCCGAGTTCAGGCCGACCGAGCGACGCTGCGGCACGATGACACCCTGGCCACCAAATGCACCTACGGAGCGAATAATTGCACCGAGGTTGCGAGGATCAGTCACGCCGTCAAGCGCAACCAGCAGCGGCACCTGGCCCCTCTTTTCAATCTTGTCGAGCAGCTCAAGCGGGTGCGCGTATTCGTATGCGGGTACCTTCAGGACTACGCCCTGGTGCACGGTGTCTCGCGAAGTCATGCGATCCATCTCTGGGCGCATGATCTCAAGCACTGGCACGTTGCGACCCACGGCGATGCCGAGGATCTCACGCATGCGATCGTCCATCTCGACCTTTGCGGCGACGTAAAGAGTCAGCGCAGGAATCTTCGTGCGCAGCGCCTCGAGCACCGCGTTACGACCTGTTACCAGCTCACTATCATCAGTCTTCTTGCGCTGCTGACGCGGAGCGTTGCCGTCCTTACCGCCAACACCGTGGCGCTTGCGAGCAGCCTCTAGACGTTCCTTCGCAGCCTTCGCCTTGCCTGCCGGGTGGTACGGGCGGTCCTCTGCCTTCGGTGTGGGTTTGCGACCCTCAAGCGCCTGACGTCCCTGGCCGCCCGAACCTACAGCCTTGCCGCGGCTCTTCTTGCGTACGGCTCCGCCGCGCGTGCTTTTGCTGTTCATGTCAGACTCCATCGGGTCTCGTTCTGCGTATCTTCCAACGCAATACCTGCTGCGGTCAACCGGTCGCGGATCGCGTCACTCGTGGCGAAGTCTTTGTTCGCGCGAGCCTCCCGCCGGTCGGCGAGCATACCGCCTACCAGAATATCGAGTGTTTGCTGTTCGCGCGCTGAACCAGCCGCCGAACCCTCACGCCAGTTCTCGGCACGAGGATCAAGGCCTAGGACATCAAGCATCGCGATGACCTCGGCCGCGCGCTCAAGAAGCGCCTGCTCGTCACCCTCGTCGATTGCGATGTTGCCCGCACGCACCGCTCCGTGCAGGCCTGCAAGCGCTTGGGGTATGCCGAAGTCGTCGAACATAGCTTCAACGAACTCAGCTGGCAACGCCTCCGCAGCAGCGCTGCCATTCAATGGTCCAAGGTACAGCGCTGCAAACGCCTCACCCTCAAGTTCACCTGCTTTACGCGAAACGAGGAACGAGTGCGCGCGCTCAAGAAAGCCTTCAATGCGTGAGAACGCCGCCGCAGCCTCTTCGAGTGACGTATCTGAAAACTCAAGCACTGAGCGATAGTGCGCCGAGCCAAGGAAGTACCGCAGCACAATCGGCCGCGCCGAAGCGAGCAGATCTGCCGCAAACAGCGAGTTGCCGAGCGACTTCGACATCTTCTGCCCACCGGTGTTCACAAGCCCGTTATGGATCCAGTATTTCGCGAAGCCATGACCGGCAGCCGTCGACTGTGCCAGCTCGTTCTCGTGGTGCGGAAAGCGTAGGTCAAGCCCGCCGCCGTGAATATCGAACTGCTCCCCTAGGTAGCGCGTTGCCATAGCTGAGCACTCAATGTGCCAGCCCGGACGCCCCCTTCCCCAAGGGGATGGCCAAGAAGCACTCTCAGGCTCGTGGTCGCGGTGCGCCTTCCAGAGTGCAAAATCGCGAGGATCACGTTTGCCTACAGGCTCGCTGTCTGCCGCGTCCTCCATCTGATCACGCTGCTGTCGAGTGAGCACCCCGTACTCTGGCCAACTCAAGGTATCAAAGTAGACGCTCGCAGTGCCGTCCTGGGCTTGGTAGGCGTGGCCGCGCTCGATGAGCAGTTCAATCAAGGCCACCATCTCGGCAATGTTTGCCGTGGCACGAGGCTCGTAGACGGGTGCCAACACACCGAGTGCATCGTATGCAGCAGTAAATTCGCGCTCTACGCGATAGGCGAGCGCCCACCATTCTTCGCGCCCACCCTCAGCCTGGGCGATCCTCGCGTTATCAAGAATCTTGTCATCGATATCGGTGACGTTACGGATCAGCGTGACCCGGTTACCGGTCGCCTCAAACCAGCGGCGAATCTGGTCGTAGGCAAGCACGCTACGTAGGTGCCCGATATGCGGCGCCGATTGCACGGTGGGTCCGCAGACGTACATGCCGACTTCGGAACTGACGATCGGCTCAAAGTCGACAACGGCCTGCTGCCGTGAGTCATAAATGCGCTGTTTCACGCTATTAGCCTAGTCGCGAGGGGCGATCCTCGACGCTCTATTACTGGTTACCTCGGTTCAGAAACGGCAGACTCCGAGCGAGCGAGACGCTGGGTTCCGATTTCTGTCACTTTTGCGAACTGCCCGTGTGAAATCCTTGAGGATCCACACGGGCAGTTCGCAATGTCGTGATGGAAATTGGAAGCTGGCGTCTCTCTCGCGGCCAGTCCTACTGCAGCTCGCCGCTTAGGAAGAAGTTCATCTGCTTTGTAATGTGCACCGCGTGATCGCCGAAGCGCTCATGGTAACGACTCGCCAAGGTGGCATCAACCACCCCGGTCGGCCCATCAACCCGGATCTTCTCGCTCAGCACCTTTTCAAACACCTTCGTATGGAGCTCGTCGAGGTCGTCATCAAGGTCGCGAATCTGGTCAATGAACTTCGGATCCTGCTCACGAAGCAGCGAGACCAATAGCTCCGCCATTTTTACATCGGTTGCGCCCATCTTCGCAAAGGTCTTGCGCAAGCCGCCCGGGATAGCACTCTCCGGTAGCGGTAACGCGCAAGCTGCGCGATGTGCTGCGCAAGGTCAGCCATACGTTCGAGCGAGGCGCTCATACGGAGAGCTCCGACCATCAGACGCAAGTCGCTCGCAACCGGCTGCTGACGAGCAAGAATATCGATCGTCAGCTCGTCGAGTTCTGCAGCGAGCTGGTCAACCTCCTCACCGCTGTCGAGTACCTGCTCAGCCAAGGCAACATCACTCGTGCCAAACGCCGTCGTCGACTGCCGGATTGCAACCTCTACAAGTTCGGCGATCTGCACGAGGCGATCCTGCACCTCGCGCAGTTCTTGCTGAAATACTGCACGCATTCTAAGTGTTTCCTGTTCTGGAGTTTCGTTCCATCAAAGCTGTTGGATCGCGAGACGGCAAGGCCGGGCCGCACCTTTACCCAATTCTGTCCCCCGCGCATGAACACTGCATCGACTCAAGATGAACAGAAGCTGAACTCCAAGGCCCCACGACTTCTGCCCCATACGATGGTCAGTATGACTCCGACGCTACTCGTTCTGGCTGCTATCGGGCTAGGCCTTGTCGCAGGCGTACTCGGAACCGCGGTAGTGTTTGGCACCCGTTCGCTTGGTCGTAAGCGTGCCGCCTCCATGCGCCCCGAGCTTCCGCCCGCAGCCGTCGAGATGTTGCATGCGCTCGACCGTTTTGCGGTGATCCTCGATGCGTCGCTTTCGGCGGTGTACGCGAACCCCGCAGCGCGTGATGATCCTCGAATTACCGGTGAGCAACTGCGCGAACCCGAATTCTTGCACCGTGCGCGGCAGGTGATGTCGACGGGTGTCACCGACATCATCGCTCCGAACGAGGGCGACACGATTCGCCTGCAAATTGTTCGCCTGCAACGCCGGTTTCTCGTGGTGTTTGCCGACGATCTCGGCGAAGAACAGCGCGTGAATGCAATGCGCCGCGACTTTATTGCCAACGTGAGCCACGAACTCAAGACTCCAATCGCAGCGATTAGCCTGCTCTCTGAGGCGGTGCTTGAGGGTGCCGACGAGCCTGAGATCGTGCGCAGTTTCGCGAAGAAATTACGCAAGGAATCACGCCGGCTCGGTGACCTTTCGCGCGACATCATTCAGCTTTCAGAAGCCCAGACCACGCTGCCCCCTGATGAGCGCGAGTCTGTGGCCCTTCGCGCAGTTGTGCGCACGGAGGTAGAGGCGCACCAAGATTTCGCGGCTCAGCAGGGCATCAGTATTGCTTTGACCGAGGATCCCGCGCTGCCCGTCGAACTGATCACCTGGGGGCGCCCATCTTCGATTGGGACGGTCATTGCGAACCTGCTTACGAACGCGATCAGGCACTCCCCCGAGGGCACATCTGTGGGTGTTGGTATCGACGTTGAAGGCAGCGACTGCCGCATCACCATCACCGATCAGGGCGAAGGAATTCCAGCCGAACATCTACCCCGTATCTTTGAACGGTTCTACCGCGTCGACAATGCCCGTAGCCGCGACGGTGGTGGCACGGGCCTCGGCCTCTCAATTGCCCGACACACCATGCGAGCACACGGTGGCGATATTGCTGTGTGGTCGCAAGAGGGCGTGGGATCAAGCTTTACTCTGACCTTCCCCCTCGCTGAAGAGGCTTCATCTGCCAAGGACCGCAAACGCCTTTCGCGTACGGGTCGCAAGAAGCGCGGGGAAGATCCGCGCCAAAAGAAGGAACGCGCCTAGTGAACTCACGCATTCTTCTCGTCGAAGACGAGACTTCGATCTCCGAGCCACTCGCTTTTCTGCTCGGACGCGAGGGCTACCAAGTACAGATCGTCGCTGACGGTGCTGAGGCTGTGCGAGTGTTTCCCGACTCGCAGACAGACCTCGTGCTACTTGACCTGATGCTGCCTGGGCTTCCCGGAACCGAGGTATGCCGCAGCATTCGGGCCAAGTCGCAGGTGCCAGTCATCATGCTCACCGCAAAAGACAGTGAAATCGATATTGTCGTGGGTCTCGAACTCGGCGCCGATGATTACATCACGAAGCCATACTCCACGAGGGAGCTACTCGCGCGCGTGCGGGCCGCGCTGAGGCGATCCGAGCTTACAGCTCCCGAAGAGGATCTGCCCTTCGACGAAGGCGTACTCGACGAACTGGGCATTCGCCTCGACATTGAACGCCACACGGTGTCGGTGCAGGGCGAGGAAGTCGCGATGCCACTTCGAGAGTTTGAGCTTCTCGAACTACTCATGCGCCACTCGGGTCGAGTGCTCACCCGCGGGCAGCTGATCGATCGTGTGTGGGGCAGCGACTACTACGGCGATACCAAAACACTTGATGTTCACGTCAAGCGGATTCGCTCGCGCATTGAGCAAGACCCGAAGGAACCGAAGATCGTGACAACCGTTAGAGGCGTGGGCTACCGGTTCGGGTAGTTTGGCCCGTGCGAAACCAGCGGGCCGACTCGCAGAGCGAGCTCGGCACGCCCTGAACACACGAAATGCCCTGGGCCATCGACCTCAGGGCATTTCGCATAGGACCGCAAGTGCGGTCAGTTACTACCGAACTAGCTGGCGGGAGGAGTCTCTTCAGTTGCTGCGCCTTCAGCCTGAGCTGCGGCATCGCCATCCGTCTCTGTGCCCTTCTCGTCCTCGTTGGCGGCTTCTTCAAGCGCGCGCATCTGGGACTTCGAGATAACGTAATTCTTGTACTCTACGAGAGTGCCATCAAGCACGGGCACCTCGTACTTGGCTTCGCCGCCACCGGCCACCTCGAAGTAAGCTTCGACGGTCTGACCGGCCTTCAGGCCTGGGAGTGAGACGAGCTGAGGCGCAAATTCGCCGTCAGGGTTGCCGAAGGCGGTAAGCCCGGGAGCAAGCGCGAAATCGGTGCTCGCCTCGGTCGACTCAGTTACGAAGGTCATGCGCACGATCGCATCACTCTCGGTGTTGTTCACGCCGGTAAACACGACGTTGAAGTTTTCGCCAGAGGCGTCTGCAATAAGCAATAGGTTACGCACAGCAATGTTTTCAATGGTGACATCGATGCCATCGCTGGGCGCGTAGGGCTCCATTGTTCCCTGAGCAGCGATCAAGCTACAGCCTGATGCGCCGAGGGCGATAGCCGCCGCAAGAGCGATAGACGAGGCGATCCGACGAGTCTTCAAGGTGTGTCCTTTGATTCAGTGGGCGGCACAAATAGGCCTGGCGGTTACATCAGACAGTTAAAATCATACTATCGACCGAGCACACCCCCGTTCATCTTAGGGCGACCCAAGCAACGGCGTGGCGTGTGGTATTATAGAGGCTTAGCCGATAAAGGAGCCACTCGATGCAGTTTGAGGTCGGAGAGACCGTCGTTTACCCACATCACGGCGCAGCGAAGATCATCGAAGTGAAGAAACGCAAACTCGGCGGTGAAGAAAAACTCTTCCTCAAGCTTCAGGTCAACCAGGGTGACCTGACCATTGAGGTTCCCGCAGAGAATTGTGATCTCGTCGGTGTGCGTGATGTCATCGATCAAGAAGGCCTTGAGCAGGTCTTCGAGGTGCTGCGCGCGCCGTTCACTGAAGAACCAACTAACTGGTCACGCCGCTACAAGGCAAACCTTGAGAAGCTCGCTTCTGGTGACGTGATCAAGGTCAGCGAGGTCGTGCGCGACCTCTGGCGCCGCGACCAAGAGGTCAAGTCGCTTTCAGCTGGTGAGAAGCGCATGCTTGCAAAGGCACGCCAGATTCTCGTTTCTGAGCTAGCTCTTGCTGAGAAGACCAATGAAGAGAAGGCCAACGAGATTCTCGACGAGGTACTCGCTTCGTAAGCGATTTCGCCTACGCATTCTGTGCGCCGATCACTCCTGGGTGATCGGCGCACTTTTGTTTCCGGGGTCGCACGCGATGAGGCGGCCCGCGTCCACACTCACACTCCCACTCACACTTCGCCACGATAAGCTTGGAGGCATGACGAACACGCTGATCCTGCTTCGCCACGGGCAGAGCGAATGGAACAAGAAGAATCTATTCACAGGCTGGGTCGACGTGCGACTCACGGACCAGGGCCGCAGCGAGGCTGCGAACGCCGGCAAGCTACTTTCCGAGGCTGGCCTGTTGCCAGATGTGCTGCACACCTCCGTGCTGAGCCGCGCGATCCAGACCGCCAACCTCGCACTTGAGTCAGCCGATCGCATGTGGATCCCGGTAAAGCGCTCGTGGCGCCTCAACGAGCGTCACTACGGCGCTCTCCAAGGCCTCGACAAGAACGAAACACTGCAGAAGTACGGCGAGGAGCAGTTCATGGAGTGGCGTCGCTCGTTCGACACTCCCCCGCCTGCCCTCGACGACTCCAGTGAGTGGTCGCAGGCAAACGACCTCCGTTACGCGGATATCGATGGCGAACAGCCTCGCACTGAGTGCTTGAAGGATGTCATCGATCGCATGCTTCCCTACTGGAACGGCTCGGTACTGCCCGACCTCAATGCTGGCAAGAAGGTACTCGTCACGGCTCACGGCAACTCGCTGCGCGCTCTCGTGAAGCACCTCGACGGCATCAGCGACGAAGATATCGCCTCACTCAACATCCCCACAGGCATGCCACTTGTCTACGAGATCGACGAGCAGGGCAAACCCACCGGGCCCAGCCGCTACCTCGATCCCGAGGCCGCAGCCGCAGGGGCCGCAGCTGTCGCAGCCCAGGGCAAGCACTAAAATGTCCTGGGCGAGCAGCACAAGTTGCGCCGCCCAAAACAGGCACAAGCGGCCAGCCCGAGTAAGTGGGCTACAGCCGTTTCAGACGCGGGATCTCGCGGGAGCGTCCCGCGTCTGAGGGCACGATGACCTCCTGAGCCGCCTCAATTCTTGAGGTGGGCGCAGACACAGGCTGATCGCCCTCGGTTACACTTCCGAGCGCCACCTCGAGCGCAGCGTCTTCGGGAACGGAACGCTTCAGCAGCGCGAGAGCGATGCCACCCCACTCATAGTGCAGCGCAGAGCGAGTAACGCGACCAACCGGCCGCGCTTCGGCGCCTGAGCCTGCGAGATACACGAGCGCATCAGATTCTGGCAGTTCCCCACCCGAGCCTTCGAGATGCAGCAGCGCAAGCCGTCTGGGCGGGTGACCGAGATTGTGAACTTTTGCAACGGTCTCTTGGCCGCGGTAGCAGCCCTTGTCCATGTGCACCGCGGTGCGCAACCAGTCAAACTCGTGCGGAATGGCACGATCATCAACGTCGCCCTGCACGGAAGGTCGCCATGCCCGCACCTCAAGTGCATTCACAGCCATGGTGCCTGCGGCACTCACAGTTCCATCGGTGACCAACGCGGCAACTGCTGGAAGATCCTCGCGGCGAAATACTAACTGCACCGCCGACCAATCTGAACCGGCATGCTCACCGCGGGCATATTGCACACCCCCACGAGATACCGCCGACCAGGGGTCAGCCCACTCGAGCACCGCAAGCTTCAGCTCACGAAGTGCTGGCAGAGCAGTGCCGCCACCAAATACTTGCACCGCCGCAAATGCATCGGTGACGTTTGCAATCTCTACTCGCAGCGCGAAGCGCATACGGTTCAGATACGCCGCGAGAGGATCGGCCCGCCCCTCATCGACAAGCATCCAGGTACGCTCGCCATCGTCGACGAGCCGTATCGCCTGCTCGATTCGCCCCTGTTGATTCAGCAAAAGGGTTTCGACCGCAACGCCCGGTTTCAGGTCAACAAGCTGCTGACTCGTCATCGAGTGCAACCAGCTCAGGCGGTCTGGACCGGCAACTGTGACGACCCCGCGATGGCCAAGGCTCACAATTGCATTACCCTCAGCGAGGGCACGCTGCTCTGCCAGCGGTGCACCAAAGTGCAATGGTGCACCCTCGGCGTCTACTGCGCCGGGAAGAGCGACAAACGGATCACCGCTCACGAGAATCGTTACCTACTGCTGGCCCTTGAAAAGCTTGTAGATGACGGTGCCTGAAACCCAAGCAATGGCCACCCCAGCGAGTCCGAGCAAGCCAAGAAAGAAAAGTTCGAGAGCAAGAAGCATGCGGCTAGTCTATCGCGCTCGAGGCATTCAGGTGGCGAGCCTAAATCGAAAGGCCAAATTGGATCATGATTTCACTGACAACATCGATGATCGCGATGATCACGACGCTCCCAGCGATACTAAACGAGGTTCGGGTAATGAAACCCTCGCGTTGCGCAGTCCCGAGCTGCAACGCAAAGGTAACCAGCGCACTGAGGCCGACGGTCAGCACCAGCCACTGAAAGCGCGCCTCTCCACTCACCAATACCGTCACTAGCACCCCAAAAATGGCAGCAACCGCCCACGCGGTCACCATCCGGCCAATATGCCAGGGGTGCTTCGATGCCACCGGTTGTTCGCTCACGATCACATCTTTGCACATGGCAGTCAGAAATTACTCACCGCATTTCCAGCCGATGGATCCTCTCTAGCTTCACCGCACCCTAGGATGGAAGGCAGTCGCCGCTTGATCGCGACGGAGGGGAGGGTGCGCAATGCAGCTACTCTGCCTCACAGACACTGGTCCAGCGAAAGCTCTTCCCGGTCTAGACCTTCTCCCGCACGAGCTGCACAGTTCCCCTCTGGGTGTCCGTCTTGCTCCCAGTGCGGCGGCCCGCTTCGACCTCCTCCTCGTAGATGGCGCCCACGATATTCGTGGCGCTCGTACCGCTTGCCTCGAACTCGCACAGGAGTGTCCGGTTCCCAGGCTGCTCATTTGTGCCGAAAGCATGCTTGCCGTGGTGGCTCCCGAGTGGGGCCTCAGTGACGTGCTGCTCCCCAACGCCAGCCCAGCTGAGATTGAGATGCGCTTGCGCCTGTCTGGCACTGCGGCGGCTACTCCCCCAGCGATCAGCAGCTCAATACCCGCGGCAGTCAGCTCTGCCGGGGTAGTGATCGACGAGGGCAACTTCACTGCCCGGGTGCACAATCGCATCCTCGACCTCACATATAAGGAGTTCGAGCTACTGCACTTCTTGACTCGCAATTCGGGTCGAGTCTTCACCCGCGAACAATTGTTGAGCGAAGTATGGGGCACCGACTACTATGGCGGTACCCGCACCGTTGACGTGCATGTACGGCGATTGCGCGCAAAGCTCGGAGACCAGGAAGGCCTGATCAGCACGGTTCGCGGCGTTGGCTATGGTTTTGCACGCGGACAAGACTGCAGCGAGGATCGATGACCGACAGCACTTCCCCACAGCCAATTTCGGTACGAGTCCGGGAGATCCTCGAAGAAGCCACAGAGGTTCGACGGTACTCCCCCGGTTTCAGACCAGGCGCTCCTTGCTGTTGCCCAGGGTCGTCGCAAACTCATCGAGCTAGATGACGCAGTGGGCATCGTGGGCGAAGGCGAAGTTGATCTGGTTGTGCGCCCCTCTGCGCGAGGGAAGGGCATCGGGCGGAGCACCCTGGACATGCTGCTCGCGAGCGACGACGGTACACATCAGGGAGAACTTCGCGCTTGGGCACACGGCGAGAACGCAGCGGCAAACGCGCTGCTTAGTGCAGCTGGGTTCACACCAGTACGCGAATTGCTGCGACTCTCACTTGACCCCTCAAAACTTGCCGGAGCAATCGAACGTGCCAGGCCTCTGGCAGAGGGTTTCGAGGTGTTTCCATTCGACCCCTCGAACAATGCGCAGGCGGATGATTGGGTGCGCGTGAATGCGAGGGCCTTCGCAAGCCACCCAGAGCAGGGGGCCGTTACCCGTGCTGATTTCGACACGCTCACACATGAGCCTTGGTTCTTGGCCGAGGATCTCCGCTTGGCCTATTCGATCTCAGCTGATTCCGCGGGAGAGCTTGCAGGGTTCACCTGGGTAAAGACGGTAGCCGAAGGTGAATCTGTTGACACCGAGCTCTACGTACTCGGTGTCGATCCGAGTTTCTCGGGGAGGGGGTGTGGGGGCCGCTTTGCTCGGCGAAACGTTGCGGCGTATGGAACTTCATCACCCAGATCGCATTACTCTGTACGTCGACGGCGACAATACCAATGCGGTTGAGCTCTATCTTCGCGCCGGTTTTGAGGTCGAACAGCGCAGTGTGCAGCACCTCCGGACGGCAAACAACTAGCCGTTACCTGGTGCTGGCTCCGTCGCTTATGGCCTGACGCAGCATCGAAATTGTCGGGATTCATTGAACAGCAGGTGAACCAGCCCGGAAACTCAGCTTCATTTGTCGGCAGCTGCTGACACAATAGAGAAATGAGTGAGCGTAGCCAGATCACCGAACACGATTCCATGTTCGACACTTCGGTGGTCCCAACCGACTTCACGGGCGAGGTTCAGCGCCTCCCTTCTTTGTTTAGCGACGACCTACCTGCAGACCGCTACATTGACCGCGAGTTGAGCTGGTTGGCCTTCAACCAGCGTGTGCTGGAGCTCGCCGAAGATCCAGCGTTCCGTTGCTCGAACGCGCGAACTTCCTCGCCATCTTTGCATCGAACCTCGACGAGTTCTTCATGGTTCGTGTAGCGGGGCTCAAGCGCCGAATTGTGACTGGCCTCGCCGTGCCAACCAATGTGGGTCGCGCACCATCCGACGTGCTGGCAGACATCAACAAGACGGCATACGAGCTGCAGTTGCGGCACGCAAAGTGCTGGAGCGAGATGGTGCAACCGGGGCTCGAAGAGGCCGGCGTACGCATTGTGAGGTGGAAGTCGCTCGATAGCGCCGACCGGGAGGTGCTCAAAGACTACTACGAGCAGCACATTTACCCCGTACTCATGCCACTCGCGGTCGACCCGGCCCACCCATTCCCCTATATTTCCGGGCGAGCACTAAACATCTCGATCCGGGTGCGCAATCCACGCAGCGACAAAGTTGAGTTTGCGCGGCTCAAAGTGCCGCAGATGATCCCTCGTTATGTGCGGGTAGACCGGCGCGAGTCCGACGACAACGTGCGGTTCATTGCACTTGAAGAGTTGATTGCAAACCAGCTTGACCGTCTTTTCCCTGGAATGGAAGTAGTGGATCACCACGTCTTCCGCGTGACACGCAACGAAGACGTCGAGATTGAAGAAGATGAGACAGAAAACCTTATTCAGGCTCTCGAGAAGGAGCTCCTGCGGCGGCGCTTCGGCCCGCCGATTCGCCTGGAAATCTCTAACGATATGGACAAGGCCACCCTTGACCTCCTGGTCAGCGAGTTCGACATCGACCCTCAGCAGGTCTATACCCTACCTGCGCCCCTAGACCTGGGCGGTTTGTTCGCGCTGAGCCGTCTCGAACGACCCGAACGTCAGCCATTTCGCTACACCGAGCGCGTAGGAGGCCTACGGAGCTCGTTCGGTACGAGCCGCAGCATTTCTTCGCTCGAACGATCATGAAGGTTGTGTTGCCAACTTCGATCGCCGGCATCACCACCGGCATCATGCTCTCCATCTCGCGCGTCATTGGCGAGACCGCGCCGCTGCTGATTACTGCCGGATTCACCGCGTCGATGAACTACAACCTGTTGCGATCGCATGCAATCGCTGCCAGTGTACGTGTACACGCAATTCGCGAACCAAGGCAATCCCGCATTCGCGTTCTTTGAGCGTGCCTGGGCGGCAGCCCTGGTGCTCATCCTCATCGTCATGGCTCTGAACCTCGTCGCGCGTTCGTCGCCTTCAAGTTCTCGCCCGGCCCGGCGCGATGAAGCAACGCAGCCGCTGCGTTGCTTCATCGCGCCGGGCCGGGCGAGAACTTGAAGGCGACGAAACACGCGACAAGGTTCAGAGCCATGACGATGAGGATGAGCACCAGGGCTGCCGCCCAGGCACGCTCAAAGAACGCGAATGCGGGATTGCCTTGGTTCGCGAATTGCGTGTACACGTACACTGGCAGCTATTGCATGCGGTCGCTGAACAGGTTGTAGTTCATCGACGCGGTGAAGCCGGCGGTGATGAGCAGCGGGGCGGTCTCGCCAATGACGCGCGAGATGGAGAGCATGATGCCGGTGGTGATGCCGGCGATCGAAGTTGGCAGCACAACCTTCATGATCGTCAGCCATTTCGCTACGCCGAGCGCGTAGGAGGCCTCGCGGAGCTCGTTCGGTACGAGCCGCAGCATTTCTTCGCTCCAGCGCACAACCACGGGGATCATTAGCACGGACAGCGATACCGCGCCGATGATGCCCATGCGTACGCCCGGCCCGAGAAACAGGGCGAATGCGGCGTAGGCGAAGAGGCCCGCCACGATCGAGGGAATCCCCGTCATCACGTCGACCAGGAAGGTGATCGTCTTTGCAAGGTTGCCGCGCCCGTATTCGACCAGGTAGATCGAGGTAAGGAGGCCGAGGGGCACAGAGATGATGGTCGCTGCGAGGGTGATCAGCAGCGTGCCGACCATCGCGTGCAGTGCTCCGCCGCCTTCACCAGTGATATTACGCATCGAAGAGTTAAAGAACTCTGCGTCGATACGGGCCATGCCGTTTGAGACAACCGTGATGCCGAGTGACACGAGCGGTACCATCGCAAGCAAAAACGCGCCAGTCACCAGGTTGGTGACAAAGCGATCTACCGAACGGCGTCGCCCTTCGATTGCAGCGGAAAGTCCGGTGACGACGATCAGGTGCAGAACGAGGCCGACGACGATGGCTCCGGTGAGCTGAAACTCACTCGCGTTGGCAGCAGCGAGCAGCGCAAAGAGCGCAGCAGATACGACGAGGCATGCAACGAGGATCAGCCACGGTGCGCTTCGAGGTAGACGATTGCCGGCGAGGGACGAATCCATAGCTACAGGGCGTATCGTTATCGCCAATGTGGTGTGGTCCTTTCGTGTGATGCGATCCCGAGACGGGATCGCCGCGCCGGGCGAATGCCCAGAAATGGGCATTCGCTAGCCCGCCGCGCCTGAGAATTCGGCGCGACGGCTCACGATCCAGCGTGCGAGTCCGTTGACGAGGAGGGTAACAACAAAGAGGATCAGACCCGTCGCAATCAGCACGTTGACGTTGGTGCCGTACGCCTCGGGGAACGATAGCGCGATATTCGCGGCAATCGTTGACGGGTTTTCACTGGTGAGCAAGCGGAATGAGACAAGACCTGTTGCAGACAGCACCATGGCCACGGCCATCGTCTCTCCGAGAGCCCGGCCGAGACCCAGCATGGCTGCAGACACGATGCCTGCACGGCCGAAGGGCAAGACTGCCATTCGGATCATTTCCCAACGGGTAGCACCGAGGGCAAGCGCGGCCTCTTCGTGCAGCACAGGGGCTTGGAGGAAGATTTCGCGGCAGATCGCGGTCATGATAGGCAACACCATGACACCGAGCACCAGGGCAGCAGTAAGAATGGTGCGCCCGGTGCCCGAGACGACTCCACCGAAGAGTGGAATCCAGCTGAGGTTCTCATTCATCCAGACGTAGATGGGCTGTGCCGCGGGGGCAAGCACGCCGATGCCCCACAGGCCGAATACGACGCTGGGCACAGCGGCGAGCAAGTCAACGATGTAGCCGAGCACCGCCGAGAGCTTGCGGGGCGCGTAGTGAGAGATGAAGAGCGCGATACCGATCGCGAGGGGCAACGAAATCAGCAGTGCGAGGATCGCGGCCCATGCCGTACCAAAGATTAGAGGCCAAACATAGGCCCAGAAGTTGTCGGGCAGGAGCGAGGCGTCTTCGCTGGTGGCGAAGAAGGCGGGCATACTCTGCACGACGAGGAAGATTGCGACCGCAGCGAGTGTGACAAGAATCATGCTTCCGGCAAAGACAGCTGACCGGGAAAATATGCGATCGCCGAGGCTCAGCACTGGCCTTGCGGGAGACGCGGAGGAGGTCACAGGGTGCTTCCTTCAGTGGTGGGAGTTACGGGAAGTGTAGGAGGGCCCCCCCTTGGCCTGCCGAAGAAATACTTCGGCAGGCCAGGGGGGTGCTGACGACTCAGCTGATTACAGCGATCGCGGGCTCGATCTTGCTCCGGAGATCCGCTGAGATCGGCGCGCTGCCAGCAGCTTCTGCGGCAACATTCTGGCCCTCTTCGCTCACGATGTAGCTGAAGTATGACTTCACGAGCTCTGCGTTTGCCGGATCGGTGTACTGCTCGCAACCAATGAGGTAGCTCACCAGAACGATCGGGTATACGCCAACCGCGCTACTCGTGCGGTCAAGCTTGATCGCGATATCGTGTGCAGTGCGGCCACTCTCGATCTCAGATGCGTCTACTATTGCGGCAGCTGCCTCTGGTGAATACGGTACGAACTCGTCGCCGACCTTGACCGCTACGGTGCCGAGGTCACCCGCGCGCGATGCATCCGCGTAACCGATCATGCCAACGCCGTTGGTCACTGCCTCAACGACACCAGAGGTGCCCTGGGCAGCTTCGCCGCCGAGCTCGGTCGGCCACTCTTCTACCGAACCTGCGGTCCAGTTCGAAGGAGCTGCGGCCTCAAGATACTCAGTGAAGTTGCCGGTGGTGCCCGACTTGTCTGAGCGGTGTACGGGCGAGATCGCCTGGTCTGGCAGAGTAGCGTCGGGGTTCAGTGCGGTGATCGCTGGATCATTCCATTTGTTGATCTGGCCGGTGAAGATCTTGCCGATCGTATCGGCGTCAAGGTCGAGCGAATCGACACCGTCGAGGTTGAAGATGATCGCGATCGGCGAAATGTATGCGGGGATCTCGATGATGTCAGGGGTTGCACACGCGTCGAAAGGACCAGCGGCGATCTCATCGACCTTGAATGCACGGTCGCTGCCTGCGAATGAGCTCGCGCCCTGCTGGAAGGTGTCGCGGCCTGCACCCGAACCTGCGGGGTCGTAGTTCACGGTGACATTGGCGTGTGCGGTCTGGAAGCCAGCGATCCAGGCTTCTTGGGCTGAACCCTGCGACGATGCGCCGCCGCCCACAAGTGTGCCGGTGAGCGACGAGGCGATCGCATCGTCTGTAGGCGCCGCACCTTCGTTTGCAGCGCACGAGGTGAGCGCGAAAAGTGCAATGCCACCGAATACAGCGGCCTTGATCGTAGCTGAAGTCTTCACGTCAGTTCGTATCCGTTTCTGAAGAGTTATTGATGAGAGGTTGCCCATCTGATTCGAAGGTACGCACCGGATATGAAGCAATGTCTTCGAATGGGTGAACGGGAGATGAACGAGTGTGAACAGGAGTGGTTGCCCTGCCGCACAACCTGACCAGTCTTGACAATACGCACCCTGCTCGCCAGCGAGGGTGAATCACTTGCGCGATAGGCTGGCACCATGAGTGAAGTCAGTATCGACGACGACGTCGTGCTTTGGACAGTGAATGGAAATCAAGCAACCGCGGAAGACGCAGTAGTTGCTCTACGGAAACAGCCTCTACTCGTGCTTATGCACGGATTCGGTTCGTTTGAGGGGGACCTGATTGGGCTTGCCCCGCACCTCCCACAAGGGTTCGTGCTCGCCGCACCCCGGGCACCTCTCGTAGTACCGCCCCCCATAGTAAGTGGCTTCGCCTGGTGGCCTCTCCCCTTCAGCCCGCAAGGCCTCCCAATCAAGCAGCCCGACCCCGAGCAGTTCCAGGGCAGCGGCCCGCACACCGCAGCTGTCGCAGTACTCGAGTGGCTCGACACGCTAGACGCACGAGTACGTGGGGGCGACAACGGGCCAGGCCTTGGCACTGTCGCGCTTATGGGCTTCTCCCAGGGCGGCTGCATGGTGACGTCCCTCCTGCGTATGCGCCCCGAACGATTCGCTTGCGGCGTGAACTGTTCCGGGTTTGTCGCACCGGGCAGCTTCGACGGCGACGCGCAGCTTGCTGAGCTTCGCCCACCGATGTTCTGGGGGCGTGATGAAGAAGACCCGATCATCGATGAGCACCGCATCGCGCTCACACAGGCATGGGCGCCCGAGCACACCGCGCTTGAGGCAAAGCTATATTCAGGCATCCTGCACGGCATCGGGGCCGACGAAATGATAGACATTCACGCGTTTCTTGAGCAGCACGTGCCAGAGGTTTCGGGCGCGAAGCGATGACGGATCCTCGACCACTTCCGAAAAACAAAACGCAGTTCGTATATGACTACGTCATGGAAGGCATCGTTGACGGTACCTTTCCCGGCGGCTCATCACTCGGCATCGCGGCCCTCGCCGAAGAAACCGGCGTCAGTCTCATCCCGACTCGTGAGGCGCTTCGTCGGCTCGAAAGTGAGGGGCTCGTTGAGTTTCTCTTTCACCGCGGTGTGCGGGTCTCAGAGCTCACCAGTGAGAAATACCGCGAGATCATGCAGACTGAAGCCGTACTCGAGGGCCTCGCGGTTGGCCTCTCAGTACCCTTGCTACACAGGGAGGACCTGCTCCACGCCCTCTCCGTGAACGAACAAATGAATGTGGCGATCGAGGCGGGCGACTTTCATGAGTACAACCGCAGAAGCCTAGAGTTTCATGGCATCCTGCGTGATCCTTGCCCGAACACCCACTTGCGCGAGATGCTCGATCGCGGCCAACAGCGAGTGGCGGCGGTACGAGCCTCAGTGATCGGCTATCGTGGCAGCATCGCCGCTCGATTGAGCGACGAGCACGAGCACATGGTAAACCGCATCCTAGAGGGTGCGCCCGCCGAAGAGATCGAGCGCCTCATGCGCACACACCGCGAAGGCACCATTGCCGCTGACAGTGAAGGCCTACGACGCTCCACGGAGGAAGTTTCATGACACGAGTCGCGCTAGTACAGCTCGCAAGTCCCTACGAAGAATCTCAGACTGACCGAGTTGCGCGAGTCGAAAGTATGCTGCTTGCGCGTGCTGGTGAAGGCATCGAACTCTTCGTGCTCCCTGAGCTCTGGAGCGCCGGGTACCTTGCGTTCCGTCACTACGAAGAACTTTCCGAGGCAATTGACGGGCCGACCGTAAGCATGTGCCAACGTGTGGCACGCGAGCTCGGAGCGTGGGTGCATGTCGGTAGCTTCATCGAGCGCGACGAAGATGGCGCACTGCACAACACGACAGTTCTCTTGAATCCCGCTGGCGAGATTGCTCAGAGCTATCGAAAGATTCACGTCTTCGGGTACGAATCTCTTGAGGCGCAGCTACTTACGCCGGGCACAAGCCTGAGCGTGGTGCCGACCCCTCTCGGCCTCACCGCTTCCACCACCTGCTACGACCTGCGCTTCCCGGGTCTCTGGCTTGAGTTGGGCGCCCGCGGAGCACAGTCTGCGATTGTCCCCGCGGCCTGGCCCGCGGCCCGCCGCGGTCATTTCAAACTTTTTACTGAGGCTCGCGCGGTCGAACACCAGATCTGGGTCATTGCCGTGAACGCGTGTGGTACCCAAGGCCGGGTTGAGCTCGGCGGTTCCAGCCGAGTCGTCGACCCTTGGGGGCGCATCGTCTATGAATGTTCCGAGACTGAAGAAGAGATCGCGGTCGTAGATATTGACCCGAGACTCGTCTCTGAAGTGCGCACCGAGTTTCCCGTGCTGTGCGACCGGCTTGCCCCTGAGGCTTACGTAGCTCTCAGCAATTAGTTCCCCTGTCTGCCCTGTCATTATCCGCTTGCGAAGGTAAGCCAGATCAGCAGTACGTTGAGTGCGACGATGAGCGCGGCGATTACCCAAGCGGCCAGCTTCATGGCAGCACCGTTCGCGTACTCCCCCATAATTGAGCGCTGACTGGTGAGCCAGATGAGCGGTATGAGTGCGAACGGAATACCAAACGAAAGCACCACCTGGCTGAGCACGAGTGCCTGAGTGGGGTCGAATCCGATCGCAAGCACGAAAAGCGCCGGAATCAGTGTGACGGCTCGCCTCGCCAGCAACGGCAACTTGATTCTTAGCAGTCCTCCCATGATGTCGGCACCGGCGTAGGCCCCCACCGAGGTTGAGGCGAGACCCGAGGCGAGCAGTCCGATACCAAAGATGATGCCGATGGCTGGGCCCAAGTGTTGGCCGATAGCAGCCGCAGCACCTTCGATCGTGTCGGTTCCCTCGACTCCCGGGAGCGACGATGCTGCGAGTAGGAGCATCGCGATGTTGACGCCGCCAGCGAGAAAGAGCGCAAGCAGCACATCCCATCTCGTCGCTTTCAGCAGCCGCTTCAGCATCGCGGCACTCTGGGTGAACCCGTGCCGGTCGCGAGCCAGCGATGAGTGCAGGTAGATCGCGTGCGGCATCACTGTGGCACCAAGCATGCTGGCCGCAAGCAGCACGGTTTCGGCTCCGGCAAATCTCGGTGTGAGACCCGAGGCCACTCCGCCCCAATCGACGGGGCTCACGAACAGGCCCGCAACAAAGCCCACCGTGATGATGGCGAGCAGAGCAATGATCACCTTCTCGAAGACGTGCTGACCTTTGCGCTGCACGGCAAGCAACACCATCGATACGATGCCAACGATCGTGCCACCGAGCAGCAACGGTAAGTCGAAGAGGATCGCCAGGGCGATCGCCCCGCCGATCACTTCGGCGAGGTCGGTGGCGAGGGCAACAAGCTCAGCCTGCACCCAGTACAGCACGCGCGAAACACGCGGCATGCGCTCGCCCAGCATCTCGGCGAGGCTTCGTCCGGTAACCAAGCCGAGTTTTGCCGAAAGGTACTGCACGATCACGGCCATTGCATTTGCAAGCACGAGTACCCAGACAAGCAAGTACCCGTATTTTGCGCCGGCTGAGAGGTTTGCGGCGACGTTGCCGGGGTCTACATAGGCGATTGCGGCTACGAAGGCTGGCCCGAGTAGGCGCCAGAGACCACGCTCGGGCACCGCACGAGTTGCCTCAAGGCCTCGCCTAAAAAACATGTGCACCCCTCTGACTGCATCGCACAGGTGAGTGCGATGCAGTCAGATTAGCACAATTACGTTGAGCCTATTTTGCCAACTACGTCTAGACGTAGTTCTTTAATTCAAGGATCTTATTCCTGCGCTCGCAAGATGAGATGACCGGCAGCAACCTCCACAGAAACTTGGTGGCTCGTTACACCGCTATCCACCCTGAGACCATTTTCGAAGCCACCAACTGCAACGTCTGATTTCACGGAATAGACCTCGTCCGGTAGCCAAATCGCGGCGTCCTCCCGCGCTTACCTCTATATCAACTCGGCTTGGTGCAGTGCCATCAAGGACTCCGCGTAGGCTCCCCGCTGCAACAGAGAGATCTGCCGTCTGCACATTACTGAGGTACAAGACGGCCTCGCCTGCAGAGACGTCTACCTCGAGTGCCTCAACTGCGCCGTCGATGCGAGCCTGCCCGGCACCGACGCTCAGATTGAGCACCCCGAAGGTTCCGTCTACGGTCAGGTCACCGGCAGAGATCTCAAGATCTGCGTCAAGAACGCTCGTGCCTTCGCAGACACTGGAGGGCAGCAGGAGCGTCACTGCCTGCAGCGCATCGCTGCGTGGCCCGATCACGCTGAACCCGCCAAACCAGCGGCTCACCGGCTCAACTTTCAAGGTGTCTCCATGCCGCACCATTCGCCACTCCTGGCCACCTGTGCTTGTCGAAAGCATGAATTCCTCGCTGCTTTTCCCTTCGGGCCACTCGCAGCCCACCACGAATTGTGCGGCCGACGAGTCGACGTCGATCCTCTCGATTCCTGCCGCATCCTCTCGGATCAGCTGCGGTACGACGTTTGGATCGATATGCGCAGTAAAGACGCCGGCTACCGCCGCCGTGCTCGCGGCACCAAGCAGCAGCACGCCTCCGATCACACCGGTGGTGATGGCCACCCAATTCGACCGTTTGTGCACCGGGCCGTTTGTCTCACTCATGCGTTCATTCCTGTCGTTCCGCTGCCATTATTTTCAATATGTGCGAGCGCTGCTAGCACTCGGCGGTTGCCGCGCTCGTCGGCTTCGAAGCCAAGCTTCTGGAAGATCGCCGTGATGTGCTTCTCGATGCTTGCCTCGGAGAGAAAGAGCACCCCGGCAATCGCCTGATTAGATTTGCCCTCCGCGAGCAGCGCGAGCACTTGCCGCTCACGGTCAGTAAGGTGGGCCATCTTGGAATGCTTCGTCTGTCTGCTCAGGAGTTGGGCGACCACCTCGGGATCAAGCAAGGTGGCGCCCTGGGCGATCCTCGATACCGATTCGACAAACTCGGCCACGTCGGCAACCCGGTCTTTCAGCAGGTACCCGAGTGCGCCACCCTGGGCGGCAATGAGCTCGCTCGCGTAGCGCTCCTCAACGTACTGCGAGAGCACGAGCAGGGGCAGATCTGGATTGCTCGCACGGATTCGCAGGGCCGCCCGGATCCCCTCATCAGTGAATGTGGGTGGCAGTCGAACATCGAGAATGCAGAGCTCGGGCGCGGTAGCCGCGATGCTCTCGTCGAGCCCCTCGGTGTCTGCCAATGCCGCCACAACCTCATGCCCAGCGTCTTCAAGCAGGCGCACAATTCCCTCGCGCAGCAGCACAGAATCTTCACAAATCAAGATACGCATGGCACACTCACTTCCACGGCGGTTGGACCACCCTGCGGGCTGTCAATGCGAATCGTGCCGCCGGCGGCGAGCACGCGGTTCGAGATACCGTCGAGTCCGCCACCAGGCTGCACCGTCGCACCACCGATGCCGTTGTCTTCGATCCTCGCCCAAAGGGCTGCTGCCGGGTTACCCGGCTCTCGCAAACGAACCGTCACTCGACATTCAGCGGCACGCGAGTGCTTTGCGGCATTCGTGATCGCCTCGGCAATCGAGAAATAGACCGCGGCCTCGGCGTCGCGGAATGTACCTTCGCTGGAGGTCGGGCGGCCGTCCATACGTACGTCCAGCTGCACCGGCACGTGGCTGCGGGCGGCGAGCGCCGAGAGGGCCGCGTCAAGGCCACGGTCATCGAGCACCGAGGCATAGATGCCGCGAGCAAGCTGGCGCAACTCGGTGATCGCTGCCTTCGTGGAGGTGTGCGCCTCTTCGACAAGAGCCTTCGCGGCTGCCGGATCCTCGTCAATTTTCTTATGGGCAAGACCCAACGTCATGCCGATTGACACCAGGCGCGGCTGCACCCCGTCATGCAGGTCGCGTTCGATGCGTGTGCGCTCAACGTCAGCGGCGCGCACCGCACCCTCCCGCTGCGCGCTCTTCTCGCGAACTTCTGCCGCGAGCACACTTCTCGTCGGGGAGCCAAGTAACGCTCGAGCAATCACTGCGTGGAGCGCAGCGAACCCGAACGTCAGCGCGAGCATGACTACTGCGGCGAGAACCGACCACCATGGCGACGCGAATACTGCGTTTTCCAGCGCATCAGGCCAAGCGCTGGCTGAGATGCTGAAAAATCTGGCTGGTCCGAGCGCAACCCCAAGGTTCTCGCCCCCGGCAATCAACACGAGGTTCCAAACGAAAAGCGCACTCATCGGCAGCACGAGCAGGCCGAGCAGGCCACCCGTAGCAAAGCTCAGGAGTGCCGCCCACATACGCCCGTCTATGGTTTGCCGCCAGAGTGACCGAACCCACCCTGCAAACCCGGGCCGTTCACGAGGGACCAAGGTGAGTCGGGGCGCTGCAAAGCCGTACAAGCCATTTACCCGCTCGACTTCTAACCAGGCCACCCCGAACATGAAGTAGAGCAGGGCCACAAGCAGCACCAGGCCGACACCAAAGACGAGTGCGGTGCCGATACCGGCACTGAACAGGCTAACTGCGAAGGAGAACACTGCCGTGGCAGCGATGCCCAACACGGCGAGGTGCGGCACAGTGAGTAGCACTTGGTGGATTCGAAGCGGGGCCGGTCGCCCCGCTGTGATCACATCGGTCGTAGACATACCTCAACCGTAAGGCGGTACTCGTTGCCATCACACCCTGCCATCCCGAGAGAAGAATTCTGGTTTTCCAGAAAGGTCGGCGGGCATCGTCGGGAATCCTCGACCCCATGGATCACATTCTCTGGAGCCCTCAAGGATGCTGGGTTAGACTCGCGACACCGTGATTGCCCTGACTACACCACCAATTTCCCGCCCTACCCGGTGGTTGCGTGCGCGAAAAATTGGTGCAGCACTCGCAGCACTCGGCTTCTTTGGAACTATTGCCGCCGCCCCGATCTCTGTGTCAAGCGCATTCGCGATAACCCCTGATGGCCCGATTATGGCCACTAAGTCGCTCCAACAGTTCTCGTCTGAGCCGGGAACAGATCCCGCTATATATCTTGGCGTTTCAGAGGCCGAGGATCTCGCCGCGGGCGGGGTTCCCATCGACGCCCTGTTCACCCTCGAAGACTTCATGTTTAAGGGTGCAATTAACTGGGGCGGGCACAAGTTCACCTATTACAGCCAGCAGGTACTACCGGGCGAGGGGCTCGCTGTGCCCGGCCGTCACGTGAACGCTGCCGGGTACGTCAGCGATGCGGACGGATACATCGTGTTAGCAGGGTCTGCCGCAAAGGGAACCGTGTTCGATACCCCGTTCGGCTATCAGGGAAAGATCTACGATCGCGGCACCGTTGGCAACCACTTGGACGTCTACATTCGCTAGCGTTCCCAGCGTTCATCTGGCGCTGTAGCCTTACCGTATTTGCCCCTCTCGATTCGGAGAACCTGCCGGGAACCCGGTAGAGTGGTCGTTGCGCTTCGGCTCAGGCTGGACGCAATCGGGATGTGGCGCAGCTTGGTAGCGCACGTCGTTCGGGACGACGGGGTCGCAGGTTCAAATCCTGTCATCCCGACCATAAAGTCGCGGAAACCCAACGGTTTCCGCGACTTTTTAGGTTGTAGAACTTGACTCGGCCATGTAAAACTCACGCAATACCCCCTCTTTCTGCTGGTGCAGCAGGATTCTTCTCTGACTCGGGATCGTTGTCTCCGGTTCACCCGCGTTGGTGTGCGCCTGGTGCACCTCATTGGTATGGATACCAAACAGCCCCCCCGCACCCGACCCTCGAACCTCTGCTCGACGTCACCGAGCTCGCCGACTACCTCGGTGTTCCGCTTTCCACCGTCTACGACTGGCGATCTCGCGGCCTCGGCCCGCGCGCCTACCGCTTCGGCAAACGGGTGAAGTTCGCGCTCTCCGATGTTCAATCGTGGATGGAAGCGCAGCGCGAACCTGGCCCCGCCGAGGAATAACGGAGGTGAAGCAATGAGCCGCCCGCGTCTTCCGGTTGGCACTTTCGGGGCCATCTGGTTCGTCACCCCGGGCCCCGGCCGCGTGCAAGCTCGTGCGAGCTTTCGCGACTGGGACGGCGTCACCCGTCAGGTGCAGGCAACCGCCAGTACCCAGAGCGCGGCGGAGACATCGCTGAAAGAAAAGATTGCTTCCCGCAGCGACTTCCACGCCACGGGCACGGTACTCACCCCAGATAGTCCGTTCGCAGCCCTCGTGACCTACTGGCTCGAAGACCTCGAATTCGACGACTACCTCTCGAAAACCACAAAGCAACTGTACGAACGCAACATGCGCACCCTTGTCGTGCCCGCGTTCAGAGGCTTCACACTGCGCGAGATTGGGGTTGCACGATGCGACCGGCTCATCAAAGAGCTTGCCAAGAAGAGCCACAACCGGGCGAAGCAGGCACGCAACGTGTTGCGGCTCGCGTTTGGGCTTGCGGTACGCCACGAGGTATTGCCGCGCAACCCGATGGAGAACATTGCGAAGTTGCGTCGCCCACCCACCACTCCGGATGCGATGACACCGGTCGAAGTGAATGCGTGCCGTGCTGCAATTGCGCTCTGGGAAACCGGACTCTCATATTCAGGTCCCAAACCCGATGGCCAGCTGAGCCAGATCATCGAGGTGATCCTCGGCACCTCAAGTCGTATCGGCGAAGCGCTCGCGTTCCGGCGCATGGACGTCGACATGACCGGGCCGGAACCACTGATGGACATCACCGGGACGATCATCACTCCGAAGGGTGAGCCGGTGCAGCGGCAGGGCCACCCGAAGACGTCAAAGTCGAGACGCACTACAGCGGTGCCATCCTTCACCGCGGAGGCAGTGCGCAACAGGCTCGGCAAGCTGACTGACCCTTCACCCGAGGCGCTGCTCTTCTGCAGTCGCGCAGGCACTCCACTGTCGCCCGCAAACGTGCGCCGACAGCTCCGACACGCACTCGAATTGGCAGGGATCACGGGAATCACGCCGCATACATTCCGCAGAACCGTGGCCACGGCCATTCATGATGAGGCAAGCGCAGAACTAGCGGCGGAACTCTTGGGGCACACGGACCCTCGAATCACCATCAAACACTACATTCGCCGCAACCAAATGGTAGATTCCGCGACCGCCGAAATCCTCGAACGCACCTTCGCGAAGCCAAAGTGATTCGCGCAGATTCGTCGTCGCCTCCGGGCAAACCAGCTCGGAGGCGACGACAGCAGCAGCCCACCAGGCCTGTCTGTCTGCGAGCAATCGTGTTACTCTCGGCTCAACGCGCGGCCTTTAACTCGAACTAGAATGGCACGAATTTTAGTTACGTCGGCCACCGCTTAGACGCACACCAAAAGTATCTTTTCCCTGATCACACGGAGCCGCCACGGTGGCACCACCGTGAGGGAGGGCTTCACGATCACGATTTTCTTTGCCGGATTGACTCTTCGGAATCCGCGCTGCCAGAGAGAACCCCGAGACTGGCGGGTTGACCTACCCGACTCATTTCGGTGTCTAGGTTGTGCTTGTGGGTGCACATGTGGCATCCCTCGCGGTTGGCTTAGAAACGATTTCGAATCAGTAATGCTCTGGCTGGTTACACACTAGGTATGCAGACCTCCCCGCGGCCAGGCGACTTACGTCGATTTGAACACCTCAGACGCATGCCGAAAAAAGACCTCCAGCTCGGACGCAAATGTTTCACTTCCTGAGTTGCCACGCCTCTTGCAAGCGAGGGGTACCACCGTGTCAGTGGGACGGAAAAGTGCGCTCCGCGGTAGCGACGGCACACCTGTTTGATGAAGGGAAATGTTGCGACGAGTTTGGCTGGTTCGATGGGCGCAGTATCCTGGCTCAACTACCACGGACTTTAGCCTTGCATTTTCTTAAACCGTTTGACCTCTGCTCCGAATTAGCCTCCCTGGTTGGGAGCCGATCGTATAGGTGAACCAAACTTACCGCGGGTCAGTAACTCATGAGCTAACGGTCGACACATGTCTGTCTCGTCACGTGATGTTGGTCGCCGATACCATCAAGATATGTCACGTCGAAATACCGGTCGAACTAGTGCTGAAGCAAACCGTCGGCGCAAGGCACAAGAACGCCGCAGCCAAGTTTCCCAGTCCTCGTCGCGCATTTCGATACAACCCGAGTCGCCAACCGAACCTCAGATTAAACTTTGGGACGCGTCACGGGCTGGGGCACGCGCAGGACGGGGGTTCCGTTACCAGGATCTTATCGGCACCTTGATTGCATTGCGTCTTTGGAGCGAGGGCGAGGCTACGGCGCTGGTGACGCCGGAGGGATACGATGACATCTCGGTGGATTCCAAAGAAGGGTTGCATTTCGTTCAAGTCAAGTCACGACGAGAGAGCGCCGGGGACTTTCCTGTGGCTCAGCTGCGCAAGGATCTCCGATCCGTCGCCAAATCATGGATTAAGCGAAGAGATGCAGGGCTTTCAACTGCGACCACCTTGCTGCTCGAACGCTCGATTACTCGAATTCCTGTAACGGAGTGGGCGAATGGTACAGCGATGAAAGAGAGTATCGCAGGACTTGAGTTATCTCATGAACTACTTTCCATTGATTTGGGAGATGACCGGATCACAGCTAATTTTGCGGCATCAGTGTCAGTTGTCACATGCCCCAATCCGCAAGCACAAGCCGTCGACATTGTAGTCGGCACTCTTGGAGTACCGGAGTCCCTTGCTGAGATCATCGTGTCTGCAGTTTGTACGCAGATCGGGAAGGCCAGTGATGCCAATGTAGACACGGACGCCTCAAATCACGTTTCAATGGATATCGCTAGCATCGATGTACTAGTCGAGCAGATACTCACGACCGTCGATCTTGAAATGCTTGATGAGGCACGAACCCTGGGAATCTGTGAGCTGATCAATTGGGGAATGGCGGCTGACGGATCAGACCTGCGCAAAGGCGCGCACGTCGGGGCATCTCACGTCGCCAGCGGACTTCTCGTGCCTCGTTTTGACCTAATGCGTCAGGTGATTGAGATTGCCGAAGCCCGTCGGCTGGCTGTCGTCTCGGGGCCGAGCGGCAGCGGAAAGAGCGCATTGACTTACGCTGCTGTTCACGAAACTCGAAACTTGTACCGCTGGCAACAAGTCCACTCGTTATTACCCGTTGGTCGCACCGGACGTGATGCCGCTGCTCTGATTATTGCCCGCATTGAATCTTTGCGACCCAGTGTGTACGCACCTGTTGGTATCTTGATTGACGATGCGGGCCGCCACGACCCCCATTTGCTCGATCGACTTCTGCGTCGGTTGGCAGATCTATCGAATGTGGTCACTATAGTCTCTGTTCGGGGAGGAAGACCGCTTCCCGGTGCCACTCTTGTCGGCGGTCGCTACTATCACTCCGATGCTCGACGACATATTCGCGGAGGAACTGTGGCGGGACTATCGCTCCCGAAGCCTTACTTCGTGGGCTGGGTGGCGTGAGCCAACCGAGCGTGCGGGGGACTCCTTTTGGAATACGTCACCTTGCTCACCGAAAATGATGGCCTTGACACAGTCGTCGGTTCACAGATCCAATCACGTGAAGCCGATCCGTCTAGACATCTTGAACTTGACATTCTTCGCCTCGTTTCCTGTGCAAATCAGTTCGGCGTCCCAGTATCAGTGCAAACGATCCGAGCAGCCATTGGCGCTGAGATTAACGCCTTTACAATTGCCAATCGCCGCCTTATTGATGAACATCTAATCGTTGAGGATTCGGGTAGCATGCTTCGCCCACTTCACGAACTCCGCTCCGCTGCACTCGCCAAAGCGAGCCACCCGTTTGGGCAGCAAGAGACCCTGCTACGACTAGTTGAACTTGTATCAAGTGCCGATCTTTCTCGGTTCATCCGACGCGTTCTTGAAACAGAAGCAGACACATCCAAGACAGTCCAAGCAGCAATCGGTCGAGTCGGGCGCGACCACACAATCCAAACGCTTATCGGCGTTATTTCTGCCGTTCGGTCTGACTTGCTAAGGCGACGAGCCGATGACTGGAAAGGGATTCTCGACGATAACGGCATCGATGCAGGTAATGCCGTTACAGCATTTATGATGTCCCGTACAGCGCCCAGCCCAGGGGCCGAAGATCTCTTCCCGCCACAGATGGTCTCTGCCATAAGTCAGCTCAGCGACGTCCCAACTGAACCAGACTTGAAGTTCCTGTGGAGCTTAATCGACATGAACCTGGTTGAAGAACTTCTGGCTTCAGCGGCCCTCAACGCGGAAACACTACTTCTGTTGCAGGCCATAACTGTACTCCGTGGTGTCGACGCTAAAGCGCTGGAAGCCACAGCCGATGCGGTCGGCGCGCGACTGCCCGCTTGGCCCTTGCGGGAGGCCGCGAATTTCGTAGAAGCTCTCCACCGAGCGGACCCTAAGCTTGCCGAGCGCGCAGTTGCAATTGCAGGCGGCGAGACTTTTCTCCTGCGCCGAATAGTGGTGGAAACGCCCTGGCTTGCGTCATTGGAACGATCCGATGTTGGTGTTGACGGCAGGTGGGTCTTCATTGATGAGGATTTGCAACCTGACCAGAACGGCGCTGTCGTAGAAGCCTGCCGGCTAGCTCTGGCTCTAGCGCCCACAGCGGCGATCGCTAGAATCAGTGCAGTTGATGCTCTCGGGCGCCTAACCAAAATAGGGGAATATCCGCTCGTAGATAAAGCGATTCCGCGGGGTAATCTCCCGAATGCCTTGGAGGTTTCCGATAACCGTGCCCAGGCACGCGCGTTGTCTAAAAAGTATGGCAGCGGAACGCTTACATCTAAGCTTGCTGACGAGTCCAAAGCTCTCGGCGAAATTGTAACCCTGCTACCCAAGATCACCCTTGCGCATCTGGGCAACCAGGCTGTACCCAAATCAGTCGTGCGTGAGTTTAATGCACTGACAACACAACTTGCCCAAATGGATGCTCCCGCAGAGGAGAGCTACCAGGAGGAAGTGCCCGGTGCGCTCGGTGACTATCCGATGGAGAGCGGAGCAGTTACAGTGATTCGGTTGTTGCTTGAGCATGTGATCCCAAACCTTGTGCGTGCAGACGTAGCTAAGCGACGTCCCATCTTGACGATTGGAATGCTCGACGGCTTAATTGCAAAGGTGAACGCAATGATCGAACTGGATCGCTACCGATACCTTCCGCATCCACCGGACTGCGATGCGCTGCTCGAGTGCCTCCGCCAGTTGCGTTCAATCGCATCAGCAAGCGCTAGCAAGGATCCCTCGATCCGCAGTTCAATGCGAGCCGCAGCGGCGCGGCACACGGGTACTGACCAACTAGTGAGGGCGGCCGCCGTCGCTGCCGATCGTTCTTCGATAGCGCTACGGAAGGAGGCTTCCCGAATGCAGCTCACCCTCTCTGAGCTAGGCTTCTCGGTTGACGTCGTCCCGTGCTTATCAGACCTAGAAATCCTGAGTTGGCCGTCCGGTGATCTGGCAATCACTGTGGAAGGAAAAACAGTTATCTCGCACCTGAGCACGATCGAGGCCCTGGCGGATGCTGTTCGAGGTGCGGTGGAGCAGCCCGACCGTCGAGTATGGATTGGGTTAAAGACGCCCGAAGGTTATCTGCGTAATTCGATATTCCAGGTCATGCACCAGGGACTCCTGCCGCTCGGCAACCGACAGATGCCCGCTTTATTTGCGGGCTCGGTCGCAGAGACACCAATTTCTGAGCTCTACGAAAATTTTCTCCGACAGGCACGCAGACTCTCGTCCATCATCACAATCATGATGATCCGTGGAAGTGAACTCATTCCCGATGACGAAGGTAGCGTATTCGAGGAATCTTGGAAACAACTCCTTATCGCCAGGAAGAAAGTCACAGGGCTTACGTCAGATCATCTAGGAACAGATTTTGTTTCGACACTCACCAATATCATGACGGTCATTAGCGAGGCGCTATCAGAAGACTTGTCTGCTGCCAAGGTGGCGATAGAAGAAGGGCGATCGGGATGGCAGGAAGTCACCAACCTTCAAAGCCTCCATATCCTTGATGCGGAACAAGCCGGGATTGAAGGTACAGATGCATCTGTGGTCTATTACACCGGAATCGTAATCTCGGCTGTTGAAGACAGGCTTGAAGATGCTGACAGTCGTATTGCTGACATGCAGGAAGGGGCTGCTGTAGGAGTAGAGGACAGTTAATTAGTCATCAGGCCACGCAAGCAACCGACATGTTTGTGTTGACCTCGAGTTTGAATCGGGTCGACTGGAATTGGTGTCGCTGCCGATGCTGGTGATGGTAGGTCTATTCGATCCAGGTTACGCACGTGAATCGCAGACCTTCTCGGATCGTTAAAACGTGGATGTCTAGTTTGTTTTTCTGCAGACGATCGAAGCATGTCCTTTGGAAAGCTTTGTGTACGATCCTATCCTCCAGAGGGGCAAGCAACGACCCATATTGAAGCGCCCTGGGTTTCTTAGAGACTCTGATGTGCCCTGGCTTTGATGGAGTTGTGCCGTTAGATTCTTGATCGCAGCATTTGAGATTGTTCGTACAGTCTCTCGTGTTCAACGGGTGAGCGCATCCCGAGCCTGGAATGGCGACGCTTCCGATTATGGAACATCTCGAGATACTCGAAGATCGCGTTCGCGAGCTCGAGTCTGGTCCGCCAGGACTTGCGGTTCAGCAACTCAGTTTGCATGTGTCCCCAAAATGATTCGATCATGCTGTTGTCGTAACACGATCCAACCGCTCCCATCGACGGCATCAGGCCGGCAGACTTCGCACGCTCGGTGAATACCCAGCTCGTGAAAACGGTGCCGCGATCAGAATGAATCACTGTCCCAGGCTTGGGCTTTCGTGTCTCGATCGCCATGTGCAGCGCGTTCGTCACCAGTTGCGCATTCGGGGCACTATCAATCGCCCACCCCACGACCTTGCGGCTGAACGTATCAAGCACGACCGCGCAGTAAATCTTCCCTTCTTTCGTGCGATGTTCGGTGACGTCGGTGACCCACAACATGTTCGGATGCTCTCGAAGGAACTCGCGCCGTACAAGATCCCCCCGGGAAGAGGTGCGTCGTGACGGGGTTTCCGGGTGCCTCTGGGCCCCGGAATGCCATGCAGGCCAGCGCGCGACATCACCAGTTCCATTTGGGAGCGCCCAACCTGAAGACCTAACCCCATCGTGAGTTCGGCCCACACTCTGCGAGCACCATACACGCCTTGTGTTGCTTCATGAACAGCTTGAATCTGGTCAAGAAGCCACGCATGCCGGATTTGACGTTTCGACGGGGTGCGAGTTTTCCAGGCATAGTAGCCAGATTCTGGACACCCCGAGCAGTCTGCATGCTTTCTGCACCGGGAGCCTTTCCGCGGCCATCACTGCGATGGCCGCGTACACCCTTTTGGGTTGGGGACCTCCTTCAAGAGTTCCCGCGCACGAACCAGGATTCGTACTTCCTCTTCAAGGTCACGGATACGGTGCTTCGCATTGACAAGTTCAGCGTTCTCGTCGCTGGTTATGCCGGGGAGTGCGCCTTGGTCGATGAGCTGCTGGTTGCGCCAGTTGTAGATGGTTTGCTGGCTGATGCCGAGATCTTCTGCGACATGCTTTACTGGCCTGCCCTCAGCGAGCAAATCTAGGACTTTACGCCTGAACGATGCGGGGTAACGGCTAGCAGGGCCGGCCTCCTTCTTGGTCGCACTGCTACCAAGATTCCAACAGACCGACTCCACTAAAGCCAGGGCACATCAGAGACTCCAACAACCCCAGGGCGCTTCAGTTGGGAAGCTCCGGCGTCGCGGTGCAGGGTTAGGCGAGCCACCAGTCTGGGTCTGGCTCATCGCCGCCAGCCGACCAGCCAAGCCATCGCCCTTTCTTGACGAATTCGGTGAACTTACGGGGGAACTCAGGATCGATGGAGTTCACACCGACGGCCGGCACATTGGTATCAAGATCCCCATTAAAGGTTGCGAAAATTCTGTCGAAAATCACACCGGCGATCGCTCCAAGAATGACCGTTTCACCTGTGATTCGAACCGTGGCTTCCCACAGTTCCTGAACGTTGCGCTTAACACGGTCAGGGCCAAGCTCCGTGCGAGCGTCCTCAAAGTAGACGACGTTTGGGTTATCCGGGTCAGGATCGGAGACGAATGAATGGACCACGGAGTTCCGGAGGTTGCGCAGTTCTTGTTCAGCGGCCTGCAGCTGCACCAGCTGTGCCTGAAGTTGCCCAGCAGCAGCATTGGATGTGACCAGAGCATCGAGCCGCCTCGACATCTCCATGTTGCGGCGTGGGAGGTATGAGCGGCCATCAGTAGTAGGGAATGGTTCGCCGTCGGGTTCGAGCGACTCAAGCAGTTGATTCATCCGAGCCTCGAATGCAGCATGAGAGACCGCTGCTACACCAATGTGGCGGTACGCGGGTTCAAGCTGAGCGCGGAACGGGTCCAAGATCTCGGGAGCCGGGGAATAGGTCATGGAATAAAGCTTCTCATTTTGTCCATTGCTTATGTATCTTCAATCATTCAGTAGGCTCTCGGTTGTCAGGGAACATCGACGCGGGACCGGTTTCTGGCGAACGCTGGGGCGGGTAATCCGTCGCGTTTGGTGGTGGCCAATTAAGTTCATATCTAACAGGTACCTGTTCATGGAGGTTGCTCCGTGGGTTCTGCCAGTTGGCGGCAGCATCATCATCTCCAATTTCATCGGCCCAAATCTGGATTGGTTCTGGGTTGGAGTTGGCTCGCTCACTGTCCTTGTTGGCACGGTTCCGTTGGGGGTCCGGGCATATTTCCAGAAGCATGTCGAGC
>JAUCCH010000100.1:0-40830 GCA_034676385.1 Leucobacter sp.
GCTTTATCGAGCGGCACGAGCGCGTCACCGAACGGCTGATACCAGCCTTGTCACCGAGCGCCTCCAGCAGAGCCGCACCAAGCATATAATGCCCGTGTCCTCCACCGTGCGGTGTATGTCAATATGCACATCGCCGGTTGCCCGAACGGTCAGGTCGGTCAGCGAGTGCCGAGCAAAAGCGGTGAGCATGTGGTCAAAGAAGGGGATATCGGTTTGCACATCTGCTTCGCCAGTGCCATTAAAGGTCGACACTCACACTGATTTAGACTCGCTCGTCGATCGTTCGAGCGACGCGGTACGGGGAGTTTGTACAAGATTATCTCAATCCTAGTGGTTTGCACAGACGCTACCTCTGCGTGTTGCCGCAACCACAATCCACACGCCTAGAATAGACATGAAAACGAGGATCACGATCCAGTTTGGCACCGCTGCGGTGGCCTGCATCACATTAGATTCGAGTCTTGCTTGATCTGAATTTGCGCCAATGCTTCCGAGAAGAATGCAGCGCCTTGCGTAACCAGACAGCAATACCCCAATTCCGATCATGAGCACGCCCCCAACAAGGTTGGTCCAAGTGTTGCGCCAATGTTCGATAATAATCTCTTTGGGGCGTACCAGTCGTTGCACCGCGGGAACCCCGTCCCAAAGCAGAAGCTAGGATGGAGCAAGGGGGTAACGATTCCAGCAGCAAACACCAGAAGCACCAGCCCGCCCATCAGTGAACTGCCACCGAAGGCCGCAAACGTCAGCGCCGCGCCGAGCATGGGCCCCGCACACACTCCGGCAAGACTGTACACTGTGCCAAGTGCAAACACAGACACAATTGAGGCACTTTGGGTGCCACGCTGCCGCAGCAGGCCGGGAACAGGCACTCCAATTGCCATCACCAGCCCAAGCACGATGATTATCAGCGATGAGACAGTCACAAGCTCAAACCTGAAACGGCTCACCCAGGCTCCGAGCGTGCCTGCGAGCATCCCTAGGGGGACGAGAGCGGTGCAGAGACCCGCAAAGAACACGGCGGTTCGTGCAAGCAATGCGCCGGGGCTCGTGAACGCATACGCAAAGAATGCAGGCAAGAGCATCACCGAGCACGGACTCAGAAGTGTCAGCACTCCCCCAAGGAATGCCCCTAAGAGACTAAGGCTCACTCCACAGCCTGTGCCAGCTGCTGATCAATAAACTGACGGAAGCTTTCGATCCACTGGGCGCCACTCAAAGCCTGGCCTCCGACCGCAAAGAACGGTACTCCGGTAACCCCAAGCTGCTGGGCTTGTGCCCTACTCTGCTGCACCGCCTGAATCAGTCTTCGCGCTGCATGTCTGCTTCAAACTTGGCCAGGTCGGCGACACCGGCAATCTTCGCAAACTCAATCAGTTCTTCTGCCAGGAGCTCCGGGTGACCGCTTTCGGGAGCTGCGTCATAGACCGCGCTCACAAATTCAAAGTACTTTCCTTGTTCTCCCGCTGCTCGTGCTGCTGTAGCAGCACGGACCGATTCCTCACCGAAAAACGCTACGTCGTGCATCTCAATCCGAACCTTGCCAGAGTCGACGTACTCTTTCACCAGCTGCGGCATTGTGTTGCGGGAAAAGACCGCGCAAAATGGGCACCGGAAATCTATCCACTCGCTCAGCACTACCGGAGCATCTATCGCACCGATCGCCATTGGATCACCATCTTGCAGCCGAACGTGAGCGAGTGCAGTCGTCTCACCCGAATCACCCGCGTTGGCCGTCGAGGATGAGGGGCACTGCTGTCACCCTGCGCCGAGCTTGTTGCTCCGCTGCCTGCAGCGTTCCACTGGAAGCCCGCAAACAATAGCGCGCCGACAGAAATGACTCCAAGTACGAGATTAAGTGTGCGCGAGCGGCGCAGCCTACGCTCGAGTTGGTGACGTGGCAGCGCTTCGGGAGGTGTGGTCATATATTCAAAAGGTTAGAACACACATGTTCATAAGTTTTCCGCATTCACTCAGGTTTTGATGCTTGTGGCTATTCACAACTGGCGCGGTTAGCGGAGCCTAACCTTGCTTTCTTCCTCGATGTACCATCTCACGCGAGTATGAGTCTCATGAAGAAGGAGCCACAGAATCTCGATTCTGCACTTGAGCATCTGCATGCAAATCATGACGAAGGTCGAATTGGGCAGCGTCTGAACTGGGGGCTACGTGCTGGTGTGCTTGGCGCCAACGACTACATCGTCTCTGCCGCCGGTGTAGTTGTCGGTGCCGCCGCGGCTACGCCAGGGAATGTTGCGGCCATAGCGACGGCTGGCATCGCGGCACTCGTAGCTGGGGCATTCTCAATGGCTGGTGGCGAGTACGTTTCAGTCAGCACACAACGCGATACCGAGAAAGTGATGATCACAAAGGAAGTACGCGAACTGCGCGAACAACCGGCGGCTGAACTGGCAGAACTCACGGGGATGTATCGCAAAAAGAGAGGGCTCTCCCCCGATCTCGCGCGTCAGGTCGCCGAAGAGCCCACCAAGCACGATGCGCTTGCTGCCCATGCCGAGGTCGAACTTGGAATCGATTCCGAGGGAGTTCACCAGCCCTTGGCAGGGCAGCGCCTCCTCCTCCTTCGTGGCGTTCACTCTGGGCGCTTTAATTCCACTCGTCATGATCATTCTGCCCATCGGCAATTCCACTGTAGCCACCGCGGCCGCGGTGACTATCGGTTCGCTATTGACTGGGTGGATCAGCGCCAGGCTCGGAAGGCACCGGTATTGCCAGCGATCCTGCGAAACGTGTTGATGGGTTCGGCCACGATGCTAGCCACCTATCTCATCGGGCTAGCGTTTGGCGTTGCAATCGCTTAGGAGGTTTCGCCACCGGGGCCAAAGGCACGTATTGCTTCGATCAGCCGCGTGGTCTCGGTTTCGGTTCCAGCGGTCAGACGCAGGTGGCCTTCGATGCTGAGGTTCCGAATAAGAATGCCCTGGGCACGCAGCGCCGAGAATGTCGCCTCGGGGTTCTCGAAGCCTCCTACCAGGAGAAAGTTTGCGCCAGACGGGTGCACAAGGTAGCCCATCTCGGAGAGCTCAGTCGCCAAACGTTCGCGCTGGGTGCGAATGTCATCGACCGCACTCAGCATCTCGACTGAGTGATGCAATGCGGCCGAAGCAGCGGCCTGAGTGAGAGCGGACAGGTGGTAAGGCAGACGCACCAGCCTCAGCGCATCAACTACAGCGGGGTCCGCGGCTAGATAGCCGAGGCGCACTCCTGCGAAAGCGAAGGCCTTACTCATCGTGCGGGACACCATCAGACGAGGTCGACCGGGGAGCAGCTCAAGGGTACTTGGGTGGGTATCGTCAAACTCGCGGTAGGCCTCATCCACGACCAACATGCCGTCAAACGCTTCGTAGGCAGCCAACACCACTTCGAGGTCAAGTGACGTTCCGGTCGGGTTATTTGGGCCACAGAGGATCACGATGCTCGGCTGGTGCTCGCGAATCGCTTCGCGCACAGATTCTGGCGTCAGCGCATAATCGGCGGGCCTCGGCACCGGGATCCACTCTGTATCTGTGCCATCGGCAAGCAGCGGGTACATCGAATATGTGGGCGTGAAACTGAGGAGACTGCGACCAGGCCCACCGAAGGCCTGCAGCACCTGTTGAAGTACCTCGTTGGACCCGTTAGCAGCCCACAGGTTCGCACCTGTCAGGTCATATCCGAGATAGCGCGCGAGGTCGCCTCGCAGTGTGAGAAACTCGCGATCTGGGTAACGATTGACGCCCCGTATCGCTTCGGAAAAAAGGGAAACAATAATGTCTTCGATTACGTTCTCAGGAAGCGGATGCGTGTTCTCATTCACGTTCAGGCTGACAGGAACCGGATCCTGCGGAGCGCCGTAGGGCTCCTTGCCGACAAGGTTTGAACGCAGGGGCAGGTCACTGAGGCTAGTCACAGACCAAGTCTAAGCGGTGCCACGTGCCGGGTGAGACCTATGCACACAGAGCGCTGCAGGCGGAACCCAGCACACTGGCCTCGGCAGACTGACTTTGGCCAGACTGCCCCCGGCAGACCGAGCTTTGTTAACCGAGCCATGCACAACAAGCTTTAAGTGCTAGGTTCCAGGCACAGATATTACATGCCGTTCTCTAGGCACCAGGCTCTACAGTCCAAGCGAGGATGCCTTGACCACACCTGGGCCCTCGGCATAACGCAGTGGCACAGCGATAGGCTCGCCTGCTTGTACCGCTGAGCTGTCAAGCTGATTCAGTCGAACAATCTCTGCAACCAGGTCGCGAGGGTCAGCGTTTGGGTCAAGCTCGCTCGCAAGCTGCCAAAGCGAATCACCTGGCTGCGCGACTACATACCCAAATTCAGAGTTACCGGCACCAGCCGTTGCCACCGCCTGGGCCCCGCTAAACATTGCGATAACCGCGAGCACACCGATTACAAGCAGAGTTGCCAGGCTGCCGAACACTGCGCGGCCACGACGAGTGAGCCGAAGCCTGGGGTTCCCTGACCGAACCGCCGCCGCCGAGGCTTCAGCACTCAACTCGGGAGCAAGTGCGCGCGCAAGCGGGCTGGTCAGCGGTGTAGAAATGGTGGTGATCGATGCGCCCATGATCTGGTCCTCCTAGGTATGCGATGTGACTTTCACCGAAGCGATTAGAACATCTGTTTCGAATGTATCTTCGATTAACCGAAACCGCAACCCATTATTCGAATCTATTGGCGAATAATTTCAAGCGACACTCGAACAAATCTTTGCCTTGTTTCGAACACAGGGGCTAGTGTTTCGATTACAAGACACTGAACCACCAACCACCGACATTGAGTCCAAACGCAGTCAAGCTCGCTTGAGTTGCAGCGGGCGAAGGAGTCAGTCGTAGGCAAAAAGTGCCGAGTACCGACATTGAGACTGGACGCAATCAAGTTCACTTGAGTTTCCAAGGAAGAAGCAGTCGGGCGCAGGAACCAAGTACCGAACACCAACATTCAGCACGAGCGAGAGAAGAGACCGATGACTGCACGTTCAAGCGGCCGAGCACTGAAGCCGCTCACTGAGAAGCAGCAGGCGATCCTCGAGTTCATTTCTCGATCGGTCGAGAGCCGTGGGTACCCGCCGAGCATGCGGGAGATTGGTGACGCGGTCGGTCTTTCTTCACTTTCGAGTGTTACTCACCAGCTCAGCCGGCTTGAGCTTGCTGGCCACATTCGACGGGATCCGAACCGGCCCCGCGCACTTGAGGTGCTCTCTGAGCTTGCGAGCACCTCGCAAGCACTCGCAGACTCCCCCTCGATACAACCCGAGGAAACCGCCTACGTGCCACTTGTAGGCCGCATTGCGGCCGGTGTGCCCATCACTGCAGACCAGCAGGTAGAAGAGCTCGTGCCCCTCCCCCCGACAGCTTGTTGGCGACGGCCAGCTATTCATGCTCAAGGTGTACGGCGAGTCAATGATTGACGCTGCGATTTGCGATGGTGACTTCGTTGTCATTCGTCAGCAGCGCGACGCAGAGAACGGCGATATCGTCGCGGCAATGCTCGACGGTGAAGCAACGGTCAAGGTGTTCCGTCGGCGTGACGGCCACACGTGGCTGCTCCCACGAAACAGCGCGTTCGAGCCAATTCTCGGCGATCATGCCGAAGTTCTCGGCAAGGTCGTGGCGGTTTTCCGCTCAATCTAAGTCAGGCCCTGATCGATCCAAGTCGACACTCACCCGTACCTCTTGGATTGATTAGGCCGTTAGTCACTCAGGTACGACTCGACCTTGGCAAAGGTCTCGCCGCTCACAAATGCGTGCACGCGCGTACCCGCCTCAACGTATTCGGTGTCGAGCACACGGTTACGCTCGTGCAATTCAGCGACGAGTTCACCCCTGTCGTATGGCACAGTGACGACCACCTCACGGTCGGGCACGGGCAACGCAGCTGCGATCCTCGTCTGCAGTTCTTCAATACCCTCGCCGGTGCGGGCTGAAACGAACACGGCGTCAGGAGCCATACCGTGCAGAACTAGCCGCTGGTTATCATCGATGAGGTCACTCTTGTTGAACGCCACGATCTCGGGCAGGCCGAGCGCGTCAACCTCCGCGATCACGTCGCGGACGGTTCGCAGCTGAGCTGCGGGATCAGGGTGCGAACCGTCAACAACGTGCACGATCACGTCGGCCGCAGCAACTTCTTCGAAAGTAGAACGAAACGCTTCAACAAGTTGGTGCGGTAGGTTGCGCACAAAGCCCACTGTGTCGGTGTACGTGAAGTTGCGTCCGTCCGAGGTTTCTGCGTGTCGCACGGTGGTGTCGAGCGTTGCAAAGAGCTGGTTCTGCACGAACGCTTCCGCACCGGTAAGGCAATTCATGAGGCTCGATTTGCCCGCGTTGGTGTAACCAGCGATAGCGACTGACGGTACCTCTCCGCGCTTTCGATTCGCACGCTTTGACTCGCGGGCGGGAGCAAACCCCTTGATCTGCTGCCGAAGCTTCGCCATGCGCGTGTTGATGCGGCGTCGATCAAGCTCGATCTTTGTCTCACCCGGGCCGCGAGAGCCCATTCCCGCACCACCCGCGCCCACCTGGCCGCCGGCCTGGCGCGACATCGACTCACCCCAGCCACGCAGGCGGGGCAAGAGGTACTGGAGCTGCGCAAGCTCCACTTGGGCTTTACCCTCACGGCTCTTCGCGTGCTGGCTAAAAATATCGAGAATCACGGCGGTGCGGTCGATAACTTTGACCTTCACTACGTCTTCAAGGGCACGCCGCTGTGAGGGCGCGAGCTCAGTGTCGGCAACTACGGTGTCCGCGCCAACGGCCGCGACCAGGTCAGCGAGCTCCAGCGCCTTACCCTTGCCGAGGTAGGTCGCGGGATCCGGGTTCGCCCTGCGTTGCAGCATGCCGTCGAGCACCTCAGCACCCGCAGTTTCTGCGAGAGCAGCGAGCTCTCGCAATGAGTTCTCGGCGTCTTCGCTGCCCTGCTGAGAGCTCGCGGAATAGAGACCGATCAGAACCACACGCTCAAGTCGCAGTTGGCGATACTCGACCTCGGTGACGTCTTCGAGCTCGGTCGAGAGGCTTGCCACTCGCGTAAGCGAGGCGCGCTCATCGCGTTCAAGCTGAATATCGTGAGACTCAAACTCGTGTGCCTCGTCACCGAGAGCCTGCGCTCCACTCAGATCGCGGATCACCGTTGCGGTCTGAGACCTTGACGCGCGCTCAAGTACGCGATCAAGCGGATCCTTTGCCATGCTTCGCTGCTCGTCGCGCTGGGGATCTGTCTCGAGCTCAGTCTCGAACTCGTGCGGGGTATCTTCGTGCTGCTTCGTCATCTCTCTCAAGTCTAGGATGCGCACCCCCGCATACCTACCCTGTTCACCAACAGCACATCAATGCGCAGCGATACCAGCTGCGCCGGCCAGGCACACCAAACTCATTGCGGGCTGCAATACTTGAGAGGTGAGCGAGCACTACTTCAGCGAAGCCCCTTCTGGCGATTTCACTCCACGCGAGATCGAGGTGGCGCTTTCCGGCACCCCACATCGGCTTCTTACTGCAGGCGGCGTCTTCAGCCCGGAGCACCTCGACCGTGGCACCGAAATACTACTTCGCACCATTGAGCACAGCGACACTCGCAACGATGGCGTACATCATTCCGAGGATCACAGCCCCGTGCTTGATCTCGGCTGCGGTTGGGGGCCGATTGCCCTCTCCGCTGCCCTCACCAACCCAGATCGCCTCGTATGGGCGGTCGACGTAAATGCGCGCTCACGCGAGCTCACCACGATGAATGCCGAGCGCCTCGGTCTTACGAATGTGCGTGTTGCTGCGCCAGACGAAGTGCCGGCCGAAATCCAGTTCGGTGAGATCCACTCAAACCCGCCGATTCGAGTGGGCAAGCAGGCACTTCACGAGATGCTGCAACTGTGGCTGCCCCGCCTGAGGAGCAGCGGTGTGGCCTACCTGGTGGTTGCCAAGCACCTTGGTGCAGATTCGCTTCAGAAGTGGATCGCTGCGGAGTTCGCTGATCTTGAGGTGAGCCGAGTCGCACGCGACAAGGGCTTCCACGTGATTGAGGCTCGAAGCCGCTAGTCGGACCCGTAGCCCTAGTCAGCTCAAGGCCCGGCAGCTCAGCTCAATCCAGATCAGTACGGGTCATGCTGGATTCGCTAAGGAAGCTCGATCGTACCGCGGTAGACCAACTCGGCGGGCCCACTCAGAGAAACGTGTTCACCCTCCTCCGTCGGGAACATCCTCACGCCCAGCCGCCCACCGGGCACCTCGATACTCCAGCTGTTGGGCATCTGATCACCACCCCAATGGCGAAAAGCGAGTGCCGCGGCCGCAGCTCCGGTTCCGCAAGAGAGAGTCTCACCGACACCCCGCTCGTGTACCCGCATACGGATACGGCCGACCCCGTTATGCAGCAACGGTTCCTCTGGAACCACGAACTAAATGTTCGCACCCTGCTCGGGCAAAGGCCCGACCTCCGGCGCCTGCGAAAGGTCAAGACCATCGAGCTTGGCGTCACCCGAAAGCACAGTGACGATGTGCGGATTTCCGAGATCAATTCCGAGCCCAGGCCTAGAGACGCGTAGCCCACGAGCATTCACGAGATACTCGCCCCCCCAGACGCCAACGCCCGAGGTCGACGGTATACCCAGACACTCCCGCAAGCACGTCTTTCACACCTGAGCGAGTGCCTATCGGAATTGTGTCGCGACGATCAGGCGCAATCAGCCCCTCCTCAATGAGGTAATGAGCAAAGACGCGGATCGCGTTGCCGCACATCTCGGCCGGGGTTCCGTCGGCGTTCCAGTAGTCCATAAACCACTCTGCCATCGGCTCCTCGGCGAGGATCGCGGCTCCTTCTGCGATCGCGCTCGACTTGATTGCTCGCACCACACCGTCGGCACCGGCCCCAAATCGCCGATCACAGAGCAATCGAATTTGCTCGGGCGAAAGTTCTATCTGCCCGTCGGGGTCTGAGTAGAACACGAAGTCGTTGCCGGTCCCGTGGCCCTTGGTGAAGTTCAGCGTAATCACGGGTCAAGTCTATTGCGACGAGGTGTGGTGATCCTCGAATTTCACAAACCATTCGCTTGACGTACTACGCCAGACGTACTATGTTTGCCGTAGGTAGAAACTCGACCCAAGCAAGGAGGCGAAGATGATCAGCGCAGACGCAATTCGTGGTTATATCGATCTCATGATCTTGTCGCTGCTGCGACGTGCGCCATCGTATGCGTACGAGCTCGCCCAGCAGATCAGCGAAGTCACCGGCGACGAGTATGCGATCAAGCAGACCACCCTCTACTCGGCAGTGAAGCGTCTCGAGATCGCAGCCCTCGTGACCTCGTACGCAGGCACCTCAGACACCGGGAAACTCAGAACCTATTACCAGATCACGGAGCAGGGCGTCGAGCATCTCGGCGCCAAGGCTCGCGAATGGCAAGACACCAAAGCGGTAGTTGACCGCTTCACGGAAGGAATCAACTCATGAACGTCATCAATGCTTACCTAGATACGATGTTCACGCCATATCCGCAGTCGCCGCGCATGCTTGAAGCAAAAGCGGAGCTTGAGGCGATGATGGAAGACGCCTACCAAGGCCTTCTCGCCAAGGGTGTCTCGCACAACGAGGCTGTGGGCAAGGTCATCACCGATTTTGGCAACCTCGATGAGCTGGCGCCGGTGCTCGGTATCACGAGCGAGATCGCTCCACCAAGTGCACCGGCGACCGCTGTAGGTGCAGCGACTATGAACACCGCGCCAGCTGTGCCCCAGCACCCTCCGGTGACTTTGAAGGAAGCCCAGGGCTTCGCGGACGCACAGTACCGCACCCGCTTCAGGCTCAGCATCTCGGTCGCACTTTTCGTAATCGCGGCGATCCCCCTAATCGTTTTGCCTTCCGCTGCACAGGCTGGCCTGCTCCCACTAAGCGGGAATGCTGCCGCCATGGTCGGGCTACTGCTGCTTTTCGTGCTGGTCGCATCTGGTGTGGTGTCAATCATTGGGCTCTCTCGCGAGTTCACACCATTCTCACGGCTCCGCGAGGGCAGGTTCAGTCGCAACCCAGTCGTTACGAGCTGGGCCGAGGACCTCACGCAGCAGCACGAGCGCAAACGCATCACCGCGCTGCAGGTCTCGGTTATTTGCTGGGTGCTTTCCCCCGCACCGGTGCTGCTCTTCTCTCTCATCCCTAATGACGATCTACTACAAGGCTTCTGGAGCGTCGTTGGTGTCGCTGGGACCCTGATCATGGTTGCGATCGGACTACTAGTCTTGCTCCCCGCGACATGGGCAAACACGGTGTACGACACGCTCGCGAAGGGCAAGGGAAACTCGGGCAATGTAGACGAAGACGATGAGCACAGCCTCGTCGGTGTGCTTGCCTCCTTCTACTGGCCCATCACAGTCGCCGTCTACCTCGCTTGGAGCTTCATCGGTGATGCTTGGGGTCAATCATGGCTGATCTGGCCCATCGCCGGCGTGCTCTTTGGAGCCCTTGCAGGAGGCATTAACGCCATCGAGAGCTACCGCGGGCGACACCCGCAGCGGTAAGCGGTAAGCGGCAAGCGGCAAACGCAGGTGGGGCAGCAGTCATTCTGCCGCCCCACCTTTGCCTGCGCAGTTAGACCTCAGTGACTCTGCCCGAGCGATTCGAACTCGGTGCCGAACCATGGCTTACAACCGGATTTCACTCACTTCCGGAGCATCAAGCCACTGCACATCGTGGTAACGCTTGAACCAGCTCACCTGGCGACGAGCGTAGCGCCTGGTCAGCGCCTGAGTCTCTTCAATAGCCTCTTGTTCGCTCATCTCGCCCCGAATCTGAGCGAGGGCCTGATGGTAGCCGATCGCCCGGCTCGCAGTCTTACCCCGATCGATCCCTTTCGGGATGAGGTCGCGTACCTCGTCGAGGAGGCCTTCTGCCCACATCTGCTCCACCCTGGCGTCGAGTCGCTGCACGAGAGCAGAGCGCTCGGCCGCGACACCTACGATTCGAGTACATTCCCTCCACAAAACGGGTGCATGAGGCAGCGTGACCTGTGCGTCACCGCCGAGCAGCGCAACTTCGAGCGCCCGAACCACTCGGCGAGAGTTCTTCGCGTCGACAGCGCCGGCAGTGCGCGGGTCAATCGCTCGTAGCCGCGCAAGCAGGGACGCAACACCGACTTCTTCGAGATCACGCTCAAGCTCCGCCCTGAGCAACTCGTCGCGTGGTGGAAACTGAAAATCAAAGATCACACTCGACACGTAGAGGCCTGAACCCCCCACAAGAATTGCGTGATTATTGCGCGACAGGATGTCGTCGATCACGGCGCGCGCAGTCGGCTGGTACCAAGCAACGGTCGCTTCTTCGGTAACCTCAAGGGCGTCAAAAAGATGGTGCGGTATCCTACGTTGCTCGTCGATGGGCAGCTTCGCGGTGCCAATGTTCATCCCTCGGTAGAACTGCATCGCATCAGCGTTGACAATCTCGGCTTCACGCCCGTCTGTGGCTAGCAGTTCTGCCAGCTCAAGAGAGAGCGCGGTCTTGCCAGTTCCAGTGGCGCCGACGACCACCCAGAGGTGAGCTTCGGTCACAGCGGGCGGATCGTCGGCATACCCAACCCCACCGCTAACGGCGCAGCACCAGAGGCCAGGGGTGCGGGCGCTCCACAGCTCTCAGCTTGACGGCGATCCCAAGCGTCCCCCGCACGTGTGCGCCGCACGGCATACACCTCGGGCGAATCAGCGATGATGAAGAATGGTGCGGCTGCGGTGACCTTGGCAGTAACCACGTCGCCCGGGCGCGGTTCCGTAGCCCCTTCAGGCACCTCAAAGTGCACCAACCTGTTATCTTCCGCACGGCCAGAGAGTCGGTGGGTTGCGGCGTCTTTTCGCCCCTCACCGAGCACCAAAATCTCGACCATACGGCCGATCTGGGCCTGGTTCTCTTCCAGGGAAATGCGCTCCTGAAGTTCCATCAAACGCACGTAGCGCTCCTGCACCACCGCCTTTGGCACCTGATGATCCATAGTCGCCGCAGGCGTGCCCGGTCGGATCGAGTACTGGAACGTAAAGGCGCTCTGGAATCTCGATTGCTCAACCACCCGCATGGTGTCTTCGAAGTCTTCATCGGTCTCGCCGGGGAAACCGACAATAATGTCTGTCGTGATCGCCGCGTGCGGAATATGCTCACGAACCTGGTCAAGGATGCCAAGGTACTTCTTACTGCGGTAGGAACGCCGCATATCCCTGAGCACCTTGTCCGAACCAGACTGCAGGGGCATGTGCAGTGTAGGCATGACATTGGGTGTTTCGGCCATCGCCAAGATTACGTCCTCGGTGAACGCGGCGGGGTGCGGGCTAGTGAAACGCACCCGTTCGAGCCCCTCGATCTCCCCCATTGCGCGAAGTAATTTACCAAACGCGAACTTGTCGCCGAACTCAACACCGTAGGTATTCACATTCTGCCCGAGAAGTGTGACTTCGATCGCGCCATCGTCAACGAGCGCCTGCACCTCGGCCAGCACATCGCCGGGGCGGCGATCCTTCTCCTTGCCACGCAGTGCCGGAACGATGCAGAAGGTACAGGTATTGTTGCAGCCCACCGAAATCGATACCCAGCCGCTTGAGGCCGAGTCGCGCTTCGTCGGAAGAGTCGACGGGAAGACTTCGAGAGCCTCAAGTATCTCGACCTGAGCCTCGGCATTGTGGCGTGCGCGCTCGAGCAAAGCCGGCAACGAGCCCATATTGTGCGTGCCAAAGACTACGTCTACCCAGGGCGCCTTCTTGACGATGGTGCCCTGATCTTTCTGTGCGAGGCACCCACCGACTGCGATCTGCATGTCCTCGCGTTCCCGCTTAACAGAAGCAAGCTGACCGAGGTTACCGTACAGCTTATTCGCCGCATTCTCACGCACCGCACAGGTGTTGATCACCACTACGTCGGCCATATCAGGAGTATCTGCAGCCACGTACCCGGCGGCTTCGAGCGAACCCGACAGACGCTCCGAGTCGTGCACGTTCATCTGGCAGCCAAGGGTGCGAACGGTATAGCTGCGTGGGCTACCATCTGCACGGAGTGCTGCTGGGGAGGGCGCGATCAATGTAGCTTCGGCGGAGGGCATAAGGAAATTCTATCGAGGATCAGCTGAGCTTCAGCGGAACCGCACAGTACCCTTAGTCTGCGACGCCAGCTTAGAGCCCGAGGAGATGGCCGAATGGCCACGCTGGGCGTTTCGATCCAGCGCCTCGCGGGCCACCCGGACTGCGCGCTCACCAGACCAACCTCGCCTGGCCAGAAATCCCAAGAGGCGCCGCTCAGCGGTCTGACGGTCGAGCCCGCCCATTTTACGAGCACGCTCCGAGGCTGCCTCACGCAATAGGTCGTTCTCTTCGTCGTCATCAAGTTCACTCAGAACCTCTTCAATGACACCATCAGGCAACAAACGTTCACGAAGCTTCATGCGAACTTGACTGCGGCTTGCCCGCTTGCGCAACCGAAGCGTTTCAGAAAGCACCCGAGCAAGGCCAAGGTCATCGAGATACAGTCGCCCCTCGCACTCAAGCACTACCGCATCAACTTCGACAGAGTCGTGACCGACCGCAATCAATTCACGCCGCAATTCACCGCTTGATCGGGCACGCCGGGCAAGCATGCGCACGGCGTCATCAGTCGCTGTGCGCATGCTTGACGCCGCGGACGCCACATCCGCGTCAATTTCTAACTCGGCAGCGGTCTCTGCGAAAGGTGATTGTTCGCTTTCGCTACTCACAGCGGGATTCAGCCGACTCCGCAGCTGAATCACCTCAGCAAGGTTCTCTCGGTCACTACCTAGCTGAACCCGCGACTCTTCCGAAGGCGGAGGAAGGAAACGAACAACCATGACAGGCTCCTTTAGGCCCCGATGCGAACCGCATCGCCTTCGCCCTCAGCGCTCTCTGCCCCCTCAGCACCAGCCTTAATGCCGAGCTTCACGAGAATCTTGTCTTCAATCTCTGCCGCAATGTCCGGGTTAGCGATCAAGAACCGGCGAGAGTTTTCCATGCCCTGTCCAAGCTGGTCACCTCCGTAGGTGTACCACGCACCACTCTTCTTCACCAGACCGTGCTCAACACCGAAATCAATGAGCGAGCCTTCCCGAGAAATGCCAACACCATAAAGAATGTCGAACTCAGCCTGCTTGAACGGAGGCGCCATCTTGTTCTTGACGACCTTCACCCTGGTGCGGTTACCAACCGCGTCCGTACCGTCTTTCAGAGTCTGGATACGACGGATGTCAAGGCGCACGGAAGCATAGAACTTCAATGCCTTGCCACCCGCGGTAGTCTCTGGGCTACCAAAGAAGACGCCGATTTTCTCGCGCAGCTGGTTAATGAAGATTGCTGTGGTCTTGGTCTGGCTCAGGCCACCTGTGATCTTACGGAGCGCCTGAGACATGAGTCGAGCCTGCAAACCGACGTGGCTGTCACCCATGTCGCCCTCGATCTCGGCTCGCGGCACAAGTGCGGCCACCGAGTCGATAACTACGAGGTCGACCGAACCCGAGCGAATGAGCATGTCAGCGATCTCTAGCGCCTGCTCGCCCGTGTCTGGCTGCGATACGAGGAGTGCGTCAATATCAACACCGAGCTTCTGTGCGTACTCAGGATCGAGCGCATGCTCAGCATCAATGAATGCCGCGATGCCGCCAGCAGCCTGCGCGTTCGCGATGGCGTGCAGCGTCAGCGTGGTCTTACCCGAAGACTCAGGCCCGTAGATCTCAACAATGCGACCGCGGGGTAGCCCACCTATACCAAGAGCGACATCAAGTGCAATCGAACCCGTCGGGATCACCTCGACCGGAGGACGATCGGTGCTACCGAGACGCATAATGGCGCCCTTACCAAACTGCTTGTCGATATTTGCTAGCGCTGCTTCGAGCGCCTTATCGCGGTCTTTGTTCGCTGCCATCTGAGGCTCCTCTGTTCGGGCGATGATCGCCGGGTTGCTGGCCTACCTACTGTCGTGCCGGGTATCCGTCGACAAGGCCGGTGGCCGTTACTTCGAACCATAGATCGCACCACCGACATTCACAGTCGGAGATGAAAATCTGTGGAGAATCAAAGCCCGATTCCACCTGTGCACGACATTACGCCGACTCGAACACATCTTCGAACGACACGCCGATACACGAGCGCACCACTCAGCGAAATCTACTCGCGAGGATCGATAAGCCCGCGGCCATACCGCTCGGCGGGAGGAACCTGCAGGTCTTCGCACAGCGCAAACCAGACGTCACGAGCCGACTCGCCCCTGTTCAAGGCATCTTGCGCGGTGCCATTCATACTTGCGAGCCAGTGATCACGAATGATTACACCAGAGTACACATCACCAAACTGTTCGCGCGCTGCACGCTGAAACTCACTCAGTCTCACCGAGTGACCCCCAAATAAGAGAAAGCGCCGGGTCGCGAAGACCCGGCGCTTTCCAGACAAACCACCATCTAGCCGCGCGCGAACAGCTCGGGGCGGTACCCCGAGACCAGATCGGCCGGCACAGTGTCTGGTACCTGAGAGCCGAGTGTCACACTCAAACCCTCAACGATTGCAAGACGATCACTCACCTCGCCCATAATGACCGATAAGGGCGTGTTCAGCGCATCCGCGACCGCGGCGAGGATCTCGCTCGAGGCCTCTTTTTGGCCTCGCTCGACTTCGCTCAGGTAGCCGAGTGCAACGCTCGCCTCGCCGGCTACCTGGCGCAAGGTGCGACCTTTTTGCAGCCGGAAGTCACGCAGCACATCGCCGATCTCTTGACGAACCAGTACCATCGCATCCTCCTTCTCACGCACGACCCGAGTCGCGCTCTCGTTATAGCCGCCTAATACACCCAGACTATCTGTTATCAGTCTGATTGACGTCACTGAGAGTAACCGTAACTTTAGCCCGATTATTCCTGAGCATTTCCTGAATATGAGCCGAATCGACTCAAGTTTCGAGAAATTACGGGCAGATCTCGCCCAATGCCAATAATTCCGCGGCAAATTCATCAAGAATCGCACGCACGCTTTGTGCGCGAATGTCAGCCCGAGTCCCGGAAGCATGAAGCAACACCGAACGATCCCCCAGTAGTGAGCTGACTCCGAGCCAAACCGTTCCCGCTGGCTGTCCCGTCACGGGATCCGGATCTGGTCCAGCAACACCGGTTGTCGAGAGGCCAACGTCGGCTGGCAATGCCTCACCAAGTGGTGCACGCGCTACCGCGCACGAGTTTCGAACTCCCCTGGCCATCTGCTGCGCGACCTGAGGATGAACTGGCCCCTCTGCTCGCAACAGTTCCTCATCAACAGCAAGCAGCGACCACTTCAACCCCGTGTCATAGGCCACGATGCCACCCGAAAAGACTCGCGAAGCCCCGGGCACAGATACAAATGCATCGGCGAGCAAACCACCCGTGAGCGACTCAGCAACTGCTACGCGAAGTCGTAACTTGGCAGCAATCTCAAGTTGCGCTTTCGCGAAACTGAGCAGCTCAGCGGAATTCATTCTGCCGCCCCAGAGGCCTTCCTGCGCATGCGAAGGAAGTTCACAACGTAGTCAACCCCGCTTGCAATGGTGAGAGCTACGGCAATCGACATCGTGATGATGTTGAGCCAGACTACCCACTCACTAAACCCTGTGCCCTCAAGCAGCGTCGCAAACGGAAAGAGCGCGAGAGCGATAGCGACGGATTGCGCGACAGTCTTCAGCTTGCCCATCCACGCGGCAGCGACAACAACCGTGCGCGCTTCGAAGAGGCGATGTACCGTGATCCCGACTTCCCGAATCAGTACGACGATCGTGACCCACCAGGGAAGTTCACCGAGAATCGAGAGCCCGACGAGCGCACCCCCCGTGAGAAACTTATCTGCGATTGGATCGAGTAACTTGCCGAGGTCGGTCACGAGCCCACGAGACCGAGCTATGTGCCCGTCCCAGGCATCCGTTGCAATTGCCAGAACAAAGAATGCCGCTGCAACCCAGCGGAGAGCACCCATCTGACCATGGTCTGCCAGTAGCATCCAGATGAAGAACGGAGTGGCAACTATCCGTGCGCCCGTAATCACGTTTGGGGCGTTCCAATTGCTCGGCTTTGCTGCGGTATCGCTCATTACTGGATTAGTCCCGTCCGGTGAGTTGCCATGCATCAAAGTCGTCGTCACCCTCGACCTCTTCAAGGCCTACCTTTTGCGCCGCGATCGGATCGTCATACCGCGGGTCAAACATGCTGGCCGCTTCAGTCAGTGGCTCAAACACTTCGGTCTCAGCTTGCCCGGTGGCCGCTGGCTCGATGGGAGCCGCTGCCGAAGGGAATGCGCGGGCAGAGTCAGCTACGACTGGAGACGAAGCCGCTGCCGAGAGTGACGCAACCGTAGAGGACTGAGCCGATGGCGAAGCAGCAGGTGTGTTGAACGCCGCCTGCGGTGAGAGTTGCCCCCCACCTCGAATTGACGCGATGACCTCCCCCAATTGCTCCGGAGACACGAGCACATCGCGAGCCTTCGAGGCCCTCGGAAGGGCCAACAATCTCACGTGACTCCATCAAGTCCATGAGTCCGACCGGCCTTCGCAAAGCCGACGCGCAGCTTGCGCTGAAGCATGGAAGTCGACCCAAACTGCGAGGTCACGACCAGCTCAACTGCCTGCAGCAGAACGTCAAGATCGTCACCAATGTCGGCGTCAATCTCTTTCTTTTCTGACGCTTGAGCAACGTCCACTCGGTATTCTGGCGTCGCCTGCTGTTTCACATGCGCAACGACCCGAGCAATCTCACTCTCGTTCACCCAAGCACCCTGAACGCGCACCGGTGAGGAGTCGCCGTTGACGAGTAGCAACCCGTCACCTTGCCCAATGAGGCGCTCCGCGCCTACTTCGTCGAGGATCACGCGCGAGTCGGTCCCAGAAGCAACGGCGAACGCATAGCGACTTGGAACGTTTGACTTGATCACACCTGTGACGACATTGACTGATGGCCGCTGCGTGGCAAGTACCAGGTGAATACCTGCGGCACGGGCTAGCTGGGTAATGCGCTGGATCGAGTCTTCAACGTCTCGGGGCGCCACAAGCATGAGGTCTGCAAGCTCGTCCACAACTACAAGAAGATACGGGTAGGGCTTGAGCTTTCGCTCGCTCCCTTCGGGCAGCACGATCATCCCTGTCGCACCGCGTCATTGAAGTCATCGATATGCCTAAATCCAAAGCTTGCGAGATCGTCGTATCGCATGTCCATCTCTTTCACGACCCACTGCAGCGCCTCGGCTGCTTTCTTGGGGATCGTGATGATGGGCGTGATCAGGTGCGGAACACCCTGATAGACGGTGAGCTCAACCCGCTTCGGGTCGACAAGCACCATGCGCACCTCTGCGGGGGTCGCCCGCATAAGGACACTCGTAATCATCGAGTTGATGAAACTCTACTTACCCGAACCCGTTGCGCCGGCAACGAGCAAGTGGGGCATTTTCGCCAGGTTTGCGACCACAAAGTCGCCCTTCACGTCTTTGCCAATTCCAATGGTCATCGGATGCTTGCTGCGTTGAGCCTTCGCGGAGCGCAGCACGTCACCCAGGGCGACGTTCTCACGGTCCTTGTTTGGAATCTCAATACCAATCGCGCTTCGGCCTGGGATGGGCGAAAGAATGCGAACCTCATTCGATGCGACCGCGTAAGAGAGGTTCTTTTGGAGCGCCGTGACCCGCTCAACACGCACACCCGGGCCAACCTCAACCTCGTACTGGGTTACAGTAGGGCCGCGCGAGAAGCCCGTTACCTTCGCCTCCACGCCAAACTGCTTCAGCACCGCGTCGATTGCGGCTGTGGTGTCGTCGTTCGCCTGGGTGCGGGCCTTTGGCGCGTCACCTGCAGAGAGAGCAGCCTGATCGGGCAACGTGTATGGCCGCACCACTTCACTGTGCGCTGGAGCAACTTGGAAGGGGGCCTGTTCTGGTGCTTGCGCGGGCTCTTCCAGATCGAAGTCATCAAATACCTCAGTAATGGAGTCGTCACCGAGGCCGGTAGCGCGAGTCTGGTTGGAGGCCGCCATAAGGACTTCTGTTCGGTCAAAGCCACCGAGGAGGTCATCTTCAAACTGCTCTGTCGGCTCTTCGATCTGCAACGCAGATTCGAAGCCTCGATCTCCGGCCTCACTGTGATCAAAGAGCTCGGAAACAGCATCGGCATCGGCAATAAAATCTGGATCTTGCTCGCGGCCGGAGGCGTTACGACGCCACCAGGGCAAGTCTGCCCGATTTGCCTGCTCAACCAGATCTGCGCTCGCATCTTCTTCCGAAGGTTGTGCGCGATCAAGCTGCTCACCAAAGAGATAGCGGTAGCCCTCGTTCAGTCGCGCAAAAATTCTGCTCGGTGGCGTCTTCGTGATGATAAGCAAAGAGAATGCGAGGAGCAGAGACAGCACCGGTGCCGCAACCCAGACGGTCAGCAGATACAGTGGCGCACCAATCAGCCAACCAAAGAGCCCACCGGCCTCTGCCAGTTCGCCGGGTTGCTCCCACGGATTTGGGTGGCCACCGAACACGTGGGCCAGCCCCGAGGCGCTCAGCAGCGCAAGAGTCAGACCAATCGCAATTCGGCGGTTGTCATGCACGCTAGAGGGGTGGTTGAACAGCCACAGAGCGAACCCAACCATCACGATGGGTAGCCCGAAAGCGATGCGTCCAAACAGTCCACCAAAACTGAACGAGCTGATCACCGCGGCGACATCATTACCGATCAGGAACCATTCAATGACTGCCCCGACAATGGCGAGCAGCACAAGCGCAAATGGAACACCGTCCCGGCGATCCTCAGCGGCAACTGGTTCCACTCTGAATACACGAGCAGCACCGCCTACCGCGTGTGCCAGGCCGAGCCAGGCACGCACAAAGAAGCTTTCGGTGGGCACCGGTTCGATCACCTTGGTTTTTGCGGTCGATCCAGCGCGGGAGGGTCTCCCACTGCCCGCAGATTTCGAGCGGGCTGAAGTCTTGCTGGCCATAACAGTGAGCCTACGAAACACCACCGACATTTCGGCTCTGCGACGGCGGCGCGCCCTGATATCCGCTGAGTTTTCGCCCCTGCACGCGGATTCCGCGCACCGAAACTACCCGCGTTTCAGCACACGGTTCATCACCGAAGAGAGTTCGGGAGACCGCAACAGCAGGAGTGCAAGAAGATACACAACGCTCATTCCGATTGCGACGAGGATCGATGCCCCGACCGAATACAACGGCCCGAAATCTGGCTGAATCATGCGTGCCCACCAGGTGCCCACCAAGCCGACGCCGAGGGCGACAGCGCCCGCACCGAGATACCTGGCGAGGCTTCCGGCGATCCTGCGCCCATCGATGCCGCCAAGCTTGCGGCGAAGCAGCATTGTCGCCGCGAACGTTTCAATGATTGCTGAGATCGAAATCACGAGGGCCACTGCGGTACCTACGAGTGGTGTTGGGACAATCAACAGTGCCACAAGCGACAGCACAATCGTGACAGCGATGCGCATGCAGGCATAAAAAAATGGGGTCCGAGTATCGGAGGTTGCGTAAAACGCGCGCTGCACAACAAACAAGAAGCTAAACGCGGGCAGGCTCACCAAGTAAGCCCGCAGAGCGAGACTAAATTGATCAACCTGTTCAAGTGTCGCACCCAGGTTCACGACACGGCTTACAAAAGGGGCAACGGCAAATACGATCACCGCTGCAAGCACAAGGATCAGCATCACCTGTCGCACCGCAGCCGAGAAATCACGGGTAAATGCCGCACGATCGCCCGCGTGATGCCACTCCGAGAGGCGAGTGAAGTAGGCCGTCGCGATCGATATCGTGATGACGGAGTGCGGCATGATGTAGATGGTCCAGGCGGTGTCGAGCGCAATGGCGGAGACGCCCTTGCCCGATGCCGCGTTGATCACGTTCGTCGTTACGAGTGCGCCGAGGTTCGTGATGAGCAGCGCGCCGAGGGTCCACCCGGCGATCTTGCCGGTTTCAGCGAGCCCCATGCCGCGCCACTTGAAGTCTGGCCGGAAGTGTATTCCGGCTCGCTTCCAGAACGCAAACAGAATGAACGCCTGGCTCGCAATGCCGAGGGTCGCGCTACCCGCGAGCACCGCGATTGCGAGTGAGCTCCAATCCGATGCCGTTCGCTCACCCGTCGGGTCTGCACCGAACATCGCGATGAATACGCTGAACCCGATGATCGCGATCACGTTATTGAGCACGGGCGCCCAGGTCGAGGGCCCGAACACGCTTTTCGCGTTCAGCACTTCACCGAGCACCGAATAGATACCGAAGAAGACGATCTGCGGCATGCACCAGTAGGCAAACGCGATTGCGAGCTCGCGTTGATCTGGGGGAAGGCCAGGGTAAACGCGGTCACGATCCACGGGGTCGCGAACATGATCACGATCGTGATCGCAATCAGCGAAACCACGACAAAAGTCAGCAGCTTATTGATGTACCCCTGACCGCCGTCGGCTTTCTTCGCCGCCTTCACGATCTGCGGTACGAGCACCGCGTTGAGCATGCCACCGAGCAACACCGTGTACAGCAGGTTCGGCAACATATTGCCATTCGCGTACGCATCACCAGAGATAGATCCGACCTGGCCGATAGCGTAGGCCAGCACCACAACTTTGACTATGCCGAGCAGCCGCGATACCACGGTGCCCGAAGCCATGATCGCGCTAGCGCGCGCGATCGCGGAACCTGCCACTGGTGTTACACCACCACCACGACGGGCACAATCATGGCCTTACGACGAAGCTTCGTACCCACCCAGCGGCCCACTGTGCGACGCACGATCTGCTGCAACTGATGGCTATCAGTGACACCCTCGCTCATCGCCTTCTCAAGCGCTTCCGCGACCTGCGGCTTGATCTTGTCGAAGACGTGATCTGCCTCCGCAACACCCTTCGCGTGGATCTCGGGGCCAGAAACGATCTGGCCGAGACTGGTTTCAACGACTGTAATAACAGAAATGAAACCCTCTTCGGCAAGCACACGACGATCACGGAGGTCGTCATCAGTCACCTTGCCGACCGAAGAACCATCAACATAGATGAAATCGATGTCGAGCTGACCCACCACACGGGCGACGCCGTCGCTGAGGTCAACGACGGTGCCGTTCTCAGCAATGATTGTGCGGTTCTGCGGTACGCCAGTTTCAATGGCAAGCGCGGCATTCGCGACCAGGTGACGGTACTCGCCGTGAATCGGCATCACGTTCTTCGGGCGCACGATGTTGTAGCAGTAGAGCAACTCCCCCGCCGCCGCGTGACCCGAGACGTGCACCTTGGCGTTGCCTTTGTGCACCACGTGGGCACCGAGCTTCATCAGCCCGTTGATGATTCGGTAGACTGAGTTTTCGTTGCCTGGAATCAGCGATGATGCGAGGATCACAGTGTCGCCGTCGGTAATCTCAACCTGGTGTTCGCGGTTCACCATGCGTGCAAGCACGGCCATGGGCTCACCCTGCGAACCGGTTGACATGTAGACGATGCGGTGATCAGGAATATCGCCGCTCTTCTTCAGGTCGACGAGCACGCCTTCAGGAACCGTCAGGAACCCGAGGTCGGACGCAATCTTCATGTTGCGCACCATCGAACGGCCAAGCAGCACGACACGGCGCCCATTCGCATGAGCTGCGTCGAGCACCTGCTGCACTCGGTGCACGTGGCTCGAGAAGCTTGCTACGACTACCTTGCCGCGGGAGTCGGCGATTACACGCTCGATGACCGGCCCAATGTCCTTTTCGAGCGGAGTGAAGCCCGGCACGTCGGCATTCGTCGAGTCGGTCATAAAGAGGTCAACACCCTCTTCGCCGAGACGCGCGAACGCGCGAAGGTCGGTGATGCGACCGTCGAGCGGCAGCTGGTCCATCTTGAAGTCACCCGTACCGATGACCATTCCCGCGTCGGTGCGAATAGCGACCGCCAGCGCGTCAGGAATCGAGTGGTTTACCGCGATGAACTCAAGGTCAAACGGACCCCGGTTCATGCGATCGCCCTCTGCGACCTCGTGCACCACAGGCTTGATGCGGTGCTCCTTGAGCTTCGCCGAAATGAAGGCGAGAGTGAGCTTCGACCCGATCAGCGGGATGTCTTCGCGCCGCTTGAGCAGGTAAGGCACGGCGCCGATGTGATCCTCGTGGCCGTGCGTGAGCACGACTGCCACGATGTCGCCCAAGCGATCCTCGATTTTTGAAATATCGGGAAGGATCAGGTCAACACCTGGCTGCGTCTCCTCTGGAAAGAGCACGCCGCAATCAACTACCAGCAGCTTGCCGTCGATTTCATAGACGGTCATGTTTCGACCAACTTCGCCCAAACCGCCGAGCGGAGTGATGCGAAGGGTGCCGGTTTCAAGCTTCGGCGGTGCGTAGTGAAGCGTGGTCAAGAGGATGGGCTCCTTTAGGGGTTAGCGGGTCGTTCCGGCGATCTTGGGCAGCGCGCCGCCAGCGGCAGCGTTGCGATCCGGGCGGAAGTTCGAGAAGTCAGCACCCGGAACATCACGTACGAGGGCGATCTCATCTTCGATGAGTGCAGCCTCCCACTCTTCGGGGCCGACAAGGGGCAGTCGCACGCGGGGGCTCCCGATGCGGCCGAGGCCGTGCAGCACGTACTTAGCTGCGACGGTTCCGGGAACGTGGGTCATGATGGCGCGCACGAGGGGCTCGAGGCGCATGTGCTCGGCACGTGCCGTGTGCAGGTCGCCAACATTCACCGCGTCGACGATGGTGCGGTACGGAGCTGCGGTGATGTTTGCCGTCACACCGATGAGGCCCGTGGCCCCGATTGAGAGGTGCGGCAGCACGTTCGCGTCATCACCGGAGAAGTACATCAGGTCGGTCTGGTTGAGCACGCGGCTCACCTCGCTGAAGTCACCCTTTGCATCCTTCACAGCGAGGATGTTTGGGTGCTTTGCGAGGCGCAGGATCGTTTCGTACTTGATCGGCACACCGGTACGGCCGGGGATGTCGTAGAGGATCACTGGCAGGTCGGTCGCGTCAGCAACCATACGGAAGTGCGTGAGCAGACCCGCTTGAGTCGGCTTGTTGTAGTACGGTGTCACGATCATAACGCCGTCGGCCCCAGCCTTCTCACTGGCCTTGTAGAGCTCGATGGCGTGTGCGGTCTCGTTCGAACCGCCGCCGGTGATCACCTTCGCGCGACCCGACGACACAGATTTCGCAACCTCAACGAGCTTCAACTTCTCGGGGTCGGTCAGCGTCGAGGTCTCACCGGTAGTTCCGGTAACCACAATGCCGTCCGCACCACTCTGGATGCAGTTCTCGATGTGCTGTTCGGTCGCTTTCCAGTCAACCTCGCCTTCGGAGTCGAAGGGGGTAATGAGCGCGACCAGCACCTGGCCGAAGGGATTCTCTCGTGTCGTCACCTATCTAGGGTATCGGACATACGGAGGGTCTAGCGCTTACGCTGCTTTGAATTCGTACGTGGAGACGGGTCCACATGAGTAGAGCCATCCACATCCCAAATGTATCGCCCACCCAGAGTCGCGATTCCGAAGGTAGTGGGTTTGCCGAGAAGCCGAGCGGTGATCTCGTAAATCATGACCCCACAGAGCGTCATAGTGCTTACTACCCACACCACAGAGGTGACGATCATGACGAGATTCCACGGCGTCGGTGCCTCCGGGATTGAACCGAACGCAACGAGCAGAACCAAGGTCAACACAAGAAATGCCAGGAACAGGAACCCAGAAATATTGTAGATGGATCGCACCGGGTTTCCGCGGTAGATCAGCTTGAAATACGGCTTGCGAACCCGCTTTCGTGCTTCTGGGCGAGCTCCCGGCTTCCGAGAGCGCACCGTGGGCGCCGTGCGATATTCCAACGTTCGGGCACGCCTCCTGGCTTTCGCGCGCTCGAGCTTTTCCTGAGACCGTCGCCCGGCGCTCAAGCGCGCTCCCATCTTTCAAAACGGTACCCAAGGCCCGTGCCCGATACGGCGGGCGAGCCCGAGTCCACCAGTTGCCACTCAGCATCGATCTCAGGCGCAAAGGTATCGGCGTCTGGCACGTCGAGCTCGATCCTCGTCACCACAAGCTCGTCAGCAAACGGCAGTGCAGCACGATACATTTCGCCGCCACCCATAATCCAAACGATTTCAGCCTCAGTATTGTCTACCAAATGGAGAGCTTCTTCGAGCGAGGATCGCACGGCCGCACCCAGCGCAACGTAGTCGGCATCACGGGTCACGACTATGTTCTCTCTTCCAGGCAAAGGGCGAAACCGTTCCGGCAATGACTCCCACGTGCGGCGCCCCATGATCACTGGAGCCCCAAGGGTCACCTGTTTGAAGTGTGCGAGGTCTTCGGGCAGGTGCCAGGGCATGTCACCGTCTCTGCCTATTGCACCGCTTCGGGCCGCAGCCCAGATCATTCCCACTCGCATGCTTTTCCTTCGTCGTCTATCTGATCGGAGGCCGAGACGATCCCCGAACTTGCATCGAACAGCAGCGCAGAAATAGCCTGTTGCGTGAGCCGCAGCACGCCCTCATATGACCTCAAACTTTGCGCCGGGGTTCAAGATCCCCTGTGGATCAAGCGCTTCTTTGATCCGCAGGTTGAGCTCGTACACGTCCTCGCCGATGTTCTTGCGCAGCCAGGGAGCCTTCAGCCGACCCACGCCGTGTTCACCGGTGATGGTGCCATCCAGCTCAATAGCAAGGTCCATGATCTCGTTGTACGCAGCAATCGCTCGCACTTCTTGCTCGGGGTCATCACGATCGAACACGATGGTCGGGTGCGTGTTCCCGTCGCCCGCGTGGGCAATGAGACTCACGGTAATTCGATGATTCTCGGCGATTCGCTCGATGCCGGCGGCGAGAGCACCAAGGCGTGGGATCGGCACCCCCACGTCGTCGATCAGCAGACGTCCGACCTTCTCCAGCGCGGGAAGCGCCGCGCGGCGTGCAACGGTGAAGGATTCTCCCTCCTCGGGGTCATCCGTGGCATAGCACTCGGTCGCACCGTGGCTCAAACACATGCTCTCGGCGGCTTCACCAGCTGCTGCGCCACCCTCATCGAACTGCATGATCAGCATCGCCGCAGCCTCGCGGTCAAGGCCCATGCGCATTTCGTTCTCAACCGCCTCAATCGCTACGCGGTCCATGAGTTCAAGCATCGACGGACGCATCGAGCGGGTGAGAGCGATCACTGCGTCGGTAGCCCCCTGCATATCGGGGAAGACAGCGACGACCGTTGTCGGGATGCCCTGTGCTGGGATCAGCCGCAGCAGCGCCTCCGTCACAATACCGAGCGTGCCCTCGCTACCCACGAAGAGCTTTGTCAGCGAGAGACCCGCGACATCTTTCACGCGCGGGCCACCGAGCGTGACTGCGCGCCCGTCGGCAAGTACGACAGTGAGACCCAGCACGTAGTCGACAGTCACACCGTACTTCACGCAGCACAGACCGCCAGCATTGGTCGCAATATTGCCACCGATACTGCAAAACTCAAACGACGACGGATCCGGCGGGTACCAAAGACCGTGCTCAGCAGCAGCGTGTTTCACCTCGGCGTTCATGAGTCCGGGTTGTACCCGCGCAATTTTGGTCGCGGGATCGATCTCGATCTCGCGCATGCGCTCAAGCGAGATCACGAGCGCCGGTTTCGATGAGGTCGCGCCTGCGGAAAGCCCCAATCCAGCACCTCGTGGGATCACAGGCAGGCCCGCATTCGCTGCGATTCTTACCGCAGTCTGCACCTGTGCAGTGCTTTCTGCGCGAACGACAGCCACCGGCAATATGGCCTGAGGATCCTCGGACCGATCCCAACGATAAGCCTCAAGACTTTGCGGATCCGTCACCACAATTCCGGATGGAAGAGCTTCGACAAGCTCTTCGACTGCCACAGCGAACATACCCGCACCTACTTCTTTCGCAGATCTATCTTCAATGATGCATCTCAAATGTATCGACCGCCCGGTCGAGATCGTCGAGCGAACCCCGTTTCGTGGGATTCGCTCGATAGAACTCGATGAGTCTACCGACGAGCTCAACGTTCGACCCGATGCCAACTGATGAGCGGCGAAATGGGCGATCCTCGTAGAAATCAATTCGCAACCGACCAAACATGCCGGCGCCACCGCTCCAACTCACGGATCGAATCTCGCCCCAACCGCGGCGTTCCTCGCTGAGGCCTCGCCGAAACGACAGGCCCTCACGCGACACCACAAGGCCTGGCGGCACCCGCCGCAATACGAGCCATACACCCGAAAACGCGATACCGAAGAGGAAAGCTAACGCGCCGATCCTCACCCAAAACGTGTCAGGATCTACGTACTGTGCGTTAAATGCACCAATCAGCACCGTGTAGTCGGCCGCGGACACCGTAACGATTAGAAACCCCCAGAAGAGACCAGTCACGGCACCCCAAAGCAGCAGAGCGCGACCAAGCGGCACCTGGGCCCGAAAGACCAGCCCCCGACCCGGCGAAGCATAGCTTCGGGTATCAACGGTGACCATGTCACGGATGCCGTACCAGTAAGGAGTGAACATATAGACGGCAAACACCGAGCACACTAGCCAGATTTCGATTGCGGCAAGCACCGGAGTCACCGCCAGATCAAGACTCTGAATTTGGAGCCACAATACGACTGCCGGAACCCCAACCAGAAAGCTCACTAGACGGCTCACAAAAGCGTTACTTGAACGAGGAGGTTTTGGTCGAACCCGCCCCTCAACGTAAACCGACCTTGTGTGAAAGCGCTTCACGCGTTAGACCGCGACCGGAGCCTTGATTCCGGGGGGTGGTGCTGGTAGTCGACAACCTCGAAGTCCTCAAATTCATAGTCGAGAATATTGTCGCGCTGTGCGATCTTTATCGTCGGGTACGGGAACGGCTCGCGCGAAAGCTGCTTCTCAACCTGCTCAATGTGGTTGTCGTACACATGGCAGTCGCCGCCAGTCCAGATGAACTCTCCCGGTTCGAGACCCGTCTGCTGCGCCACCATAAGGGTGAGCAGCGCGTAGCTCGCGATGTTAAATGGCACACCCAAGAACATGTCTGCTGACCGCTGGTAGAGCTGGCAGCTGAGCTTGCCATTTGCAACGTAAAACTGGAAAAACGCGTGGCACGGCATGAGCGCCATCTGGTCGAGCTCTGATACATTCCATGCAGAGACGAGATGGCGACGCGAGTCAGGGTTCTGCCTAATCTGTTCGACTACCTGGGTGATCTGGTCGATGTGCCCGCCATCGGGGGTCGGCCACGAACGCCACTGCACCCCGTACACCGGCCCGAGATCACCGTTCTCGTCGGCCCACTCGTTCCAGATTGTCACGCCGTTGTCGGTCAGAAACTTCGTGCTGCTCTCGCCGCGCAGGAACCAAAGCAGCTCGTACGCAACCGATTTGAAGTGCACCCGTTTGGTCGTGATCAGGGGAAAAGATTCAGCAAGATCGAATCGGATCTGCTTGCCGAATAAGCTGCGCGTGCCCGTCCCGGTGCGATCGCCCTTCGGCGTTCCGGTCTCAAACACCTCCCGCAAGAGATCCTCGTATGGAGTCGAAATCGATGCGGCACTCATGGGGTCAATCCTAGCGCGGAAGCGTGGAGACCCTGGGGCGATGGGGCGCTCCCCCGCGCGACCGCGCCACGACTTCAACGCACAATGGGGCAGTTGATGTTGCTCGCACTCAACCAGAGCCGCATCAACTGCCCCATCGTCGCCGAAAGCTGGCGGAAGCCCGACGTTATCCGAGCGCGGGCACGGATCACTGCACAAGAATGCATCGCATTCTGCGTGATCCGTGGTGCCGCTACCGCGGCTCCTCGGGACGTTCGCGGCACGAAGCTACGCTTCGCTCCAAGCGCCTTGGGCAAAACCGGGCGCGAGGGCGCGCCCGGCACATACGGCGCGCGAAGCGGTGCTTCGCTCCAAGCGCCTTGGGCAAAACCGGGCGCGAGGGCGCGCCCGGCACATACGGCGCGCGAAGCGGTGCTTCGCTCCAAGCGCCTTGGTGCATACGCGCACGAAGCGACGCTTCGTCTTTAGCCGCTGAGTTGAGACCGAGCGCAGGGGCGCGCTCGGGACGTTCGCGGCGCGAAGCCTTGCTTCGCTTCTAGCCGCTGAGTCCATCGTCGAACGGGGCCATCTTCGAGGTGTCATTCGACGCGTCTGCGACCCCAAGCACCTCTCCCTTGAAGAATGCCGGTGAAATGCGTGACTGCACAAACATCAGCACCACCCCGAGGCCGAGCACGACCACACCGATGATTCCCACCAGCCCAATTCCGCCAATGTTGCTGCCCGAACCGAAGGCCGGATCCATACTGTCAACAGTGGTCTGCACAAACACAATAAGCAGAATCACCCCGCCAAGGCCTGGCAAGATCACCTTCGAGAAGAGCGCACCGAAGCCCTCCTTCGGCGCAGCCTTACGGAAGTACCAGGTACTCGCGAGGGCCGTAATGCCGTAGTAGAAGCAGACCATCATGCCGAGCGCGGTGATAGTGTCCCAGAGCACGTCTTCGCTGAGGAAACGCATAATCGCGTAGAAGACTGAAGCCACGATTGACGACAGGAAAAGGGCGACGTACGGGGACTTGTGCGTGGGGTGGATCTTCTTGATTGACTTCGGCAGCGCACCGTAGTGTGACATCGCAAGCAGGGTACGCGCGGGCGAGATTGCGGTCGAGTTGATCGAAGCCATCGCTGAGACGAGGATCGCGAGGGAGAGCAGGATCGCAGCCGGCCCCATGACCGGGTGTGCGAGGGCGGCGAAGACGTTCTCAGAGATCGCAGAGTTGCCTAGCCCGGTCGGGCCATCGCCAATACCTGCGTATGCAACCGTTGCGGCTGCGGTGCCGACGTACATGACGACGAGGATCCCCACGAGGATCATTGCGGCCTTACTCTCGGTCGACATGCGACCCCTCGAAGGCTTCGTCTCTTCGCCCATGGTGAGCACGGTGTCCCAACCCCAGTACACAAAGATCGAGACGGCGATACCCGCAGCAAACGCACTGAAGCTTGAGACCTCAAGAGGGTTGAACCACGAAAGCTCGGGCATCTTGCCCTCGGTGTTTGCGGGATCCGCGGCACCAATAAACATTGCGATGATGAACCAAAAGAGCACGGCCACCTGGAATACCACGGTGATGTACTGGAAAATCTTCGTCGAAGTCATGCCCCGGTACGAGATGAATGTCGCAATAGACATGAATCCAAGGCAGACCAGAATGTTGATGAAGCGATTGCCTGCGATTTCAGCAATCGACGGATCATTCGCAACAATCGCGATGGATTGAAATAGGAATTCAACCGCGATGCCCGCGAGGTTCGAAAGCACCAGCACTGTGGCCGCGATGAGGCCCCAGCCTGCCATCCAGCCGATCCACGGGCCGAAGGCACGAGTTGCCCAGGTGAAAGACGTACCCGAATCGGGCATCGCCGAGTTCAGCGCACGATATCCGATTGCCACCAACAGCATGGGCAAGAAGCCCGCGAGGAAGATCGCAGGGGTCTGATAACCGACCTCGCTTGCCGCAGGGCCGATCGCGGCCGTCAATGTGTATGCGGGAGCACAGACCGATAGGCCGATAACTATCGCACCGAGCACACCCACTGTTCCCTGCGGAAGACCCTTGCGGCTAATGCCGGTGACTGAGTCAAGCGCGCGCGTGGGCGGGTTTGTCGTCGATGCCATAGATCTGCTCCGTTCATGGACTACATAACTTGCCTGATTCTAGTTACCAGAGATGAAAACACCTAATATGTCTAAGAATGCCTACGCTTTTCGTTGTGATTTAGTGAAATCGCTGCGCGAATCGCCCTTCTTGCCCGCGTACGATCGCCGCACGCATCATATGCGATTCCGAGCCGTGCCCAGCTCCGCCAATTCTCCGGATCAGCTTCGGCCTCGTCACGGTAGCGAGGGAACACGGCGTCCGCGACCTTGCGATCGGGCCGGCCTGTGGGCCCAGCCTCGCCAAGGTCGTCGGGCAACATGTCTTCCGCGTCGAGCCGGTCGATCAGCGCAGTCGACTGCACTCCGAACATGAGTTCTCGCACAAGCGCCCAGACACCGATGAGCGGCAACACCAGCAATGCGACGCCCATCGTGATCGCCACCGGTGTGCCCGAACTGAGGAGCGCAAATGCGCGCACACCGGCGAAAACGAAGTACAGCACGAGCAATACGCTCATGATTGAGACTCCGAGAATTGCCCGCGCTCTCGGGCTCATGGGCGAGTCTCCGTAGGAGCCAGCCCAAGCACCCGCTCAAGCCCGATCACAAGACCGTCAACATCACCGATGGCTTTGAGGGCAGCCCGGATTCCCGCCCGATACGAGTCGGCCGAGTGTGTCACATGGGTCACAGTGAGCTCTTCGCCCTCACCACCAAAACGAACTTCTTGCCTCGCTACAACACCTTGCATGCGCAGGCTGTGCACGGGCACTCCCGCGACAAGGTGGCCGCGAGCGGGCTGGTCGGCGAACGGAGCCTCAAGGCCGCGCTCCCCCCTCGTTTGCGCGATCAGTTCGGCAGTGCGCACGGCCGTGCCGCTTGGCGAGTCAATTTTTCCCGCGTGATGGGCCTCAATGATCTCAATACTGTCAAAGTGCTCCGAAGCGATCGTGGCAAGCATCGTACCAAGCACTGAGCCAAGTGAGAAGTTCGGCACGACGAGCACGGCGGCGTCTGCAGTCTCCTCGACGACGACCTGTAACTCCGAAAGCCTCTCTGCAGACCAACCACTCGTACCGACGATAACTCGTTGCCCACGCCCAAGAGCACGCTGCACAATTCCCGGGGAAACCTCCGGGTGCGTCACATCAAAGAGCACCTGCGCATCACTGCCCTCGTCAGCGCTCGAAGCACTTGTCAGACGCGCCACTAGCTCGAAGCCCGGGTACGACTCGATCACGCCGCAAACAAAAGACCCGAGTCTGCCGGTCGCACCGGTGACCGCAACGGTGATTGGTGAGTTCTGGGCCCCCGTTTGGGGCTCGGTGTTCGCGCTCATGCGTTCAGCGTACTCGCCAGTGTGCTTCGAGAAACGTCGCCAACTGCGACGATGCTCTGTGGCCCCGATGCTACGAGATCCGCTACCTCCCGAATCTCGTCTCCGGTAACCGCCCCAAAGCGCTCTAGCGTCACATCGAGCGTGAACAGCTCACCTGTGCCAAGCTCCGACCGGGCCAACCGACCCATGCGAGTGTCGCTATCTTCAAGCGCAAGCGCCGACGAGCCAGCGATCTGGCCGAGCGCCCGATCGCGCTCCTCCTCGGTGATCCCCCCACTTGCCAGCCCGCGAAGTTCGGCCTGTGCAAGTTCGACTACCTGAGTAGCCTTCTCGGGCATCGTGCCCGCGTACATTCCGAAGAGACCACCGTCGCTGTAGCTCGCACCAAACGAATACGCCGTGTACGCCAGCCCGCGCTTCTCACGGATCTCCTGGAAAAGCCTGCTCGACATCCCACCACCAAGCACTGAGTTCATGATGCCAAACGCAAAGCGACGAGGATCTCCCGCACGAAGACCGGGCGTGCCAATCATGAGGTTGATCTGCTCGCTCTCGCGTTCGGTGAGCTGCACCTCTGGGGCAGCGTTTCCGCCCAAGGTTACAGTCCCAGCAACTGCGTGTGACAGATCGCTTGCCGAGACCAGGCGCCGCTTCGGTGCGCGATCCACTCGCGTATCCCAGCGGCCACCAGCAAGGTTGAGCGCTACAAGTACCTGTTCCACGAGTCGGTCGTGATCGACCGCCCCTGCAGCAGTTACGACGAGGGTCGACGGGTCATATTCGGCGAAATAGTGCGCCAGCACGTCATCACGCCTCGCCGCACGAATGGTGTCCGCGTTGCCCCCGATGGGGCGCCCGAGAGGATGCTCACGCAACACCGCTTCAAAGAACCGCTCATTTGCGACATCAGCAAGGTCGTCGGCAGCCATCGCAAGTTCTTCGAGGATCACCCCTCGCTCTGTCTCAAACTCTGCTGCATCGATCACGGAGTTAGTAACCATGTCTGCCAGAGTGTCAACAGCGCCCTCTAGATCTACGTCCCGCACCTTTGCGTAGTAGCAGGTGTATTCCTTAGCGGTCAGCGCGTTGTTCTCGGCACCAATGCGGTCAAAGCTCGTCGCAATCTCATACGCGCTGCGGGTAGGCGTGCCCTTGAAGAGCAGATGCTCCAAGAAGTGGGTGCTGCCGAGGCTGCCGGGGGCATCGCCACGCTCGGCCTGTTCGTCGCGGGAACCGATACCAACCCAGAAGCCTACGGTCGCCGACCGCGCGCCGGGCATGTGCTCGGTGAGCACACGCAGCCCACTCGGGTGCACTGTGCGCCGCATAAGCGTGCCGCCAAGGTCGACTGTAAGTTCGGGCAAATCTAGGGGCAAGAGTAGCGGTTCAGACACGTCTCTACCCTACCGGCTTGCGCTTTCCGCAGAGACTCTCGCCCGTCCTAACAAAACCAAGCAGCCCCGAGCGTCCTAGAACACCCGGGGCTGCTTTAACCGTCGTCGAGAATTACTCGGCAGCAGCCTCTTCAGCCGGAGCTGCGTCAGCGGCCGGAGCCTCAGCGTCTGCAGCAGCCTCTTCGAGTACAGGCTCGAGCGAGAGCTTGCCACGGTCGTCGACCTTCGTGATCTTTACGAGGATCTTCTGACCGATCGAGAGTACGTCGTCAACCGACTCGATGCGCTTGCCACCAGCGAGCTTACGAACCTCGCTGATGTGCAGCAGGCCGTCCTTGCCTGGCAGCAGTGAGATGAACGCGCCGAAAGCAGCGTTCTTCACTACGGTGCCAAGGTACTGCTCGCCAACCTCAGGGTTCTGCGGGTTTGCAATGGCGTTGACCTGGGCGCGAGCAGCCTCTGCCGAGATGCCGTCAACTGCACCGATGTACACGGTACCGTCATCGTCGATCGAAATGTCGGCGCCGGTCTCGTCCTGAATGCCGTTGATCGTCTTGCCCTTGGGGCCAATCAGCTCACCGATCTTGTCAACAGGAATATTGACAGTGATCACGCGAGGCGCGGTCGGAGCCATCTCATCAGGAGCATCGATTGCGCGAGCCATGAAGTCGAGGATCTCAGTGCGAGCATCCTTGGCCTGTGCGAGCGCGTTCGTGAGCACCTCTGACGGGATGCCGTCGAGCTTGGTGTCAAGCTGCAGCGCAGTGATGAAATCCGAGGTACCTGCGACCTTGAAGTCCATGTCACCGAGTGCATCTTCTGCACCGAGGATGTCGGTGAGAGCCTTGTAGCGGCGCTCGCCATTTACCTCGTCAGAGATGAGGCCCATTGCGATACCAGCAACTGCGGCACGAAGCGGCACACCTGCGTTGAGCAGCGACAGCGTCGAAGCGCAGACCGAGCCCATCGAGGTCGAACCGTTCGAGCTCAGCGCCTCGCTGACCTGGCGGATCGCGTAGGGGAACTCCTCGCGGCTCGGCAGTACGGGCACGAGTGCGCGCTCTGCCAGGAAGCCGTGGCCGATTTCGCGGCGCTTCGGGCTACCCACGCGGCCGGTCTCACCGGTCGAGTACGGCGGGAAGTTGTAGTGGTGCATGTAACGCTTGCTTGTGACGGGTGACAGCGAGTCGATCTGCTGCTCCATCTTCAGCATGTTCAACGTGGTGACGCCCATGATCTGGGTCTCGCCGCGCTGGAAGATCGCCGAACCGTGCACGCGAGGAATAACCTGGACCTCGGCGTCAAGCGCGCGGACCTTGTCGAGCGGGCGTCCGTCAATGCGAGCACCCTCGGTGAGTACGCGACCGCGCACAACCTTCTTGGTCACGGCCTTGTAGGCGCCAGACACCTGATCGAGAGCCGAAGCTTCGAGCTCGCCTGCCTCAACCTTGGCCGCGATGGCCTCCTTGACGCGTGCCTTCAGTGCATCATCAGCATCCTGACGCTCGACCTTGTCGGCGATCTGGTAGATGCTGGTGAGCTCTGCCTCGGCAAGTGCCTCGACCGCGGCGTATGCCTCGTCCGAGTACGGCAGGAAGACCGGATAATCTGCGATCGCCTTCGCCGACTGTACGGCGAGCTGCTCCTGAGCCTTCACAAGCTGCGAAATGAACGGCTTTGCAGCCTCGAGGCCCTGCGCAACAACTGCCTCATCGGGCTTGACTGCGCCAGCCTTGATCAGGTTCCATGAACCCTCGGTTGCCTCGGCCTCAACCATCATGATGGCGACGTCTTCAGATCCGTCTGCGTTAGTGACAACGCGACCGGCAACCATCAGGTCGAACACAGCCTCAGAGACCTGCTCGACGTTCGGGAATGCAACCCACTGGTCAGCGTTGCCTGCTGCGCCCGGGATCAATGCGAGGCGTACGCCTGCGATCGGGCCCGAGAATGGCAGACCCGAAATCTGGGTCGAAGCCGAAGCCGCGTTGATTGCGAGGGCGTCGTAGTACTCACCGGGAGCAATCGACAGTACGGTGACGACGATCTGGACCTCGTTACGCAGGCCATCGACAAACGATGGGCGCAGCGGGCGGTCGATCAGGCGGCACACAAGGATCGCTTCAGTCGAGGGGCGGCCTTCGCGGCGGAAGAACGAACCGGGAATCTTGCCGGCAGCGTACGAGCGCTCCTCGACGTCCACGGTGAGCGGGAAGAAGTCGAAGTGCTCCTTCGGGTGCTTTGAAGCGCTGGTTGCGCTGAGCAGCATGGTCTCTTCGTCCAGGTATGCAGCAACTGCACCCTGTGCCTGCTGCGCGAGACGACCGGTCTCGAAGCGCACGGTGCGCTTTCCGAACCGACCGTTGTCGAGTACTGCCTCGGCGAACTTAATTTCAGGACCCTCCACGGGATCTCCTTTACTGACGTGAGCGCGCGGAGGACAGTCGCAACCAAAGTAGCGGATGCTGCATTCGATCGCGGGTGCTGATGTTCAGTAGAAGACCACCCTGCTTCCATCGACCGCGCAGAGAAACCCACCACCGAAGACCAGCCCGCCTGCCGACGCACTCGATTCATCGTTGATGCAGGCTCAGCATCTTTGAATGAGACGCAGGCCTGCCTCCTCAGGGTATCAGTAGAGGCTGGAGTTCGGGCTAATCAGAAAAGGCTCCATGCGTCGAACTCGTTTGCAGCTCTCTGCATTGAACTGCGTCAGTGCTATTACGCCAATGAGCGGATGCCAGGTAACCTCAAAAAGAAACGAAATCGTCCATCTCGGCTGAAACCCCGGGAGAATGGACGAATGACACGTGCCAGCATTGACCCAGAGCTGAAGGCTGCTCTCGCGGTGGTCGGCGGCGTATTTCCCCCGACCATCAACCTTGCGCAGATTCCGTTCATGCGCATCTCGTATGCCTCGCCTCCACGCGAAGAACTTTTCAGTGGTCGCGAGCTGGACGTCAGCGATTTCGAACTCCCCGGATATCTGGGTGACACAATTTCTGCTTCAATGGTCGCGCCCATTGGCGCCGCAGCACAGCCGCTACCCACGGTCCTCGTTTTTCACTCCGGGGGCATGATGTTTGGGGATCGATTCAGCGGACTCGATACAGCAATTCAGTGGGTCGAGGATCTCGGCATCCGGCTCATCACGGTCGAGTATCGGCTCGCCCCCGAACACCCAGACCCCATTCCTCGCGAGGATTGCTACGCGGCGCTTGCCTGGGTAGACGCACACGCATCGGAGCTAGGAGTTTCTCGAATTGCACTCGCCGGCGCAAGTGCGGGTGGTGGGCTTGCCGCCGGAGTGGCCCTGGCGGCCCGCGACCGCCAGGGCCCGAAAATCGCTTGTCTCCTCCTCGATTACCCCATGCTGGATGATCGTGGGCTCACTGCTTCCAATAGCGAGTTCGACGGTGTTGGCGTGTGGGATCGGATAAGCAACGAAACTGGTTGGCGCGCTCTGCTGGGAGCCCAGGTCGGCACAGCAAGCGTCTCTCCTTATGCGGCTCCTGCTCGTGCCACGCATCTCGAGGGGCTTCCGCCTACCTTTGTATGCGTGGGAACCGCAGAAATCTTCAGAGACGAAGCCTGTGATTTCGCTTCGCGACTCTGGGCTTCTGGAGTGAACGCGGAATTACATGTATGGCCCGGAGCTTTCCACCCCTGCGATATCTTCGCTTCGCACACTGCGATTTCTCGTGGCATGATTCGAACTCGTATTGAGTGGTTACGGCGCATGCTCATAGACTGATCTCACGCGGCGCATGCGCCACCGCTCAGAGAAAAGGAAGCGCACATGCAGGAACTACTCGGGAGGCTTGGCGCGCTTGATCCCGAAGCAAGCCTGGGCCTGCGGGTGATCGCCTGTTTGGATCAGCTCATGAGCGGCGGCGTCGCCGTACACGGGCTCTTGAGTGCGGCTGCAGCGCTCGCAGGAGCACCGACTGGATTTGCACAGAACAACAGCTTTTCTCCGGGTAAGCCCACGAAGGGGAAGACATACAGGGCGAACCGCCGCACGCGCGTCTCATCGCGGAGATCAATGAGATAACGAGCGTTTGGATTGAGCAGGGGAGCCCAGTACTATTCACGCAAATGACACAATCATCCTCGAGCGCCTTGCACTTGCGATCCGGCTTCGAGTCGAGCGTAATGCCCGATCCACCGGAATTGAAGCAACCCGACGAGACCTCGCAACACTCGTCGATGAACGCACTCCATTACAGGATCGTGCGAACTTCGTCGCGCGATTGCAGTTATCTACATCGACAAAGTATCGAGTAGTTATAGCGCCTCTCTTCGCAGTATGGTTACAACGCCCGAAAGGCCCAGAGGATGTCGTTTGGACGGCGTTTGGCCCGGTGCACGCAATTCTCACGACTGAGGGCCCTGAATCACGCGGCGCTCCAATTGGGATGGGAATCGCTACCGATACACAGGATCTCGGGCGCTCATTCAGCACCGCGCTCATCGCATTGAGACTGTACGAAGGCAAGAGTTTAGTTCCTGTAAATGCTGATGGCCTCGGCGGGCTCGCTGAAATGTTCGCAGACCTGCCAGTAACTGAGCGGTCCGACAGCGATGCTGCAGCAATGGACGCTATTACGGAAATTGGCTGGGGGCGTGCCACTTTGTCTGCGTTAGTCGAAACTTCTAGCGTTCGAGAAGCCGCGAGAGTAATCGGCGTGCACCACAGCACAGTAACCACTCGGTTGGAAGTCGTCGTCTCGAAATTGGGTTTTGACCCACTGACTGGGCTCGGACGCACCCGTTTGGGCCTCGCATTTCTCAGATGGCGACTGCATAACTCCCGCGTACTCGAACTCCCTACAACGAACAATTAACCTAACCCGCCGGTTGTCGGGTCAGGGGGGGGGAAATTCTGGACTTCTCGCCGGTGTTGCTGTGAGCTCAGAAAGTGCAAGATGGAAACTACCGTCAGCGACTCGGCTCGATGGCAGACACAACGGAGTGCACATAATGATCGCGAACGACTATTACTCAAACGAGATCCATCAGGACTTTGTCCGAATTCCAATCGGACCGCTTGAGCTCGAAGCAGGCGGGGTCATTGAAGACTGTTGGCTCGCCGTTCGAACTTGGGGAACGCTCAACGTAGCCAAAAACAACGTCATTTTGATCCCCACCTGGTATTCGGGGACTCACCAGATCTGGGCTGATGCCTACATTGGGGATGGACACGCGCTTGACCCACAAAAGTACTTCATAGTGTGCGTGAATCAGATCGGTAATGGCCTCTCAGTTTCTCCGCACAACACCGAAGACCCAACGATTACAATGTCAGCGTTTCCGAACGTGCGCATCGGTGACGACGTCGTTGCGCAAGAGCGTCTGCTGAGGGAACACTTCGGGATCGAACAACTCGCGCTAGTAGTCGGTGGTTCAATGGGTGCCCAGCAAACGTACGAGTGGGCGGTGAGATTTCCCGAGAAGGTACTCCGCGCAGCACCAATTGCGGGAACTGCAAAGAACACTCCCCACGATTTCCTGTTCACCCAATCCCTGAATGAGCAAATCTGGTCAGATTCGGGATGGAACGGTGGCGATACACTTCACATACCCAAGTCAAGGATGGCCTCACCCGACACGCACACTGGTGGGGTGTCATGGGGTTCTCAACCGAGTTTTGGAAACAAGAAAAGTGGTCAGAATTGGGCTTCGAATCGATGGAGAGTTTTCTCTCTGGATTCTTAGAGCCATACTTCACAGTAATGGATCCAAACGCCCTGCTCACAATGGCTTGGAAGTGGCAACGCGGTGACGTTTCTCGTCACACGGACGGAGACCTTGCTGCAGCCCTCAACCGAATCACCGCCATTACCTATGTAATGCCTATTAGCGAAGACATGTTTTTCCCAGTTCGAGACTGTGCCTCGGAACAGGCACTTATTCCCGGCAGCACTCTTCGTGTGATTGAAGACGTTTCTGGTCATCTCGGGCTATTTGCAATAAACCCCGAGTTCATACCGCAAGTCGATGCTGCTCTCAGAGAATTGCTCGCTATTCCTGCAAAATAGACCACTCAGCACGCACTCAACGATCTGCAGCGGGTGAGCCCTAGTTCTCCCCGCTGCGAATCGTGGCTGGGTAGCGTAACAAAAATCGCCTACGAGATCGCACCCCGATCAGAGGCGCCTACGCAACTCCTATTCAGTCACTCAGTACGTCGATCGTGCGCAGCATATCTGCGCCAATCGCGTTGCCGAGCTTCTCGATGAGTTCAGACGGAACCGCGGCATCGACCGAAAGCTTACCGAAAGCGCGGTGCCCTTCTTCGCATCGCGCGCAATCTGCAGCCCTGCAATGTTCACTCCTGCTTCGCCCAGCAGCCCACCGTAGGCAGCCACGATACCAGGGCGATCCTCGTAGCTAAAGACAACCAGGTGCTGGCTAATCGGAAGCTCAAGCTCGTATCCGTTAATCGCGATGATCTTTTCGATCTGCTTCGGGCCAGTGAGTGTGCCCGAAACTGAAAGCTGCGTGCCCTCTGCTGTCGTGCCGCGCAGCGTGATCACGTTGCGATAGCTTTCCGAAACAGCGTCGACGCTGAAGCGAACCTCAACACCGCGCTGTTCTGCGATCAACGGCGCGTTGACGTATGACACTGGGTCACTGACGATCTTTGAGAAGACGCCTTTGAGCGCTGCGAGGCGCAGCACCTGCACGTTGTGCTCACTGAGCTCACCGTGCACCTCGACGTCAAGCGAGGTGATCGGGCCTTGGGCGAGACCCGCGAAGATCTGGCCGAGCTTCTCGGTGAGTGGAAGACCTGGCTTTACATACTCGTTGATTGTTCCGCCGGCTACGTTTACCGCGTCTGGGACGAGCTCACCTGCCAGTGCAAGACGCACCGACTTCGCCACGGAGACGCCAGCCTTCTCTTGCGCTTCTTCAGTTGAAGCGCCAAGGTGTGGGGTGACATTCGCCTTCGGGTGACCGGTCAGCGAGTTGTCCTTCGGCGGCTCCTGCACAAAGACGTCGAGCGCGGCTCCTGCAATTTCACCAGCGTCAAGCGCGGCAAGAAGTGCGTCCTCGTCAATGAGGCCACCACGGGCAACGTTGACCACATACGCAGTGGGCTTCATCGCTTTGAGCTGGGCCTCACCGATCATGCCGAGTGTCTCAGGGGTACGCGGCATATGGATCGTCAGAAAGTCCGAACGCTTGACTAGCTCGTCGAGCTCAACGAGCTCGGCACCCAACTGGGCTGCACGAGCAGCCGGAATGTAGGGGTCGTATGCAAGGATCTCAACGCCGAAGCCACGCAGACGCTCGGCAACGAGCGCACCAATACGGCCGAGGCCGATAATACCGATGGTCTTTTCGTAGAGCTCGGTGCCCGTGAACGACGAGCGCTTCCACTCCCCCGCACTCAACGAACCGTGCGCTCGCTGCAGGTGACGGGCAAGCCCAAGAATGTGCAAACAGTCAGTTCAGCTGCACTAATGATGTTCGAGGTGGGAGCGTTCA
>JAUCCH010000101.1:0-46238 GCA_034676385.1 Leucobacter sp.
CTAACCGCTGACTGCCCGCTGACCGATCCTATGGTTATTGATCAAGTTATTGAGGAACATCTCAGCAATCAGTGTGATTACACGTCAAATGTGCTGCCCCCAACGTTCCCAGACGGGCTCGACGTTGAAGTTTTTGCCGCTAATGCATTCAAACGGCTTTTGAAATCCGCGCTTTCTACGAGCGAACGCGAGCACGTGACGATGGGACTCTACTCACGCTCAGATTCCTTCTCAAAGTGGAACGTCACTCAACCGGTCGACCACTCAAATCTGCGCTGGACAGTTGATATACCGGAGGATTTGAGTTTTGTGCAGACCGTCTACGAGCGGCTTTACACGACAGACAAGTTGTTTATTCAGGCTGATATCCTCAGGCTCCTCGAAGCGGAGCCTTCGCTCACACGTACCAATCAAGATCTCGCCCGGAACTCCGGGGGATAGTAAAGGAGTGATATTCATGAACGCACCGTCAGGACGCTACCAAAAATCTCTTGAACAACTCGCGCGCGCTGAGAAGCTCACTCCGCTCGGCACACAGACATTCTCCAAGTCGATCAAGACGCTTCCCGCGGGACTCGCACCGTTGTACTCGGATCGCGCAAGTGGCGGTCGCATCTGGGATATCGACGGGAATGAGTACGTCGATCTCATGAGCGCACTCGCGTCTGTGAACCTCGGCTACGCGGACCCAGAAATCAATGCCGCAATCACTCAGCAGCTAGAGAGAGGCACCACGCTCTCGCTCACCCATCCGATCGAGGCAGAGGTGGCAGAACTGGTCATCGATCTAGTGCCATGCGCCGAGAAGGTCAAGTTCGGCAAAAATGGCAGCGATGCCACGACCGCCGCTATTCGTATTGCCCGCGCACATACCGGTCGAGAGCATATCGTCACATGCGGCTACCACGGCTGGCAAGACTGGTTTATCGGCAGCATGCCGTCCCGTGCGCTTGGCGTGCCACAGGCATATGTAGATCTTGTGCATCCAATTCCATACAACGATCTGGCCGTGCTTGAAGCGGAACTTAGAGCGCGCCCAATTGCCGCTGTCGTAATTGAGCCGATGACACTGATCTGGCCTGAACCGGGATACCTGGAGGGAGTGAAAACACTCGCACACAAATATGGCGCGCTGCTTGTCTTCGATGAGATGGTGACAGGTTTCCGCTTTGCTCGCGGTGGGGCACAAGAGTACTTTAGCGTCACCCCAGACCTCGCAACTTTCGGAAAGGGCATTGCAAATGGCTACCCAGTGTCGGCAATTGTCGGCAGCGCGGAGTTGCTCGATATCCTCGAGACAGCATTTATCTCTGGCACCTTTGGTGGAGAAGTGCTGTCGCTGACGGCTGCGAAGGTCGTGCTTGAGCGGATCAAGAACACCGATGTCATCGCCCAGATCGCCCAGACCGGGCATAAGTTGGCGGCACACGTCGAAGCAGAGATCGACGCGGCCGGGCTCGGCGACATCGTTCACCTTGCTGGGCACGACGCATGGAAGTTTGTCGTCTGGAACCCTGATACGCCAGATATTGATTCTCTGAAATATCTCTTCATGCAAGAGATGAGTCGCAATGGCGTGTTGATGATCGCAACGCACAACGTCACTGCGGCTCACGATGAAGCGGACATCACACAGGTGGTAGACGCCTACCGCGCCACCTTCGCTATTCTCAACGAAGCACTCCAGGCAGGTGACGCCGTTTCACGGCTCGAGGGCGATATTGCCAATATCGGTCGAGGTGTTCGCTAGATAAAGTGGCTACGCACCAAAGCAGCGTAGCGCTGGGCCAACCACTGCTAGGCTCCTCGTCTTGTAAGAATCAGCCGGTAACAGGAAGCATGAGTCCTCAGCGGGACGCTCCGAGTGAATACACCAGCGCCCACTCGCCCTCATACTCCAAGGACCCAAAGCTACCTAGGTCTGGGCTAAAAGGCTCTCTTTTGTCCACAAAGACAAACATGACCCCGTCTTCAAGAAGTTCCCGTGTACCCGAAAGCGATGGATTGGTGATGAATTCATCATTTATTACAATTCGATCTCTTACCCATACCGAATCAGGCCCCTTCGGCGTATAGGCCCATCCCTCTATCTGCACTCTTCGCTCGGCGAAAGCGGCTGCCGCAAACCACCGACCATCGCAGTCCGAGGACTCGAGTGTCCCGTTATAGCAGTGCTTATTCGAAATGATCTTGTCATACTTTCCGGAGTTGGCTCGAATGAACTCATATGCTTCCAATTGGGATGCGTGGATCGCGCCCGGCGTCGAGGAATCTGCTACGGAGCCACCCACGTAGGCCTTTGGGATTTGTATCACCTGTGGCGCCAAGGAAAGGAAAGCCGCAGTCGCAGCGATGCTCGCCCACATTGGAAGTCGCCAATGAAGCATCGTGGATTTCTCCAGGCCTGCTCGGTGTAGTACCAGCGCGGTCACCAGAGCCATCAGCAGGACTGACATTGCTACCAGCCAGGGGATGGGGAAAAGCGCCCAGAGCAGGTGTCCCACCACGAAGATCATGAGCGCACCGATGGCAGCTCGCCATCCATGCTCTCGAAAGAGCAGGCTTCCAGCCCAGGCCAGCCCGATTACAAACAGCGGCTGTGCACCCTGCCAAAAATACAATTGGCTCAGGCCCGGATGGCCCAATAGCGCCACCCCGGCAAGCCCAGCAAGGCACACACCGACGGTGAAGCTTGCTGCAAGCCAGTTTTCAGAAGAACTCTTACCGAGAAGAAACCACATGCCGAGTATCGCGACAAGCAACACGCCAACACTCATTGCCGCGCTGGGCAGATCGACCGTAGGGTCATGCGTGAACGAGAGCGGAGCAATGATCACTGCGTCGTTGTGACCACGCACAGGTGTGACAACGAGAAACGCGAGCACGGACGACGTAACTAGAGCAAAGAGCACAGCAAAATGAGACCAGTGCCACAGACGCGATGCCACGAGTACGCAGATTGCGCCGACCACAGCACCCAAGATGAGCGGAAGCGAGGAGCTTTTGGCTCCCGTCGTGACAAATGCACTGAGACACAGCACCGTAAGCCACCACCAGTTGAACGGTTGGATCTTCCCTGGAGCAAGCAGCCGATACAGGCTCAAAACTGCGAGCAGCATGAATAGGTGAGCGAAATCACGAGTCGGGCTCACCTGGAAGAGAGGATACTGCTGAGAAAGCCCGACACCAAATACAAGACCGTGCACCAGTGTGAATACTACTGGCGCAGCAAATGCCACCTCGCTGCGTCGAGTGAGGTGCCAAGCAGTCACTGAAATAATGGCTGGCATCAATCCGACATACAGAATCGGCCACGCATTGAGCACAATACTCCCTGCCGTGGCACCTGCAGTGGAAGCCCAAACCCCCATGGCTGAATGAAATAGCCATGGGTAGCTCAGGGTCTCACCTATCCAGGGAAACTCAGTCGGGATGCGAGATGACACCTCTCCAACCAGCGCCATCTGGAAAGTCAAATCATGATGCAGCTGGTACCAACCATCCCACGCTGTGCGCTGCACCTTCAGCGCAGTCCACAGTGAGGGCAATAGTGTAGCCAAAGCGGCTAATGACCCCAGAATGCCAAGTTTGGGAAAACTAGGGTGAGCCTCAACTTCAGCTTTCTTTGCCCTTTTAGGAACAGCCCAAAGAAGCAGTGCAAATGCCGACGGAATCCAACGAGCCTCGAAAACGCCCGTAATCTGAGAAATGAGCCCACCAATGGCCAGCAGTCCGAGCCCGAGCGTCGTGCCGATGATTGCGATTTGGAACAGGCCCGGCCTCGGAAAGATGTGCCGCACCAGGGCAGCGCCCGGAAGCGTAGCGATGGCCAGCAAAGAGGTGAACATCAAGGCTACACTGACGAAACCGAACCTCGGCACCATCGCAACAAACAGGGCAGATGCCAGCATCAAATAGACAGATGTCAGCACCGTTGGCGTCAGATACTTAGTCCCAAAATGTGCCAACCCATTCTGGAATCTTCCGAGAGTCGCATTAGACGATTGTTTCACTGATGATGTCCGCGAACGATCTGTTTGAACTCAGTGTAGTCACGGATGTAATCGTTGTTGTCATACGGATGAGATGCGAACACTGCGAGAACGGCGTCGTCTGAATAAGCGAATTGTGTTCCCCACGTCATCGCGGTCATATGCAAACCGATATTCGGGCTATCGAGCAAGTATTCGCTTCGCTGTACGCCGTCATCGACGATCGCCCGCAATGAACCCTTCACACACACGAGGAACTGCTCACACTCGCGATGCGCGTGTTCGCCTCGAACATCACGGGAAGGCACATCGTAGACGATGAAGAACCTCTGTGGCACAAAAGGTAGGTCTGTCCCGAACTCGGCTACGACGAGACTTCCTCGCATGTCAACTGCCTTCGTCAGTTTGTAGAGAGGCAGTTCAGGGTTTCTCTGGGCGGTCGAATCTGAGGTATCCCTTGCTGACACAGATGGCTCACGCGCAGGACCATTGAAAGTTGAATAACCCGTAATTCGCGCGGGATTTCCCACAACGATGGCGTGCGGTGGAACATCTCGAGTGACCACTGCTCCTGCACCAACCATCGCCCCTTGGCCAATTCGGATACCGGGCAGGATAACCGCGCCGCCTCCAATCGAGGCCCCCTTCTCAACGACAGTTCGCGGGAAAGATTCCGGGTACTGCTTACTGCGTGGGAATCGGTCATTGGTAAATGTGACATTCGGTCCCACGAACACGTCATCGTGGAGTTCAGTTCCATCCCACAGTTGCACGCCGGACTTCACAGTGACTCTGTTGCCAACCGTTACATCGTTTTCAACGAAAACATAATCGTTGAGGTTCACATTGCTTCCAATTTTGGCTCCAGGAAGCACGTGGGTGAATGCCCAAATTGTGGTATCTTTTCCGACTGATGTTGTTTCGCAGATTCCGTTGGAATGCACAAAGTAGTTGGTCATGAGCTGCCTTCCGAAGTGCGATCTCGCTTAAATACATATTTACCAGCTAGGAAGCCCAGAGGTGCTGTAACAAACACAGTAAATCCGTTGTAGATTGCTGGCGCCTGAAATAGCGTCAGAATGTGCACGAGTGCAAGGCCACATAGGTAAATAACGGAGTATGCGAGTGCGAACGTCAACACCCTGGCGAGCGTTGTCTCGGCTTGAAACACCCAGTGTCCAGTCATGAAAACAGAGAACACCAATCCAATTGCGAATGAAATGGTGAACGCAACCCATCCCGACATAACCAAGCTCAGCAGAACAACAAGTACTCCGGTAGCCAGGGTATTGACCCCACCAACAAGAAGAAATCTCAGAAGCGGCCGATCCAGCCCTTCCTTAATACGACTCACGATCACCCTGTGTCCACTTGCTCATTACGATTGCACCGGGTCGTCGTTTTGTGTTCTCAAACGCTCGCCACACATAAGTCCCCACGATTCCAAGACCCACGAGAAGTGTGAATGTTGAGAACAGAATCACCAACATAAGAGGCGTATAGCCTGGCTCTACGATTGAGCCGAGGAAGAACGACACCGTAACAATAGCTCCGACAATTGCCGTCAGCACAGCACCGACAGCTCCGACACCAATGAGCATGCTCAGAGGTAGATCGGTAAACGAAAAGACGCTGTCAAGCAGATACCTAACCTTCTTTGAAAAAGACCATCCACTTTCGCCATGCTCGCGAGCTCTGCGTTCATACGGTATTTCGACTCGACGGAATCCAACCCAATACAAGAGGCCAATAAGGCTGGAATGCGATTCTTCCAACTTCAAGATCTCTGCGGCTACGATGCTGTTGCAAGCAAAAATGTCGACCCCGCCCTCAGGCATTTCCGGGAAAATTAGCTTTCGATAAAGTTTCCAGAATACTGAGGCTGCCGCCTGAGACGACCGCGGATCGCTACGTGATTCTCTCTGGCCAACTGCAACATCTGCAGATCCGCTGGCAAGCGCACGAAAGAACTCAATGGCTAGCTCAGGCGGCTCCTGCAGATCTGCGGCCATCACCGCGATGTATTTGCCTCGCGCAGCGGCCATTCCGGTTCGGATCGCCGCAAATGAGCCAAAGTTTCGAGAATGCTCCAGAATCTGGGCGGAGAAGTTTGGATTTGGAAGTTCCCACCTGAGACGTTTAGCTGAGTCGTCAGGCGACCCATCAATAACGAAGACAACTTCCATTGGCTCGTCGAGTTCACCCGCGACGCCAGCGAGTCGCTGCACTAACGGTGAGATGCTCTCGGCATTTCCATAAACGGGAACGACGATGCTGTACATGAGATCACGACTCATACAAGTGACTCCAGAGCACCGCACACTGCGTCTACTTCGGTCTCAGTGAGTTCGGGGAAGCATGGAAGGGAGAATACACTCTGCGCGAGCTTCTCGGTGGTCGGCAGCCGCTGAGCGGCCACTCCAAAACCAGCTTGCAAATGATCCGGGATTGGGAAATGAATGTCGGTTTGAACGCCGGCACGCAACAGTTGTGCCCGCACGCCCTCACGATCGTCAGTTGTGGCAACGCTTAAGTGCCCGGCATGGTGCTCACCCACGGCCGTCCGCACCTTCACAGGCCCCCCTTCGGCGGCCTGCATGTAACGAGCGATAATTTTGCGGCGTCTTTGATTTCGTTCGTCAAGTAGCGGAAGGCGCACCCTAAGAAACGCGGCTTGAATCTCGTCCAGTCGAGAGTTCGTCGCACCGGCGATCGAGACGTTGTACTTGGACGCCCAACCGTATTGGCGAAGAAGCTTCACTCTGGCTGAAGTCTCTTCGCTATTCGTAATGATTGCTCCGCCATCACCTAACGCGCCCAAATTCTTCGTCGGATAGAAGCTCGTCGCCGCGATATCACCTACAGTGCCAGCGGCACCTTCGTCGCGAAAAGCTCCAATGGCTTGCGCACAGTCCTCGACAACTCGCACGCCACGAGCGTGGCAATAGTCGACCATTGCTCGAATGTCCGTGAAGTTTCCATAGAGATGTGTAATGACGACCAGTCCGATATCTTCACTCAATGCATCAGCAATAGTTGGGAGGCTCAGGCAGAGGGAATCTGGGTCAACGTCAGCGTATCGAATAGAGTAACCGGCACGTCTTGCCGCTGTAGAGCTGTAGCCGCCAGCGTTGGCGGCCGTGAGAATTGAGGTCTTTCCGTCCGGCATCGCTGCTTTGAATGCCAACTCCAAAGCATCGGTTCCTGACGCGACGCCAAGCACGCTTCGAACATTGAGGTATGCCGCAAGTTCTTCTTCGAACGCATTATGATTTGGACCCATCACAAGATATCCGGAATCAAGCACCCGTCGCGCTGCGTCATCAAGAGCAGCACGCTCGGCATCAATCGCTCTAGAAAGATCGTTCATCGGCACTAACTGAGGTGTGCTAACGATCTCGTTCAAAGTTTCCCCCAGGCAGTTCAGAGTTCATGACAATCTAGCTCAATCTTACCCAATGAGCGTACGCCTGAAGCTCAACGTTCAATCGATCAAAAACAGGCGAGATTAGGGCAAGTCGACCGATTATCGGCAGCATCGAAGGTGAAACATTGCGGGCATTCAGGCCTAGGTCCCGAACGTTACTCATTGCCAAACCACAAGCTCAAGGTCCCCTCATACCGCGTATCAACTGTTTGCAAGCTAATTCCCCACGGTTGAGGTCATCGAGGGAACGCCATCGGTCACGCTAATCGCACCACCAGCAAAAGTCTGCGTGTAGGTGCTTTCCGTGCTACTTGGATTGCTCGTTGGCGAACCCAAGGCCCGCATCGCGTCAGGCTGCTGCTCCCATAGCGTGATGAACTCAGCACGAGTACCAAACACACCAGCATCAGACGAGTAGAGACGACCATTCGCAAACTGCTGCCAGCAACCAGCTGAATTGCACGACTTCGCGTTCTTCGAAACACCCAACCACGAATTCGCCAAGATCGCAGAAACCCACGGATCATTCGTGGCCGTGATCGAAGGAACACCATCCGTCACGCTAATCGCACCACCAGCAAAAGTCTGCGTGTAGGTGCTTTCCGTGCTACTTGGATTGCTCGTTGGCGAACCCAAGGCCCGCATCGCGTCAGGCTGCTGCTCCCATAGCGTGATGAACTCAGCACGAGTACCAAACACACCAGCATCAGACGAGTAGAGACGACCATTCGCAAACTGCTGCCAGCAACCAGCTGAATTGCACGACTTCGCGTTCTTCGAAACACCCAACCACGAATTCGCCAAGATCGCAGAAACCCACGGATCATTCGTGGCCGTGATCGAAGGAACACCATCCGTCACGCTAATCGCACCACCAGCAAAAGTCTGCGTGTAGGTGCTTTCCGTGCTACTTGGATTGCTCGTTGGCGAACCCAAGGCCCGCATCGCGTCAGGCTGCTGCTCCCATAGCGTGATGAACTCAGCACGAGTACCAAACACACCAGCATCAGACGAGTAGAGACGACCATTCGCAAACTGCTGCCAGCAACCAGCTGAATTGCACGACTTCGCGTTCTTCGAAACACCCAACCACGAATTCGTGAGAATCGCCGATGTCCATGGATCCTTCGATGAGGTGATCGCAGGGACACCATTCGTCACAGTAATTCCACCGCCAGCAAATGACTGTGTGTAGTCACTTCCCGTGCTGCTTGGATCGCTCGTTGGATAACCCAGCAAACGCATCGCATCAGGCTGCTGGTTCCACAACGTAATAAACTCAGCACGAGTCGCAAAGGCACCCTCTCCAGAGAGATAAATACGCCCATTGGTGAACTGCTGCCAACAGTCTCCATTCGTTGCGCAAATCTGCACTTGCAGGGGCGCACCGAGCCAGCTGCTTTTGCCACCAAGTTGAGTGTACTTCGCCCCAATAGCGCCAACTGTTGCAATGCCCGCTGGCGAACCGAACCACTGCTTGTAGAAGTTGTAGAAGTTTCGATTGCCGTAGCTTGAGCAGCTATCACCAGTTCCCCAGCCAGCGTCCAATGCGGCCTGGTTTGGGCGGTATGGCGTGTAAATGTAGAGCGCAGCGGTTGCCCAGTTCTCGATATAGACCTGTGAAGTGCCGCAGCCAGGGTTCGGGTTCCACTGAATGATGTTATTCCGGAATGGCTTGTAGTTGAAAGAATCAGGGTTACCCTTATAAACCTTCAGCTGGCGTGCGCCGAGGTAGAGCTGCTTTGAAAATCCAGCACTCTCCGCATCACAGTTCGCCGAGTTGTTCGGGCCACTGTCAGGGCAGTTCATTCCCATGGCGTAATTGTACTGGCGCGTTACAGGCCAGTCGTCAGTCAGCAGGCTCTGCTCTTTTTCGAGCATCACCAGGAGCACCTTCTGGCTGATGCCGCACGCTTGCCCGACCTTCGCGATAATCTGTGCACCGGTCTCATTAACAGCCCCGGCATAGGCGGAACAGTATCTGTCTCCCGGCTGACTCGTAGTGGTCTGACGAAAGTCCTTAAGACAGTTATTCGCAATAATATTGCCTGACCCGCTCGGAGAGAGCGCACCGGGCATATAAGGCGGCTTGCCGATCCTGCAACTCGAAAGACGCTGATTCAAAAAGCTCTGCACCTCAGAAGCCACCATTGCGTTGCCGTTATAAAAAAGGGAGTCATCGATAATATTGCCCGCGTTGAATCCTGCAACCGGCGCAGCATGTGTAGGGGCTGGCGATGCATACAAAGGGGTGATTGCCACCGCCAACACCGCTGCGCCGGTGATAATGATTCGGCGCAGGCGTGCGGGCCATGTGCGATTCGACAAAATTCTTCCCCTTAAGAAAATGTCTCAACCAATGATTGAGACTTTGCCACAAACGTACCCGGTCGATGGCTGCTCAGCAAGTACGAAACACCTTCTGCCGAATAGTCAGAGCTAGATCTGAAAGAATAGGTGCATGACCGAAACCCCTGCCAGTTCCCCGGCACACGAAGCGCCGCCCGCCAGTGCTCCGAAGCAGAACGGCGACGCTTGGGTCGTGATCCCCCTTTACAACGAGGCAACCGTCATTGCGGGTGTCATCACTGATCTGTTGCCAGTCTTCCCAAACATCGTCTGTATCGATGATGGGTCTAATGACGGCGGCGGCGAGATCGCTCGTGCTGCAGGCGCTCGCTTGATCCACCACCCGATCAACCTCGGCCAGGGTGCAGCTTTGCAGACGGGCTTCGAGTATTCGCTCGAGCGCGGGGCTGGCTATGTGGTCACATTCGATGCCGACGGCCAGCACCGAGTTATCGATGCTAGTGAGATGATCCAGAAGTCTCGCGACGACGATCTTGCAATCGTCTTTGGTTCCCGCTTCCTCGACGATCGCACCAAGCCGGGAATATTAAAAAAGATCGTGCTCAAGACCGCCGTTGCCGTAACCAACTGGAGCACCAAGACCAAGCTCACCGATGCCCATAACGGCCTTCGTGTTATTCGCCAAGATGCGCTGCGGCGCATTCATCTGAAACAAGACCGTATGGCTCATGGCACCGAGATCATCGTGCAACTCGGTCGCACAGGCCTCCCGTACGCTGAGCACCCGGTCGAAGTGCTGTACACCGACTACTCCAAGGCCAAGGGCCAGTCGCTGTGGAATTCATTCAACATCCTCATCGACCTAGTGATTCGTTAGGCGCAAATGATTCTCTTCCAGTTCATCCTCATTCTCGGCATTGTCATCACAGCCCTGCTTATGGCCAGGTTTTTGCCCGGTGACCGCTCCCTCGCGTTGAAGCGGATCCTCGCACTTCTCTTCGCTGTCGGGGCAATACTAGCGATCGTGTTTCCCGATGCGCTCACAACCGTTGCCCATCTTTTTGGGGTTGGGCGCGGCGTCGACTTCTTGCTTTACCTGTTTGTGATTGCAGGTCTGCTCTTCGCTGCGGCAACGGTGCGCGCAAAAGCGCGTAGCGATGCTCGAGTTACTCAGCTGGCAAGATCCGTCGCTCTCATGGAAGCCCGTTTGCACGAGCAGCGATCCGAAACGAACGAACCGTCCGACGAAAGCGAAAACAAAGCATGACAATCAAGATGGGAATCATCGGCCTCGGAATGATGGGCCGTCACCACGCGCGCGTCGCACGGGAGGTCGAAGGCGTCGACCTAGTCGCAGTCGCTGACGCAATGGGTGACCCCCACGGAGTGGCTGGCAAGTTGCCTCTTTATAACTCGGTCGATACGCTTATCGCCCACGGCATCGATGCCGCGATAGTAGTTGTTCCAACCCAGTACCACGAGGAAGTCGGTATCGCTTTTGCCGAGGCCGGAGTGCACGCCCTAATCGAAAAGCCGGTCGCCCACTCGCTTGAGGCAGGCCACCGACTCGTCGAAGCCTTCGAGAGCCGCGGACTTATCGGAACGGTCGGCCACGTCGAACGATTCAACCCAGCTCTCATAGAGTTGCGTAAGCGCCTCGAACACGGCGAACTTGGTGAGGTCTACCAAATCCACACGCGCCGCCAAGGCCCCTTCCCAGCGCGCATAGCTGACGTAGGCGTAGTCAAGGATCTCGGCAGCCACGATTTCGACCTCACTGCATGGCTTGCCGGTTCAAGCTATGCAGAGGTAGCCGCTCAAACAGCGTTCCAGAGCGGTCGACAGCATGAGGACATGATTACCATCGCGGCGAAGCTCGCGGATGGCACCATCACCAACCACCTCATCAATTGGCTCACGCCGTTCAAAGAACGCCTGACACTCGTTACTGGCGAGCGCGGTGCGTTTATTGCCGACACGCTGACCGCTGACCTCACCTTCTACGAAAATGGCACCACCAATAGCGACTGGGAAGCAATGACCAACTTCCGCGGCGTGAGCGAGGGCACCGTTACCCGCTTTGCTCTCGACAAGCGCGAACCTCTCAAGAGCGAGCAGGAAGCCTTCCGCGACCGTATTCTTGGAAAGCCCAGTGAAGCAGTGAGCTTGAGTGAAGGACTCGCTGTGCTTCGCGTCTGCGAGGCCTCAATCGAGTCGGCAAAGACTGGCCAGAGCGTGAAGCTGGGTGCTGCGGGTGAGTGAGCGCATCAGCCCGCTCGCGTTTATCGGCGAGGGTGTCCAGATCGGCGAGAACGTTACGATCGGTCCCGGTGCCGTGATCCTCGGGCCCTGTGTCATCGAAGATGATGCGTGGATCGGCCCCGGCGCACAACTCGGAGCACCACCCGAGATGACCGACCACGTGCAAAACGCAGCTTGGACGGGCGAGCTGGCCCACGCCGGTGTGCACATCGGCAAGGGTGCGGTGATCCGCGAGGGCGTCGTCATTCACCAGGGCAGCTACCGCGCCACCACTGTAGGCGCAGGCACCTGGGTGCTCAACCGCGCCTACCTCGCCCACGACGTGCTGCTCGGCGAGAATGCCACCGTAAGTGCCGGAGTCAGCATCGGCGGCCACTGCGTCATCGGCGACCGTGTCAACATCGGTATGAACGCCTCAGTGCACCAACGCACCTTTATTGGCGCGGGGTGCATGATCGGCATGGGCACACCCGTCGCCCGAGACCTGCCCCCATACGTCAAGGCGTACGGCTCGCCGTCGCGCATTCAGGGTGTCAATAGCATCGGTATGCAGCGACAGGGCATCGTCGAGGATCAGATCACAGCACTGCAAGAGGCCTACGTGGCTGGTGACCTGCTCCTTGAGCAGACCGACATCGAATGGCAGGGCTTACTCGCTACCGATATCGCCGCCTGGCGAGAACGAGAGAACCGCCGACCAGCGACCTCGGCGCTCTAACAGCAGGAAGACTGTGCACGAATCCATCCGCGTACAATCAATTTTCATTCAGGCCTCGACTCGAAACCCTTCTCCTTGACGGGATAGTTAAGGGCGAAAGCTTCGAAGCCGCATCGAATTCCGGAGCATCATGGAGATAATTAGCACGATCGTTATCAGCGTAATTACCGCCGCGGTGACCACCTTAACGATCCGCGGGGTGCCATTTCTCATTGCAAAATGGGTAGAACGTCGGAAATACGCATTCACCTTAAAACTGGGCATCGGAGAAATATGGCATTTGAAAAAACTCCACCCGCCAATTGCTACGGATTTTCATTATCGTATTGTTGATCGATCTTTGAATGACAAGAAATTGGTGCTCACTCACACTGAAATTGACCCTAAAGTTCCTGGGTATGGCATCTGGTATCTCGATCCAAGAGACACGCTCGAAATCTACTGGACAGAGAAAACTCACCAGTACTCAACCTCAGTAGTAATTCACGATGCAGAGCGTGAGTACAAGCTACGACGGGAAAACACCGGGCATTAAAATTAGGTAGCCATGCCCTTCATCGATCCCAATTCCGAATTTTGAACAGATGGCAGGTTGTCTAAGCCCGGATTCACCGATGTGGCTGCAAAGCAGCTCGTTTCCCGGGTGAAGTGACGTTACCGATTTCTGGGCGCGTTTGAGCCTCAGGCCTCTGTTGTCCTGCATGTTCCACTACGGTCAATCGTTGCGCCCGGTCGGGCTGGATGGTCACGGAATCGAGATGCCGGGCGGTGACGTGGAGTGTGTGAGCAGAGCCGCCCATTCTGTGGCCCAGGGCCAATGTTCGGGTAAATGCAGGCGGAGCTTTCTCGCTGAACGGGCGATGCGTGCGGGTACGTTGATCAGGGTGCGCCGGATCGTTGCCGTGACTGCACGTCGTAGTTTCCCGCCCGGGTCTGCGATCACTGCGGCAGCGCGGGTGAGGTTGAACGCGATCACGGCGAGCACCAGCCAGGCCGCGTTCGCCGCATACTTTCCCGACGGGAGGTGCGCGAGCGCGCTCGCTTTCAGATCAGCATTCACCTGCTCAATCACCGCATGGCGCCGGTGCGTCTGGTCGACGGTGATCGTGTCGAGTTCGTCAGCTGCAACGGTGGTGAAGAACGCGTGGAACCGCCATGTATCAAACAAGGTGGGCTGTTCCCGGAGCGCTTTGGGGCCGAGCTCGGGGATACGCCTCACGACGAGCCGTCCCGTGATCTGTTGCCCCTTCTTTGAAGTGAACGCGGTGTAGGGGATCTCCGCGACCTCAGCCCGGGAGATGAGCCGGCCAGTTTCCTCATCGCGCGTGGACCCCGGGTACTCGATCGGGGCCCACGCAGCATCTTGGATTGACGCGATCGCCTGTTTGATCGATGGGTTCATGCGAACGGTGACCGACACGTCAGCACCAGCGTGGCGGGCAGCGGACACAACCGCGTGGGAGTAGTACGCCGAATCCGCGCGCAGTAACACTTGGCGAGGCCCTGTGGCAGGCAGACGTTTGAGCACGGCCAATGCGTCCGACACCACTCGTTTCGCACCCCGGGCAGAACTCGTTGACCCTTTCCGAAGGCGCTGCGTGAGTATTACCGGGGCGGACTCGGGAGTCGATGCGATCGCGAGGACCGCGTTCAACCCGCGCACCCCGGAATACCCAAACGATGCACCCTGCTTCAGATATCCCTCGACCTCGATGATCGTGTCGTCAATATCCACACACGTGTACCCGACGCCAGCGGGCAGCAGATCAGGGCTCACCGCAGTGAGGCCGGTGAGGAACCTAGCAGCGACCGCGTCGAGTTGGCGCACATGCCCAAACTCGAACGAGCGGAGAAACGAGCCCAGCGTGGAAGGCGCGTACACGCGATCAAACAAGCGACGCATCCCGCCATGCCTGAGGAGGCGCATGTCCTCGATCGAGTCCGCTCCGGCGAGCATGCCCGCCACCAGTGACATGATCTTTGCTCCCGCGTTTGCGCCCTTATCGGTGGGGACGGTGAGGTGCTTCTGCGTGAGTGCGGAAAGTCCCGCGCGCTCGGCCAGACGCATCACAGGCACCACGCCTGCAGCCGACACGAGATTACTGTCATCGAAAGCGGCTGACAACGCGGAGGTGGTGTGGTTGAATTGCATTTGAGAGATGCCTTCCTGGCTGGGTGTGAATTGCAGTGTGGTAACTACTATTCTCCCAGGTCAGAGAGGCATTTCCGTTATCTCAGGGCATTGATTTCGGATCGTTCATCGGTGAATCCGGGCTAAGGTTCAAAACGGGGGATATTGGATGCCAAATCTACTTTCAAAGGCAGGATGTCAAGACGCAGATCTCTCATCCCGAAGACCGATGTAGATCAACAAATACTTTGAGCACACCACCGGCTCACCCACGAGATGAACACTGCAGTTGATCCACTAGGACCCTTGTTGCGAAGATTCGACTGCACAAGTGCGAGTATTGCCGTCGATAAACGGGTGAATAGTCTCGGTCCGAGCGTGAGCAACCAGGGCCACCAAGTACAGTGCCCGCGCGTTACACGAGTAAGTAGATCGTCCGGTACAGGGGCTGCTCGATCCTCGGCCCGCCGCCCAAAACTAACGAACCTAGTCAGCCAAAGGCACCGTCGTTGATCTTTCGATCCAACCCTTCGACCCTGCATATTCTGCGATTGAATCCACCATCACCGCAATGAATGGGTCATCTCCCAGCCGCAGCCGCGCATCTTTTGCCGCCTGGCTCATCGCTTCAGGGGTGTCACGAAGCATTCGGAACGCTCGCTCGCGAGCCTCCTCCTCACGCAGGCCAAGCGAAAGACCCGCTCGAGTCAGGTGTTTCACCCCGATACCGTTCACTCGGTACTCCCCGTCAATCGACATCGCCAGCTTCATCGTTTCGCCTTCAGGCATCTTGTATGGAGCGTGGCTTCCAAGATCGTAAAGGGGTGAAAGCGTCACCGACAACCCGGACAGCATGATCGAATAGTTCTTCACATGCGCATCAGTTCCCTGTATTGCCAATGCAAAGCAAAGTGCATGGAAAAATTGCGTTGATGCCGCGCGACCATCGTCTCGCATAGGTAACTGAGTATTCGTAGGTGTTAGCACCGGTGATATTGCCGATGAGCACCACGCAATATTGCGATTGAGCACCGTCGGGTAGCGCTGGTGAGCACCAGCAAAGCACACTGCCGCCCACCAGCTGGTCGGCTATCCGCGCCCGGTGTACTCGCGCATGTTCGTCTCCCCGGTTTCTACCCAGATTGTGCGGTGAACGATACGGTCCATGATTGCGTCGGCGTGCACGTCACCGCCGAGCCGGTCATGCCAGTCCGGCTTTTTGTATTGGGTGCAGAACACTGTTGAGACGCTGTCGTAACGGCGCTCGAGGAGTTCAAGAAGCATTCCACGCAAACTGTCGTTCGGCTGGTCGAGGAGCCACTCGTCGATCGTCAACAGCTGGTACGCCGCATACTTTCGCAAGAACTTTTCCTTTCCGCCAGGTTTGTCTGCTGCGCCATGCCACGCCTCTTCAAGGTCAGGCATCCGAATGTAAAGCGCCCGATACTGGTGTTGGCAGGCGGCTCGGGTGAGCGCTGAACCCAAATAGGTTTTCCCCGACCCAGTGAAGCCTTGGAACACGACATTCTCACCGCGACCAATAAATGTGCACGTCCCCAGTTGGGCGATCACGCCCCGGTCAAGGCTGCGTTCCTCGAGCAGATCGAGCCGTCTGAGTTCGGCATCTGGATAGCGGAGCCCTGCACGCCGGATCAGCCCCTCGATTTTGGTTTGCGAGAACGACGCGTGGGCGTCATCGACTGCGAGCTTGATGCGCTCACCGAATGGCATCCCGAGAGTGAGTGCGTCATCTTGCCCAGTCAATGCGTCAACGAGGGCAGTTGCCCCCATCGCGCGGAGCTTGTGCTTGGTGTCGGTATCGATCATCGTCACTATGCGTTCCCTCCGTAGTAGGCCGCGCCGCGCACATATCCCGCAGCAGTTGCAGTGTCATTTCTCATTCCAGCAGCAGTGTCGCCAAACCTGGGGTGCCGTTTCGCGGTCTCGTCTTGCCTTGTCTCAAGGATGGGGCGCAGATGCGCGTAACGAGGAGACCGGACTTTGCTGGCCAACGCGATCTCGCACGCTCGCTCCACCCTGCTATTCGAGTACCGGCGAGTAAGTCTTAATACCGCCAACGCAGCGTTCAAACCTTGCTCCTCGACGGGGACCGACGCGAAGATGCGTGCCACCACGGTTGTTGTCTGCTCACCGATTCGTGCCGCCCACTCACGCACACGTGGGCCGTCCCACTCCTGATATTTGGGGCCATCGGGCAGATCGCTATCTCTCGTGCAGTGCTCGCCTGTGACGCCTTCCCTGGCGAGGACATGGGAAGCGAGCCGGTCACCGCCTTGATAGATCTCAATAGTGCGCGCTGTGACTCGCACATCAACGAGTTCACCCACATGCGGGTAGGGCACCGAGTAGTGGTTCTTCTCCCACACGACGTGACCATCTCGCCCAACTCTGCGCCCATAGACCCAACGGCTAATTTCGTATGGGACGGCGGGCAGAGGCCGAAGTCTTGGCCGTTCCTCGCTGTCGAATATGCTCTGCCGGGAGCCGGCACGTTTTTGAAATGGTTCTCGGTTGAATGCAGCCATTTGCTCGTAGACAGCCACACGCAACTCAGCGAGCGTCGCGAACTCTCGATGGCGAAGAGACGCGATTACCCATGTCGCGACGCTCCAGACCGTGTTTTCCACGCTCGCTTTGTCTTTAGGGTGGCGAGGTCTGCCGGGCAGCACTGCTGCTGAATAGTGTGCGGCGAGCTCTCGGTAAGCATCATTGAGGACCACTTCACCCTCGCGAGGGTGAGTGAGTACACCGGTTTTCAGATTGTCGGGCACGATCCTTGGGGCCGAACCCGTAAACCAATCAAACATGGCGACGTGGCAAGAAAGCCACGTGTCTTGGCGCATATCGAGGGTCGGCTCAACGAACCCGCAACGCGAGAACGGGAGACAGCCGACAAACAAATACACTCGCGTCGTTGCCCTCGACACCGGGTCAGTCAGCTGCATCGTCGGCCCTGACCAGTCGACTTCAACAGTCTGACCGGCTTTATGCCCCACCCGCGACGAAACACCCTGCGTGCGCACATAATCGGCGTACGTTTTACAGAATCGGTCATACCCCATGCTTGGACGACCAGCGACCTGGCACTGATCCCGGTACTCAGCATGGAGAAGCTTCAGCGTGACCCCAACTTTCGCAAGTTCACGATGCAATTTGGGCCAGTCAGGCTGCTCGTAAACACTTTCACGGGCACCGCTGTCGGGGAAGAGCCGCTCGTACACCTCGGTCTCGCTCATCGAGGCTGCTGTATCCCAGGTGAGGCTCTCGCGGGCGGCTGCACGCTCGACTTTAATGACGCTGTGACGAGACACCCCTTGTGACTCGATCTGCGCGAATGAAAGTCCGTCGTTTCGGAGCTGGAGGACCAGCTTCGCCCTGATTTTACGTACCATCAGAATTACTCCTTCTGCCGCACGGTTACGGCGCGCGGCAGAAGGAGCTTCGCATGATGGTGCTCAATGACAATAATCACCGGTGCTCAACAAGCAATAATTGCGTGATCCCGGGTGGTGCTCAACGGGAATATAGGCGGTGCTCAGACCATCGAATACTCAGGTAACTGTTGAAACAGCCTCGCGATCTCTTTCACACCAGGCCCACCATCCGATTGATACTTCATGCCCGGATCGACCGAAAGCGCTTGCCCCAAATCTTCCTGATGCAAGCGCACCCACCGGCCATTCACCAGTTTTCGGTCGTACCTTTGCGAAACAAATACCGCGTCCCCTGACGAAGTTTTTAGCATGTCGTCTTCAGCAACGTTCAGCCCCAAAGTGGCGTGCCGCAGACATTGACATGAACCCGTTGAAGTGATGATCACTGTAAGGCGAGATAGAAGGCTTCAAGATATGCGTCGTAGGCGTCGAATCGTTCGGCGTCGCCCACTCTCCGCGCTCCGTTCGGAATAGGGCCACTTTGGGCTGCGCGCCCGGCAGACTCCACCGTCCGTGCCGAGGCCGAGAGCCCCAGGTGTCCTTGTTCTTGATGAGGCCACGAATAAGGTCTGAAAAGTCGTCATCGGAAAGCACAGTGACGTCGCCGGTGCCTTCTGCAGCATCTGCACTGCCCATGCCGTACGGAAGGAGCTGGATGGCCCCGCAGCGTCTGAGCCGACGTGCTCGAGCAGCGCTACAGGATTATTGTGGCTCACCCCGTATTCTTGTCCGAGTTGCTTGAGCCGCCCTTCGCTATCAGGCAGCAGCCCTTGCAAGAATGGGAGTACGGTGCGCTGCGTGTGGGACTGACGGCCGAGAGGCACTGATAGAGACAACGGTGTGGCGCTTCTCTGCTCAGAGTATGCCCTGTCGTAGGTGGATGAGGTTTTGCCGGTATTTGTCTGAATAACTTCACCGGCAAGTTCGCCATCCATATAGTCGCCAATGTGCCTCAATGTTCCTTCTCCTGGATCTCCTCTGTTTCGGCAAACCGCGTGACATTGAGCTCCTGGAGTAGCCACATGACCGAGGCAAGAGAGGGTGACCCGCCTTCCTCGTTCAAAGCGGCTCACCCATTCTCTACTCACCCCTACACGGCTGGCGAGTTCCGACTGCGTGAGCCCCCTGAGTTCACGCTGCTCCGCAGCATACGCCCCTAGGCCTTTTGCGCTTCTCAGCATGGTTCCGTGTGGCAAATATGCCACACAGGCGGGGCGAAACTACTTCGTGAGCTTCACCAGGTACTCGCCGTAGCCGCTCTTCACGAGTGGTGCGGCAAGAGCCACGAGATCCTTGTCGCGGCCTCAGAAGCCGTCTACGGCCGCAACGCAGAAAGTGGGCAGGTTATCGTGCCATCGTCCAGAGTAAGGATCGGTCCTGTACCAGTTACAACCAGCTTGAACGCTGGCTCCCCAACACGCGCGACATCAATTTGATCCACTGCCGCAGACAAAGACGCAGCTCCCCGCGGTACCTGGAGGCCGCCAAGTTTCACTTCCACCGCGCCCCAACGCCCATCTGGCAACACGATAATCACGTCGATCTCTTTACCGTTTGAGTCTCTGTAATGGTAAATTTCGCCATCTAACAACGAACAGTGCACAGTGAGGTCGTGCACTACAGCGCTCTCAAAAAGCAGGCCGAGGGTCTCAAGGTCTCCAAACAAGCGTTCACCACTCGCTCCAAGCGAAGCAGCCGTCAAGGCAGGATCGAGAAGATGATATTTCGAAGAAGTGCGTAAACGTGCGCGCGAACGAAGCGCAGGCGACCAGGCACGCTGCGGCTCAACGACAAAAAGACGCTGCAAGAGATCTACGTAAGAGCTCACCGTTTCCGCAGTAATTGAGGGAGACACCGCACGTAGGTCGGCAGCGATCGTAGTGAATTTTGCCTCTGAAGACACGGAACGCGCTAACGACAGAATGAGCTGCCGAATCACATCAGGTGATTGCCGCACCTCTGCAAGCCTTTGGATATCCGTTCGTGAGACTTCCGCAATGTATGCACGCATCAACTGAGCAGACTGATCTGCCGACAGCTCTGACATCGCCGGAAAGCCTGATTTCAGAATGAGTGCAATCACATCCCTCAATTCGGGAGTATCGCCGAGATCTGCGGCCGGACGAGAGCCTTCAAACAGACTGGCCAAGCTGAGGTTACTGATTGGCATCTCCAGCTTCTCCCACCAAGTGAGTGTTCGTTGCCGGAGACGCAAAAAACGCCCCGCCCCTGTGTGACGGGTGGAATCATCCGAAGGCACGGAAGAACCAGTCAGGATGAACTGCCCATATCCAGGAGTAGCATCAACTTTCCGCCGGACCAGGTTCCAAAGTTCTGGTGCAAGTTGCCATTCGTCTAGCAGTCGCGGCCTTTGACCTTCAAGTAATGCCGCTGGCGCAACCTCAAGAAGCTGCTGGCTCGCAGCGTCATCAATAAATACAAAAGAATTTGCCGCATGGAGAGCCGTCATTGTTTTCCCGACGGCTCGAGCGCCCTCGAGCACAACAGCGCCAGAGATAGTGAGTGCTCGCTGAAGTGCGCCGTCAATCACCCGAGGGAGGTACTCCCGGCCAACAGCTTCCCTCGTATCCATGCTCTCACTGTACAACACTAAGACAAGGGATGCAGAGACTCTGGGGCGAGGGTTGCAGAGGCCCTAAGGCGAGAGTTGCAGATACTCTAAGGCAAGAATTGCGGAGGTTTCGATGCCAGTAGGGCGCGATCCTCGCCCTACTGCAAGAACCTAGCGAAACTATTTCGTGAGGTTCACCAGGTACTGGCCGTAACCGCTCTTCACGAGGGGTGCGGCCAGCGCTGCGAGATCCTCTGTCGCTGATCCAACCGTTGCGCCAAGAAATCTCTTCGATGCAACCAATCTTGAACCCCTGGCGTTCTTCGATCACGCGCACGTACTCTGACGCCTGCATCATCGATTCGAAGGTGCCGGTGTCGAGCCAGGCCGTGCCGCGCTCAAGCATCTGCACGCTGAGGCGGCCCTCACTGAGGTACTGCTCGTTCACACTCGAAATCTCAAGCTCGCCGCGATCGCTCGGCTTGATCGTCTTCGCGATGCGCACCACGTCGTTGTCATAGAAGTAGAGGCCGGGTACTGCATAATTGCTCTTCGGATGCTCGGGCTTCTCTTCGATCGAGAGCGCCTTCATTTCGTCGTCAAACTCAACCACACCATAGGCGCGCGGGTTTGCGACGTGGTACGCGAAGACAACCGCCCCGTCGATCTCGGTGTGCTTGCGCAGGTTCGAACCGAGGCCTGTGCCGTGGAAAATGTTGTCGCCGAGCACGAGCGCGACGGAGTCGTCACCGATGAATTCTTCGCCAAGGATGAACGCCTGGGCAAGCCCGTCCGGTGACGGCTGCACCGTGTACTCGATGTTCATGCCCAGGTGGGACCCGTCGCCAAGCAGTGCCTGAAACTGGTCGCTGTGCTCAGGGGTTGTGATCACGAGCACCTCGCGGATGCCAGCCATCATGAGCGTCGACAGCGGGTAGTAGATCATTGGCTTGTCGTAGATAGGCATCAGCTGCTTCGAGATGCCCTTAGTGATCGGCCACAGGCGCGTGCCAGAGCCGCCAGCCAGAATAATGCCCTTCATGCGAGCCCGCCTTTCGGCCATTGGCGTCTCGCCTGCTGGCCCGTAGATCTTCGGCCTCGCGGCCCATAGAAACTCAGCGGCAAGTCTACCGCGATTGTTTCAGCAGGATCCTCAGCCGCGAGTCATGTGATGAATACAAACAGTCACCCAGCTAGCGGGCAATCAACTCAGCCCGACGACGATGACCGACATCTTGCATCTTCAATAAGAGCACGGCTCCGGGCATTGTCTTGCCCGAGAGGTAAGTCGACATTCGGGATCGACTCGTGCCCACCTGCTCGGCAAAATCAGAGATTGTCGTGTCTGCCATACGGAATGCAGTTCTCGCCTCTCGCTGTACGCGATCTTCCCACGATGCGTCCATTCGTGAAATTCCAAGACGAATCACTTCTGTCCCACCTCCTTCAGCAAGGGCAAGCGCTTCGTCAAGTTCAGCTCGGAACTCAGAGTCAGGGGCGGCATCGGCCGCGCGCAGGATCCTGGACCATTCCCGCACGCCTCCGCGCTCGATAGCGGTCAGCAGGCCTTCAATTCCCCACTCATCGACAGGGCTTTTCGCGGACACATTGATGTTACGAAACTGAACCATGCGGCTATCGTATCAAAACTGATACGCTATAGGCTGATCTGTCGCATGATCTCTGCGGAAAGCATCTGGCATTCAGCAACTACCTCCCCCCAGTCAGACCAGCGAGCCGACAGTCCCTTGTAATCATCCAACCGCGCAGTTGTTCGACTGTCACGTGGGGATGGTACTGCCAGCTGCTTCAGCAATTGCGAGAGTACCGCCATAGGCGGGGCCGAATCATCGGCATAGTATTCATCCAAATCCAAGAGCCATCTTGCGACAAGTTCGGGCCCATATTTCGAGCTCATCGCTCCGACATCGAGGTAGTCCCGCACCTGATTGCGCTTCACAATCAGATAGGCCTTGATTCGCACCAGCTCGGCCTCTGTAGGAACAGTAATCTCATGGCCGCTGGGCAGTCTAATCTTCTGCACTTCAAGCGGAAGCTTGCGAATCAGCTGACGCACGCCAACCTCGATGCCGCCGAGTTCACCCAGAATGATTTTGCCTGGCACTGCTCGATTCAGCACAAAATCACTCTCGCGATCCAACGCTTCAAACACCGCGTCAAAGCGCTCGCTTAGCGTGCCGAGCACATGATCATGATCAAATGAAAGCCGACGTCTGGCGTAATAGGCGACCGCTGTGCCTCCCACCAAAACCGTATCCGGCACAAGCTCTTGAAGGCGAGCGGCCGATTCCAGCACTCGCGTCAGTGTCGGCAAAAGCGCGTCATCAGGCTGGTTTGGCTGGCCTGGTTGATTCTGGTCTTGATTCTCCGCGGAAAGCATGTTGCGAGTGTATCTAAATAGATACGCAATCTCATGGTGATTGGGAATCTTTGGCATTCTAGAGATCCATCGCAAGGTAGCGGCGCCGCCCGGGGCTCTGAGATGCGCCCTCCGTGGTCGCGAGCAGCTAACCCACCCAACTCGCTCCGATCTCGACCTCAATAGAATGGAGCGCATGGCAGAGCCCGATCACCCGAACGCCGCAGGCACCCCCCGTGTTGGGGTCGTGACTGTCAGCTACGGGTCCTCAGAGGCGCTCGAGCCGTTTCTCGCGTCGCTGCGAAAATTTCATGGCGAGGATCTGCCCGTCGCAATTGCCGACAACAAGCCCGGCGTTGATGGGGTCTCTGAGCTGGCGCAGCGCTTTGGCGCTACCTACGTACCGCTGCCCGATAACCCAGGGTACGGTGCCGGGATGAACGCTGGAGTACGGGCTTTGGGTGGGTCTGGCACTGACTCTGCACCGTTCGATGCCTACTTCTTCTGCAATCCTGACGTTATCTTCACGGCTCCCTCGATCGGGCAGTTGGCCGATTCTCTGCTCGCCGACCCTCAGGCCGGCAGCATCGGCCCCCGCACGCTGAACGAAGACGGCAGCGTCTACCCCTCGGCTCGCAACATCCCCTCGGTCGGTACTGGGGTTGGGCATGCCTTATTTGGGCGGGTCTGGCCCAGCAACCCGTGGTCGCGTGCTTACAAGAACGCAAGTGGTTACGACGCCCGCCGGGCCGCCGGATGGCTCTCAGGCGCGGCCGTAATGGTCAAGCGCTCAGTCAACGAAGAGATCGGCGGCTGGGACGAGTCCTACTTCCTGCACTTCGAAGACATCGACCTCGGCTACCGCATTGGGCTCGCTGACTACACGAATATCTTCGAGCCGGCGGTGACGGTCGTGCATTCGGGTGGTCACTCGCTCAAGAAACACAGCGCGATGGCCGAACGGGCGATGACGAAGAGTGCGATCCGCTTCATGGGCAAGCGTTACCCCGGGTTTTGGCGGGCGCCGCTTCGGTGGGTAATCACGGCGGGCCTGACGTTGCGCGGTGCGGTGAAGGCGCGGGGTACCGCGAGCTAGTTTCGCGCACTTTCGCTTGTCTCTTCACCGTCGCACGGCTGGCTTATGTTTGCCCCGCGGGTGACTCCTTCCTACACTTTCCTGTGCCAGTTGTCGCTCACAGGCAGCGAATCTGCTGCTTATTCACAGATCCGCACCCTGGCCCGAAAAGCATACGCGAGCAGGAGTAGCGTCGCTTGCATGCCCACTCAAGACAGCGCAGAATTGAGGTATGTACGTGTCGGCTGAAATTGTTGCGGTGGTCATCAGCACCGCGACGTTCGCATTGGCAGTTCTCGGCGGAACTTGGAAGTTGATCACAAGCCTTGAGAGTAAGATCGACGCGCGATTCGACAGGGTCGATGCGCGATTTGAAAAGGTCGATGCTCGGTTCGACAAGGTCGACGCGCGATCCGACAAAGTCAATGCTCGGTTCGACAAAGTTGACGGTGAGGTTCACGAGATCCGTCGCGACATCGGAGACGTCAAGGAAAGAATCGCTCGCTTGGAAGACCCCCGAGCTCGGCTGCAGCTTCGGTAAGGAACCCCGCTAACTGCCCGCGCTTCCGCTCCCCTGCAATCAGCATTTGAGAGAGTCGCGCGGGTAGGCTTGAGGGAGTTGATTTCTGTCGCGTGATCGCGCGGCGTAACTCTGGAGGATCCTCGTGGCCCGCAAAATGCTCGTAACCGGTGCGGCCGGTTTCATCGGTTCAAACTTTGTGCACTATGTCATCGCGAATACCGACGACACGGTCACCGTGCTCGACAAGTTCACATACGCCGGTAACGAAGCTTCGCTGGCTGGGCTCCCCGAGGATCGCGTCACCGTGGTGCGCGGTGACATCTGCGATGCCGAGCTGGTCGATCAGCTCGTGCGCGAACACGACATCGTGGTGCACTACGCAGCAGAGTCACACAACGACAACTCGCTGCATGATCCTCGCCCGTTCCTTGATACCAACATCATCGGTACGTACGTCATTCTCGAAGCCGTTCGCAAGTACGAAAAGCGGCTGCACCACATCTCGACCGACGAGGTCTACGGCGACCTCGAGCTCGATGACCCGAACCGCTTCACCGCGACAACCCCCTACAACCCATCGTCACCCTATTCGTCGACGAAGGCCGGCAGCGACCTGCTCGTGCGCGCCTGGGTGCGTTCGTTCGACCTACAGGCGACGATCTCGAACTGCTCGAACAACTACGGTCCGCGCCAGCACGTCGAGAAGTTCATTCCACGCCAGATCACCAATATTTTGGTCGGGGATCGCCCCAAGCTCTACGGTAACGGCCTCAATGTACGCGACTGGATTCACGCAGACGACCACTCCTCCGCCGTGCTTCGCATTATCGAAGCCGGCCGGAACGGTGAGACCTACCTGATCGGCGCCGACGGCGAGAAGAACAATAAAGAGGTGCTCGAGCTGATCCTCACTTCGATGGGCCAGCCAGTGGATGCCTACGACCACGTTGTCGACCGCCCGGGCCACGACTTGCGCTACGCGATCGACCCTACAAAGATGCGCGATGAGCTCGGCTGGCAGCCGTCGTTCCCCGACTTCGAGCGTGGGCTTGTCGCAACCATCGACTGGTATCGCGAGAACGAAGCCTGGTGGGGCCCGCAGAAGGCCGCAACCGAGGCGAAGTACCGCGAGCAGGGCCAGTAACCCATGGCGGCGAAGGCACTCGCGATTCGCGAAACGACGATTCCGGGAATGGTGCTCGTCGACCTCCCGGTGCACGGCGACAACCGCGGCTGGTTCAAAGAGAACTGGCAGCGCGAGAAGATGGTGGGCCTCGGCCTGCCCGACTTCGGGCCCGTGCAGAACAACATCTCGTACAACGACAAGCGGGGCGCCACTCGCGGCATCCATGCGGAGCCGTGGGACAAGTACGTATCGGTCGCGACGGGCCGTATCTTTGGCGCCTGGGTCGACCTGCGCGAGGGCGACTCGTTCGGTGCGGTGTTCACCGCCGAACTCGGCCCAGACACCGCGATCTTCGTACCGCGAGGCGTAGGCAATAGCTACCAGACGCTCGAAGACGACACCGCCTACGTCTACCTCGTGAATGATCACTGGAGCGCAGAGGCGCAGAGCGAGTACACGTTCCTGAACCTCGAAGACGAGACTGCTGCAATCAAATGGCCGATCCCCCTCTCAGAGGCTGAGCGCAGCGACAAAGATCTTGCGCACCCTCGCCTCGGCGACGTCGTGCCAATGAAACGGCTCCGCACTCTCGTGATCGGGGCGAATGGGCAACTCGGCCGAGCACTGCAGCAGACCATGCCGCACGCCGACTTCGCGGATCGCTCACGCATCGACCTCTTCAACGAGACGACCCTCGACGAGGTTCGCTGGGCCGACTACGACACCGTCATCAATGCTGCCGCTTATACAGCAGTCGACGCCGCTGAGACGCCCGAAGGGCGCACCGACTGCTGGGACGCAAACGTCACCGGAGTCGCACGCCTCGCCACCCTCGCGACGAAGCACCGGCTCACGCTCGTGCACGTGTCGAGCGACTACGTCTTTGATGGCACGAAGGAGGGCGCGTACACCGAGCGCGATGCAATCTCTCCACTTGGCGTGTACGGCCAGTCGAAAGCAGCCGGCGATGCCGTGGTTTCGACCGTGCCGCAGCACTACATCGTCCGCACCAGTTGGGTGATCGGCGACGGCAATAATTTCGTGCGCACGATGGCTTCGCTTGCAGAGCGTGGGATCGACCCCTCGGTCGTCAACGATCAGTTTGGGCGTCTGAGCTTCACCGAAGACATCGCCGCCGGGATCGCGCACCTGCTCAAGGTTCGCCCCGCCTATGGCGTCTACAACCTGACGAACTCAGGTGACGCGCTGTCATGGGCTGACATTGCAGCTCTCGTGTACGAAGGCACGGGCCACGACCGTAGCCGCGTAACTGGCACGTCGACCGCCGAATACTTCGCGGGCAAGCAGGCTGCGCCCAGGCCCCACAGCAGTGTGCTCTCGCTCGAGAAGATAGAGGCCACCGGCTTCACGCCCCGCGACGTTCGCGAGGCACTGACCGATTACCTGCAGGGCGCCTAAACGCGTCGATCATGCAGAGACAACAGCAAGCACTCGCGGGGCGAAATAGCGACGTTTGTACGCTTTCGGATTGACCACGTCAAGCACACCGATCTCGACCAGCTGCCCCACAAGCTTGTTCGCGCGCGTATAAGAGAGCCCCAACTCGGATTCAACCGCGCCTACTGAAAAGCTTGGATTTGCGATTGCAAAGTCAACAAGAGCATGAGCGCTATCAGCACGTAACTTCGACGCTCTAACCAATTCTTTTAGCTCAGCCTGCACACTAACTAATGCCAGCATCTGAGCGGCAGTTTGCTCTGCGGCACTTCGCAGACCGTCAGCAAAGAATCCGATGAATGTGTCCCAATCACCACGAACACTCACGCCGAACAATGCGTCATAGTACTCCTGACGTCGAGCCTCAAACCAAGGAGAAACAGTAAGCGTTGGCTCTTCCAATAGTCCCACCGCTTGCAGCTGCAACACAATGAGATAGCGCCCGAGTCTGCCATTACCATCGTTGAAAGGGTGCAAGGTCTCAAATTGGTAGTGCGCCATTGCGGTAGCAACCACTGGATCAATGTGTGCGGAGTGATCTGCGCGGATCCAATCGACCATGTCATGGACACCGGTCTCAAGCTGAATTCCGGGTGGCGGCGGAACAAATCGGGCAGCATGTACTGGAAACCCGTTTCGGTCCGCGTCCTCACGCAGGCCGATGACCACCTGCCTTTCCCGAAGTTTTCCCGAAACCTCTTCCAGAGGAGTGTCATTCATTAGGGTGGCATGCAGTTCACAAAGCATTGAGGTAGTCACTTGATAGCCCTCAGCAATTCTTGAGAACCCTGAGTTTGCCATCCTCACGTAGTTCAAAACTTCTTGCATCGCAGGAGACTCTGGCGCCTCATCATCTGCGGTAAGCACGTCCGCAAGCGGAGCATAGGTTCCTTCCAACTCTGAAGTGCTCTGTGCTTCACGTTTCAAGGCGGGGATTCGAAAGAGCCTCGGGTTCGGAAGGTGACGGGCGGTCGCATCAAGCGCAGCAACTGCAGCCCGTGCATTCATTACCCTGAGTACAGTCTGAGCGGAAAGCTCGGGCATCTCATTCCTCAGAGGATCCGGCACAAATGCCACGTGCGCCCACTCCCCGAGCTGGGGATCATGGCCATGTATAGGCGCAAGCGCACCGGGGCTATCTGCTTCGAAAAGATCAACGTTCACAATGTGACCCTAATCGCACTTAAGGGTTACTTCAAGCTAACAATGTGCCAAATTTAGCACTTCACGCACATTGTCCATGCTGAAATATCACTTTTCGCGAGAAGAAGGTCGATCCTCATTGCGACTGAAGCGCCCATTGCACCTCAAAAACACCCTTGAGAATGTTCTGATAAAGATTTATTAGCCCTCGCTGTTTGGCACGGGGTGACGCCAGCTGATCCTCGACGCTCTCCTCATCAGCTTGGGTGGCATCTTGCCGAGGCTTCCACGCAACCCGTCAACCCAGCCGGCGAGCATGAGTGAGAGCAGTAGGAGCTTGCCGCGGGCGCTCCAGATTGCCACGCCGTAGTCAAGCACGACGTCATTGATGGCGTCGCGTCGCAGCAGCGCCTTCGTTTCGGCGGCCTTGCCGTACTCGCGGTTCAGTGCCACGCGATTGCGGGCGCGGTAGTAGTAGCGGAACGGGCTCGACACCGCGACCATGCGAGGGCGGCCGTTGCCCTTCACGAGGCGCTTACCAAGAAAGTGCACGTAGAGGCGGTGCCCAAAACCGTGCGGCAACACGAGACCGGGGGCGCAGATCGCTTCGAACCCTTCGCGGCGCGCGCGCAGGTAGTACTCGGTGTCGACCAGGTCGATGAAGTAGTCCTCGCGCTGCGGGCCGAGTTCGCGCAGCGCACTGCTCGGTATGAGCAGTCCGACTGAATCGGAGCGTAGGCCTCGAGGAAGTCGCGGTTCTGCTCCATGCGGGTCTGCGGGGTCGACGAGAAAAACTCAGGGGCCACCATGCCGACGCGAAGCCCGGCGGTGGTCGCGCGGTCGAACTCCTCGACGAGAGTGTCGACGAAGCCTGCGTGCACGTTTGAGTCCTGATCGAAGGTGATCACGAACTCGGTGCCGCTCTCAAGCGCGTCATCGATACCACAGTTCATCGCTGCCGCGATACCGCCGTTGTGCAGCTGGCGCAGCACGGTGATGCCTGCGGCTTCGAGCTCCGCCAGCACTGGTTCTGTGCTTTCGCCGCTGCCGTCATCGACCACAATAATGCGCGCGACCTGCGGGGCAAGAGCCGCGCAGTGCTTGATCAGGGCAGACTCTGGACGAAAAGCCGAGAAGACTGCGGTGACGCGGTTGCGATGGGAGTTGTGCGCCGCTACTGAGCCTTGCTCTTGCGAAGTGGGCCAACCTTCCGAGGCGTCTTGGCTGGCTTGCGCTGCCTGATCAGCAGACAAATCAAGCTCGTTCGAGATCCCCTCTGTATTTACGAAACCGGGCGCATTCGCCCCACCCTCACCTGCTGTCGATGACATCGGCGTACAACCCCCGAATCCTCTTCTCGAACGCGGCGACCCCGTACACACTCTCGGCCCACTGCTGGGCCTGCGCGGTCAAAGCCTCGTTGGGCGTCTGCAGTGAGGCAACAACCGCGGTCGCGAACTCTGCAGCGTCGTCGGTCAGCGCCCCGAATAGCTCGGGCGCATCGATGCCCTCCGCGCCCACGCCCGTAGTTACGATTGGCACACCCCGCAACATCGCGTCGATGGTCTTGAACTTCACCCCGGCACCCGAGAGCAGTGGCGCGACAAACACACTCGCCTCCGCGTACCAGGGCTCAAGAGAATCGACGAAGCCGGTCAGCTGGGCGCGAGGGGCCTGGGCCACCTTCGCGGCGAGCGCCTCGGGCGGCTTTGCCCCCGCAATCACGAAACGCGCGTTCGGCACGGCCTGCAACACGAGCGGCCACATTTCGTCGATGAACCACTCGGCAGCGGTTGAGTTTTCAGGCCGATTCATCGCGCCGGTAAAGAGCACGATCGGTTCGTCGGCATGTGGTGCACGGGGACGAGGATCTGTCGGGCCGAGCCCCGGGTGCACCGCCTCGACCCTGACCCCCGGAGCAAGCGCCCTGGCAAGCTCGGCATCTTTCTCGCTGAACGCAATCAGCAGGTCGACTGCGCGGAACGACTCAGCCTCACGCTTGCGACTTCTCGCCGCGGCAAGGCGCAGGAGTGCTCGGCGGAGGGCTGATCCTCGCCCCTGAGCCTGGCGATCGAGTCGCTGCGTAATGATGTCGTGCGCAATACCAATCAACGGCTTATTCGGAAGCCGACGCTTGATGAGCGGTGCGAGCGCAATCATCTCGGACCACTGCAACTCAACCGCATCCGCCGCCTCAAGCTTCGTCCAGGGCGCTTTATTGCCCTTGAATAGCTGACGCACCGACCGGTAAATCGAGCTGCCAGCCCACACTGATTCAAGCCGTTCGAGCTTCAGCTTGAGTCCGTCGAGATGCGCTCCCTCGAGCAGCGCGGCCGGCGGGCCATCGGCCACGAGCGGCAGCGCTTCACGGTTGAGTGGGATATCTGGAGCTAGGTTCTCGAGCTGCACGAAGCCCGCAAGCGCGCGATCGTGCGCGAGCACGTACTGCCCACCAGCATGAGTCACGGAGGGGTACGGGATATACTTCGTCAGGCTGAGCACCGAGCGAACCACATGCTGCTGCGTGAGGTCATCAGATCGGTGTGCAGCGGCCATTTTTCTAGTCTAGACGGGTCAGGAGCTCACCATCAGCGACACCGCTCAGAGCCCTCAGGGCGCACCTCGCGGGTACGTGGCCCTCGTGATCGCCTACCGCAACCACGATCTCGTGCGCGAGGTCCTCACGCAGCTCTCGTTGCAAACGGTTGGCCCGCGCCAGGTGATCATTGCCGACAACGGCGGCACCCTCGCCGAGGCGGATCTCACCGCGATGCCCCTCCCCGATCGCACCGTGTTGGTTTCGTTGCCCGATAACCCCGGCTACGGTGCCGCGGTCAATGTCGCCGAGGATCGCCTGAACGGCGACTCCCTGCTCGTGCTCACGCATGACGCAGTGTTTGCGCCGACCCTCGCCGAAAGCCTGCTGGGCGCGCTCGACGGGCGCGACGGCTGTGCGGCGCCCCTGCTGCGCTTCGCCTCAGACCACTCAAGGGTGTTCTCAGCTGGAGGCTGCGTGACGCGCGGTGGGCGCGCGTTCCACCTGAGCGAGGCACAGTCTGCTGCGCCGTATTCGGTTGACTGGGTCGATGGGGCCATCGCGATGTACACCGCGGGTGCCCTTGAACGAATCGGCTGGATCGCCGAGGAATACTTTCTCTACTTCGAAGACGTCGACACGGGCTGGCGCCTCGCGCAGCAGGGGCTCGACTGCCTCATCGTGCCCTCTGCGGTTGCGTACCAGGAGCCCGGAGCGCACCCGATGTACCTGGGCGTGCGCAACATGGTGCTGTTCGCCCGCAAGTCGGGCATCAGCACGGTGCGCAGTGCCGGCGCGGTTACGTATCGCGTGGGCCGCGAGAGCCTCGGCCGTCTGCGCCGCGGCAGGCCGATATCGCTCGGCGAGGCGCTGCGCGGCTGGCGCGATGGACGCCGCGGCCTCACCGGCAAGCCGTAGGTCGGGGTCCGATAGGGCCATAAGTTAAGCCCTTAGGTCGGCTGGCCGATCCTCGCCGGACTCCGGACTTCCGTGCGCAACACCCATGTCAGACCCCGGGGTTCCGTGTGCACCACCCCGTCAGACCCCGACATGCCACTTCTCACCGCTCAATAAATAAGTGATCTGCAATTTACAAGCCCGATCCCCGCGTGTTGCTACTTGTAAATTGCAGATTGCGGAGAATGGCGCCGAAGCTCGCGGCCGAACCACTCGTCGCTCACAGCCACCAATTTCACGAGTTCCTCACGGATCTGGCGGATCCTCGCAAGCAGCCCGAAAGATGCCGCAAACTAGTGAAATGATCAACCCGCTTCACGCCCAGGGCGTAGCTCGCACCTCCAGCTTGCTCGCTCACGGGTGGACCCGGTATCGCATCGCCAAAGCAGTTGAAAATGGGCGCCTGGTTCGACCGCGCAAGGGCTGGGTAGCTCGCCCAAACGCCGACCCAGAACTCGTGTTGGCGGCTCGCCACGGTGTGCTGCTTAGCTGTATCACTCTAACCAAGCGCCTGGGTCTCTGGCTCCACAAGGATCAGGGCCTACATCTCGCAGTTCGTCACCCTGGTGCCCAAACTCGTCCGGCGGGCGCGACCCTGCATTGGCATGCCCCGCTGCTGCCTCGGCACCCCGATGCTCTCACTGACTCGATTGAGAATGCGCTCAATGCGATAGCCCACTGCCAGCCGTTCGAAGAAGCTGTAGCAATCTGGGACTCTGCGCTCAATAAAGGCCTCGCTGATCATGCGAGGCTGAAACGCCTTCCGCTGCAGGGAGAATCGCTGAGAGTACTCGGACGCGCGAATCAATTCGCCGATTCCGGATTGGAATCATATCTAAGGCAACGCCTCAAGTGGCTCCGGGTAAGCCTAAATGCGCAGGCTTGGGTACACGGGCATCGCGTCGACTTTCTGCTTGGGGAGCGGCTGGTACTTCAAATTGATGGCAGCCATCATGTGGGTGCTCAGCGCACGAGCGACAACCGGCACGACGCTCTCCTTGCATTACATGGCTACACAGTGCTTCGTGTGAGCTACACGCAGGTGATGTCGCATTGGCCCGAGGTGCAGCAGCAAATTATGGAAGCCATCGCGCAGAGCCTGCACCTCAACAACACGAAGTAGCCACGTAGCGGTCGCACTCGCCCGACAAGCTTTATGTGCCTACCAAGCAAGTGTGTGACTCAATAAATAAGCAATCTGCAATTTACAAGCCCAGCAGTAGCGTGTTGCTACTTGTAAATTGCAGATCACTTATCTAACGCAAATTTGGACAGAGCAACTCCCCTGCAAGCCCCAAGAAACCCGGGAGCAAGCCCAGGGAAGCCCGGAACCGCCTACTCGGCCTCGGGCTCCGGAACCGGTGACGCCGCCGCGACCCCATCGGCAACGAGCTGGTGAATCACCGAATAGTCGGGGTACTCTGGGTCGATCGCTGGCGGGGTCAACTGCACCGTGACCGGTGTGTAGTTCTTGGCTTTGCCAGCGAGCGTCACAAACCGACCAAGCATCGACTCAGGGATGTCGGTTGCAACCAGGTCGACGCCTGCCTCTGCGATCTCTTGGAAGCGCATCAGCACGTTCGACGGGCTCATCTGCGCCAGAATCGCGGCCTGAAGCTCACGCTGGCGATCCATTCGGTCGTAGTCACCGCGGTCGGATCCGTGCCTCGATCGGGCATACCACTGGGCGTTCTCACCGTTCAGCGTCTGCAGGCCGGGCTCGATATACCAGGCGACATCCACCCACTCACCGGTGTCCTCATCTTCGCGACCGCCGACGGGCACTTCTTCCTTGACGTCGATGGTGACGCCGCCAAGCGCATCAATGAGCGCCGCGAAGCCGTGCATGTCAATGAGCACATAGAACTGCACCGAGAGACCAGTTGCCCCCTCGACCGCATCCTTGGTTGCTTCGATGCCGGGGGTGGAACCCTTGGAGATCGCATCGGGGTAGATGCCCTCGTACGAAGACGAACCCGACGACTCAACTTCGGTGTAGAGCGCGTTGAGGTAGCCGGTCGAGAAGCAGTCCCAGCCGCCTTCCTCAACCGGATCGTAGTTGTTCGGTTCGACGCAGAAGCCCTCCGGGAAGATGGGGTTCATTGGGGAGTCCGCGGGGAACGGCATCTCAATCAACTCACGCGGCAGGCCGATGATCACGGACTGACCGGTTTCTGCATCGACGCTCACCAGAGAGATGCTGTCTGGGCGCATACCCTCGCGGTCGATGCCCGCGTCGGTACCGAGCAGCAGAATGTTGTAGCGGCCGTCGACCGGCTCGACCGAGGGAGCGCCGCCACCAAAGATGTCACCGATTGCGCCTCGCGCCGATCCCACGGCTGAAGCAGCCCAGCCCGCGCCCATCACGGGCGCGAACGTCAGCAGCACAGAAAGCAGTGCCACAGGAATGCGCCACTTCGCCGCAACCTTCACAAGCTTCGTCATGCGCAGCGTGTCCAGCCCGAGCACTACCCACAGCACCGCATATGCGAGAATCACACCCTGCAGCACAAGCAGCACGAACGAGTTCGTGAAGATCGAGATGGTGAGCTCGCGCGCGAACTTCAGGCCGAGCAGAGCGAGCACCACACCAATAATCAGCACGACAGTCGCGGAAAGCCCAAAGCGCCCAAGCTTACGATTACCCGCAAGCAACTGCGCGCTACCCGGCAACACGAAACCAAGCAGCACCAACCAGCGTGCGCGCTTGGTCATCAGCGGCGCTGAGTCCAGATCCGGGTTGCGAATCGGCCGCTCAAGATCCAAACTCATGCGTGAAATCCATTCGGGTTCGCTGACTGCCACGCCCAACTGTCACGGCACGCCTCGTCGAGGCTCCGAACCGCGCGCCAGCCAAGCTCATCATTTGCGCGTCGAGGATCAGCGACAGCCTCAGCAAGATCGCCCGGCCGGGCCGCCACGACTTCGTACGGCACGTCAATGCCGGTTGCGCTCTCGAAGGCACGCACGACTTCGAGCACGCTTGATCCTCGCCCCGTACCTAAGTTATAGACCGCAACACCGGCCGCGAGGTGCTCAAGTGCGGCAACGTGGCCCTCTGCAAGATCCATCACGTGGATGTAGTCGCGCACGCCAGTACCGTCGGGTGTCGAGTAGTCACCGCCGAAGACCTGCAGCCGCTCGCGACGACCCACCGCAACCTGGGAGATGTACGGCATGAGGTTGTTCGGGATACCCGACGGATCCTCGCCAATGCGCCCCGACGGGTGCGCACCCACCGGGTTAAAGTAACGCAACAGCACTGCGCCGAGGTCAGGCCAGGCAACCTGCGCATCACGAATGATCTGCTCGTTCATCGCCTTCGACCACCCATACGGGTTCGTGATGCCCACGCCGACCTGGTGATCCTCGACCAATGGAAGCTGCCCCGGATCTCCGTACACCGTGGCACTCGAACTAAACACCAGACGATCAACCCCACGCTCACGCATCAGGTCAAGCAAGTTGAGGGTCGAGTCGAGGTTCGTGCGGTAGTAATGCGTCGGCTGCTGCACCGACTCACCCACAGATTTTAGGCCGGCAAGATGGATCACCGAATCAAAAGTGTGCCCCTTGAGTGCGGTTCGTGATTCCTCGAGATTCGCGAGATCAACCTCTACCACCGAAATGCTCGCGCCCGTGAGCTCTTCAACCCGCCGGATAGACTCGGCACTGCTATTCGAAAAGTCATCGAGCACAAGCACCTCATGGCCGTGTTCGAGCAGCACAAGTGCGGTGTGGGAACCGATGTACCCGGCACCACCGGTGAGAAGAATGCGCATGGGTTAAGAGTAGAAGGTTGCGCGGGGAGCGGGCTGGTAACCCGCCGAGTAGGCCTTGCAGATTGCGCAAAGAACGCTCAATGATTGCAAAACGATGACGACTCCCACCCTTTCGTCAGGCTGGGCAGCGCCACTCGCGTACACTGGTGAATACAAGTTGTACCGCATGTTTGCGCGATAAAGAGGGAGGGTCGTGGCTACACTCACCCTCATCGGAGAGCCGTTTCCCGACCACGAAGCACGCGCCCAAGCGTCCGCATCTCGATCCCTCACAGAGGCTCTCGCTGAGACCGCTCCGCGCGGCTGCTCCTCTCGGTTGCTCGTGGCGCGCGACGCCAAAGCCCCTTCATTCAGGTCGGCACGGGCCAGTGTCGAATCCGTACCAATGAACACGGGCTCGCTGCCAATTCTCTGGCGCACCGGTGCCACCGCGCGCCCCCTGGACGGCGAGTTTGTGCACTCGAACACCCCGATGGTGCCGCTACGCTCGCGCACCGAAGACGACGGTTCACAGACCTCCGTGTACATTCCCCACACGCTTGCTTGGCACGCACCCGAACTCATGGGCGCCACACAGGCCAAGAAGTATCGCTCGTTCGCGAAGCGTGCCGCACGACTCGCAGACGTTCTCCTTGCTCCCACCCACGTGGTAGCAAGCGAGCTCACTGACTTGTTCAACGTAGAAGTACAGGTGCTCCCGCTCGCTGCCCCAGTCGAGTACCTCGAGTCGGAAGATTCCGCGGGCACACGCGAAGAACTGAACCTCCCCTCGCGCTATGTAGCAACCACTGCGCTTCCCGGCGAGAACGGCCGTCTCGGCTGGCTGCTCGATGCGATGGATCGCGACGACTCACTGTCGCCACTCGTCGTACTGTACCTAGGCGCCGAACCGCTCGCTCCCGTACGAGAATCGCTGCAGGGTCGCGTGCACATCGTGCAGGTAGAAGACCTGCGTGAGATTGGCGCCGTGCTCTCAGGGGCACAGCTGCTCGCGCTGCCCCAACGGATATTGGGCACTGGATTTGAAGTACTCGGCGCATTGGCTGGGCACCTACCAGTGCTCCACGGAGACTGCGACGCGGCCGCGGAGTTGGCGCTTGATGCCTCGGTTCACGCCGAAAACGAAGAAGAATTTTCTGCGGCCCTCGCCCGGCTCACTAGCCCGGCAGGTGCAGACGAGCTCGCACGTCTCCGCATTTTCGCTGAGGATCGCAAACGCTCGTTCAGCTGGAACATCACCGCGTGGCAGCTCTGGGAGCTCCATGCGAACATGTAGCTAATCCGAGGCTGCGCCATTCACATGACTTTGGCGTCGGTAGCTACTCGATCATTCTGATGTCGCGGTCTACGAGGTTTAAGCGTCCTGTATTCGTGATACGTGAGCCACACCATAACGATGTCGAACGCTGTGAGCAGGACAAGCCCCCAGGACACCTCTAAAAGGAGTTGATACACCTGGAATGCGATGAAGAACAGCAGAAACGCAATCATCCAGGGATACGCCCAAAGCTTGTTCCGAAGCACTGCCCACACCAAGGCAATCTTCACTAGGCCGTGGAGCATAAGATAAGCAGCACCAAACAGCGAGGCCGATATGGTCACCGACCCCGCCGCATGAACCAAGTAAGTCGCAATGAGTTCTTCGGGGTCTTTCGATAGCTCGTGCTGCGTCAGTAGGCGAACAAAGGAGTTGATCTGTGCCGGCGTTACTAAGAGAAGCAAAATACCGCCCACAACTTCAAGTACGCCATCGAGGCCTTTGATGATCAAGGTCACTCTGAATAACTTCTCAGGCAGTGTGCTGGCACCTGCTGAGAGATCGACTGGTGGTTTTCCCATCGTGACTCCCAACCTTGTGGCTGCTCGTTCCAATACCGCTAACCACGGTATTCCATGATCCTAACGCTGGCATCAGGTCTCCCCCAGAGACATCCGACGTTGGGATTCTAAACCGCAGGCGAACCGAGCGACTCGGCAGCGTGAAGTGTTTCTAACTTTGGCGGCTCATCGCATTTGTGAGTGTAGATACGGTCTGAACCCGCCAGCCTCAAGGAGCGACCGGGCGATGTAGTTCGTGAGGTTCCGGAACCCGAGCGCGGACCCGCGGAGGTGCTCGAGCCTGCCGTTGATCGCTTCGGTTGGTCCGTTCGATGTTCTCGGGTGATCGAAATACGCGAGGATGTCCACCCTTCGCCGGTCGAGCGTGTACGCGAGTTTCCGGAGCTCGGTGAACCTGGCCGGCGTGGTCTGTTTCACCGTGTCGATGAGCTCCCGTAACCGCTTCCGGCCAAGACCTGCGAGCTTCTCCCGGTACGCGGCGACGACTTGCTGGTACACGCGCCATGCCCGCCACACATCCCCATGACGGGGGTCAGCGAACACCGCATCAAGCCTCGCCTGCTGCTTCACGGTGAGAAACGCCTCACCCGTCCTGAGGGCCCGCCGGATCGCATACAGCGGGTCACCGCGGCGGCCCCGATGTCCAAGGGTCTCCTGTTGCACTCGCTGCCTGGTGCGATCGAGCGCGTCACCGGCGAGCTGGACGACATGGAACGGGTCCATCACTTCGACGGCGTCAGGGAGGTGCTCTTTCGATGCGGTCTTGAACCCGGTGAATCCGTCCATCGCGACGACCTCGATCCCGTCACGCCATGCTTGTGTGCGGTCGCTCAGCCAGCGACTGAACACCTGCTTGGAACGGCCCGGCACCATGTCGAGGAGCCTGGCCGGGCCTCGTTTCTCACGTACCGGGGTGAGATCGATGAGCACGGTGACGTACTTGTCACCTCGGCGGGTGTGCCGCCACACATGCTCATCAACACCGATCACCGTGACCCTGTCAAACCGGGCCGGATCATTGATCAGCGCCCGGTGACCCTCGGCCAGGATCGCGGCATTCGCGGTGTGCCAAGACACTCCGAGATTCGCGGCCGTGCGCGACACGGTGAGGTGATCGATCACGACCGCTTCGAGCGCGAAACGCAGCCCTGCCCGGGTGAGCTTCGCCCGTTCCGGTGCTGCCATGCTGGTGTCCTCACGCCACACCTTCCGGCACCAATCACATCGGTATCGGCGCACCCGGATTTTCAGCGTCGTGGCACGATGCCCGAACGGGGTATGCGCCAAGGTCCGCGTCACGGTATCGCGCAGCATGCCCTCAGCGCCACACCGCCGACACCACGGGTCGGGCTCGATGACGCGGCAGTCCAGCACGACCCTGCCGGGCTCGAATCTTTGCCCAACCGCGGTCAGGCCGAGCTCATCAAGTCGGCAGAAAGTCGTGAGATCGGCAGGTTGGAAGGTAGCGTGGTGCATGTCGAGGTCTTTCGGATGGGGAGCGTCAGAACTTCCATCATCGGGAGACCTCGACCCATCTCCACGGCACCACACCGCGGAGCACTTCTACACTCTTAAATGCGAAGAGCCACTTTGGCGCGCTTTGGGCAAGACCCGTAAAACGGGCATCGCCGTTGAGACCCACGCCAAAAAATTCTGTGATTTCAGTCGAGTCGCGCCTGCAGAGCTGCGTTCTTCGCCTCTACCTGAGCCTCAAGATCCTGCGCAAAGGTATCGAGCGCAGCAGCGATTTCAGAGTCGCTTGAGCCGAGGATCCTCGCCGCGAGCAAACCAGCGTTCTTCGCACCGTTAATGCTGACCGTAGCCACCGGAATACCACCGGGCATCTGCACGATCGACAGGAGCGAGTCGAGGCCATCGAGCTTCGCGAGAGCAACCGGTACACCAATGACCGGAAGGCTCGTCATGGAAGCAACCATGCCCGGCAAGTGTGCGGCACCGCCAGCACCCGCGATGATGACCTTGAGCCCACGTTCCCTCGCGCTGCGCGCGTAGGTGACCATCTTGTCGGGGGTGCGATGAGCGCTCACTACCTCGACCTCATGGGAGATGCCGAACTCGCGCAAAACCTGCACTGCGTCGCTCATTACCGAGAAGTCGCTGTCGCTGCCCATGATTACGCCGACGAGAGGTGTTTCAGTCATGGGTCAATGCTATCGCGCGGGGTAGGTGGGGGTTCGGTGCGGGCTTGAGCTCGGTGGCAAGGTTGTTGATGGGTTACCGCCAGTTGCTGCCGCGGCGGGCTTCGCCCACCTTGGCTTGAGGATCATTGTTGCGTTTCGATGCGGGTTGGCTTTCATGGCGCGTAGCGCAGTTGGCCTACGTACCTGCTTTGATTACGTGAGGTGGGTACGTAACGTTTTCCTAGATTGACCACCCGAAATATCTCATCTATCTTCCCTCAAGCGATCGGTTTTGCCGGTCGCAACCAGGTGCATTTCGCAACCAAGAAAGCGTTACCATTCCGTGACATTCGCGGGGTCGTTTTGACCGCTTTCGGGCCCGTAAATGTCGGTGGCATGGTCTTGACTACAGATATGAACTTCTTCACCGACCTGCACTCCCGGGTGGCCGCCATCAGCGGTCTACTCCCGGATGCAACGACGGCTGAAGCACTCGGGGCGGCCGTGCAATCGCTCGACGATGCGCAGGTAATTTCTCTCGTGGAGCTTGCGACGCACGCACGGCAGGCCATCGAACAGGTCTCACTCGCCGGCAGCGCAGTGATCAGTGCCCGGTCATCCCGCGAGGCTGGCCATTCCGGACTCGCCCAGTCCCTCGGGTTCCGCACCCCATCGGCACTAATTCAGCAGGTAACTGGAGTAAGCCGCAACACCGCAATGCAACAGATTCGCGTGGGTGAAGCACTTCTGCACACAGATGCCGCAGTTGAGGCCTTCATTAGTGGCAGTGACACTGAAAACGCTCACGGCACCCCCGTTGCGCTTTCGGTCCCGCAGATTCCTTGGCACGAGCCTCTTGCTGTGGCAGTCCGGGGTGGCACCCTGTCTTCCGCGCAACATGACGCGATCAAGCAGGGGCTCGGCGAACCACCCAAACCTGCAGTCGACGCAGACACCATTCTCGCGCTAGGCAGTGAGTCCGACAGCCTGCGCGCTGACCCGGCTACCGTCGAGGCGTGGTCCCTCGCTGCCACCCAACTCACCGCCTACGCCACAGAAGTTCCCGTGGAAGAACTCGCGAAGCAGGCCCGTGCGATCCGTGATCTCCTCGACCCAGACGGCGCACACCAAAGGTTCCTCGCCCGGTCCGAACGGCGCTCGTTTCGGGTGTGGACCGATAGCGATGGCCTCACCCACGGCAAGTTCATCTTCGATGACGAAGCCGCCGAATGGGTGCGCACCATCATCGACACCGCCCTCCGCCCCCGCCGTGGCGGGCCACGCTTCGTGACCGTCGACGAACAAGCTGCCGCGCAACAGCTTCAAGATGATCCGCGCACGAACGACCAACTCGCCCACGACCTCCTGATCGACGTGTTACGGGCTGGCGCGGTCGCTGACGCCACCACCGTGTTCGGGGTCAAGCAGGCCGGCATCAAACTCGTACAAGTTGTGAACCGTGACGACTACCTCGCCACCCACACTGGTGCTGGTTCGCGGCCACCCGTGACGAGACTCCAAGAGAGCGGCATCACGCTCCCCCTCGGGGATGGGCGAGAAGCACCGCTGCAACACCGGCACCCAACCCGTTATTGTTGATGAAACCGGTGACCCACTCCACGTCGGGCGAGAAGCACGCCTGTACACGACGAAACAGCGGGTCGGCCTCGCTATCCGCGACGGTGGATGCCGGTGGACGGGGTGTGACCGACCAGCCTCATACTGCGAAGCCCACCACATCGACCACTGGGACGAAGACCACGGCAGAACCGATATCGACCGTGGCGTGCTGTTATGCAGATTCCACCACATGCAACTCCACAACAACGGCTGGAAAATCACCCGAAACGGGCGCGGCCCATTCATGCTCCACCCACCACCCGGAGCCACGGCGACTACTTCGACAAGCAAAGCAGAGCGGAAGACCGAGGTCCATGAGACAAATCTCGCGGCCGCGCGAGAACCGTCGCTCGAAAAACCGGAACCAAGCTTCGAGGGGACAAGTGTGCCCGGGTTCCGTCAGCCGGGTGAGGATTCGCCGCTCCGAGACGAGGCTGAGCTACTGCGGCAACACGAACTTGCAAACCTTGGGGATCTTGCTCGATCTGCCGAGCCCATAGAACTGCGGCCGCCGCTCCCACTTACATATGCATGGCAGTTAGCGACCCCTACCCGCAAAACGCTTCCGATCCGCTGCGTGAGCCGCACATGCCTTGGGAAGGTGCGAGCAGCGTGAACAGCGTGAGCCGCAGTACGTACAGCAGCCCTTAGTTGAACATGGCCGCGGCTGCGCGAGCCTCGGCCGGCTGCAACCCCAAATCGGCGGGGGATCTTTTTCAACTCCTCAAGTGTGATCGCGAGTAGCCTGTCGTCATACCCTCAACAATCACTGGCGCGCCACTCACGTCGTACATCCGCCCGCCGATGATGCCCGCGATCTTTCTATCTGCTGAGCAAGTCAGAAGTGATGCCATGTGAAAGCCCACTCCGGCGAAAAATGGACTGTCTGGGCTGGTAGAGCAATTCCGAACACTGCTGCGTCAAGATTGTGCAGGGCCGCGAATTGTTCTGCAACAATCGGTTCTTTAACCAACTGGTCATAAAGTTCCTTGGTGGAAACAACTCCTGGCGCCGGGAACTGCATCACATCCGGCTCCCATCTTATCTTCCATGCGGCTGTTACAGGCGTCGGCCAGCTTCCACAGCACTGGGTCCGCGCTATACCCACCATCTGGCAAACTTTTTCGACCTGCGTTTCTATTAAGTCGAGTGCTTCTCCGACTTCAAGAATTGTCTGTCCCCGAGCAAACCCCCAAAGAATGGCAATCGGCAAAGGTGCCCGCAAGATAAAGGCGCTTGCACTGGCGACGCGTGCACGGACTTCCGAATAGTTACCTTCGCTCGGAACCACAAGTACGTCGTCCAATCCAAAACGTTCCTTCAGAGTTTCTGCAACCGTCATGTCGAGGAACACATCGGGGTCGAAAAATGATTCGGTACACTCCCGCCTGCTTTGCTGCGGCCAGCAAGTTCGATACGGTCGCGCGCGACACACCCATACTGAGTGATGTCCTGCTGGGACAGCCCGCCGCTGAAATAGAGCCACGCTGCCGTTACAGTCGGGTTGTAGTGCTCCAGACTATCTTTCTGGCTTATCCGGGTTGCTCGACCACGTTGTTTCATACGTTCTTCCTTTTCGCCGTGGGATCCCCCTTAAGATTGAAAGGGGGGCCGCGGACTTGCGGAAATTCTCCAAGTGCGCCAAGTCGATGATACCGGCATCCGATCCCAGACCCGTGGCGACAAGTTCTGCCGCAGCCGTACCGCGGGCACAAGCATCTAGGGGTTCAAGCCCGTCTGCGAGAGCCGCCACGAACCCTGCGCAATAGGCATCACCGCAACCTGTGGTGTCCACCACGTCGATCTGAAGCGCCGGAATGCGTTCGCGCACTGACTTGGTAGCATAAAACGAACCGCGCGCACCCCATTTGAAGATACATGCGCCAGCGCCGCGCTCCAAATAAAAATCAGCGATAGCATCCGCGTCGTGCAACCCACAAGTTCGGCCGCTTCCTCCATAGCTGGCATGAAATAATCGATATAAGGTAAATAGGTTTCAAGATCTGTGAGCACGTCCGTGGATGGTGCGAGCAGATCATAGGTCGTAACTGCACCGTTTTTCTTGGCCGCTTGCAGCAGCGCCGCGGTCGGCGCACCGTCCAAGCTGCGCAATAGCCCGTTGCCGCCAACGTGGACAATGTCGCAGCCGGCAATCTGTGCTGCTACCTTGTCGCTCATGGCAAGTATAGACTGAAGCCCCGCGTTGGTGAAGCGCCGGCCGATCTCCATTAGGTGGCACATTCAGGTATTCAAGCACAGGTTCTTGGCACGCCAAGGACCGTCTGCATGGCGGTGATAACGACACCCAACTGTTTCAGAGTGTCGAGTATGAAGCGTCCTTTTCATCGTTCCGCCGACCTGCCCCCACGAGCATGGATTGCACGCCAAGTTTTGCGAGGTCGATCACGGTTCCAGCGACAGGGCCCGCCACGGTAAGCCGAATCTCTTCAAATGAACAAATCTTCGCCCCCCCCATTGAAATTTTTTTTGTACCGGTCGCCCGAGCACATCCAGAATTGTCAAACCAACACAAGCCACTTTCACTGACATCATATCCTCCCATTAGATTAGACTTTTAGGCGAAACAAGCGTCGCCCGACATATGGGAGTATCGCTCGCTTGATATCAAAATTCAAGACGTCATTCGATTAGCTGTCATATGTCAATGCAAAATAAAAATTGACAACATATTCGAATTGAGGAACCTTGGGCGTCACTCGAACGATGAACGGGAGGCCGCAATGACGTTCAAGACCAGTGCCTGGAACCAGTCGGACGCCGACGCTGCAATCGCTGGCGTTCGGAGACGCCCCTGGTGGAAAAGATCTGGCACTGCGGGTCTCACCACGCCGGTTTTTTGGGCAGGACCCGGCGCTGGTACTTCATGGGGGTGGAAACACCTCAGTTAAGACAACGATTACTGACTTTGGCGATACGCAGGTCGACGTTCTGTGTGTCAAAGGATCCGGCTGGGATATGGAAACAATCCAACGGCCCGGGCTGCCAGCAGTGCGGATGGGACGGGTTGCTCAACATCAAATAATCGGCGTCACTGACCGACGAAGACCTCGTCCAGTTGCAACGCCGCGCGCTAATCCAGCCCTTGTCGCAAACTCCGTTAATTTGAGGCCGTCCTGCACGCTATCGTCCCGGAAAAGTTCGTCAATACTGGCTGCCAATGCGGTGATATCGCTAACAAACCAGCCCGATGGCGAGGCGATCATCCGCGACCTGTTTCCAGATGCGGTGATCGTGCCTTATGTAATGCCCGGGTTCTTCATTTTGGCTAAGGATTGCCAGACCATCCTTCAGGGTGGGAACTATTCCGAACGGTATGATTTTTCTCAAGCACGGGTCTGTTTACCGCAGCCAGGATAGTGCGCGAGAAAGCTACGAAGCGCATATCAGCATGATCAATAGATGTATGGCGCGTATCGAAAACGGTGCCGCCAAGCCGTTTGGGGCAGCCCTTCTTCCCAAAAGGCTGGCGACCCTTTCGCAGGTAGCGCCAATTCTGCGTGGCGCTCTGTCGGGCCAGAAAGATGCGCCAACCTGGATCTTGGATCACCGCACATCCGACGAGATCATCGGCATTTTGCAATGGGGACGGGTTGAAGGACTATGCCTGCCGCGGTAATGCCACACCCGATCACTCGATCCGGATCAAGCGGTTCGGTCTTGTCCTGCCCGCGCCCAACGCAGAGGACATTGACGGGTTCAAGGCCGCCGCAGCGCAGGCCGTCGCCGATTTCGCCGACAATTACGCGCAGTATTTTGAACCCAACAATGCACGCCTCGGCGAATCGCTAACGATGCTCGATCCTGTGCCGCGGGTGGCCTATGTGCCGAGCTTGGGGCTTTTTTGGAATTGGACGTTCTGCCAAGGATGCCGCGTCTGCGCCGACATCGCAGAAGCTACGGTGAATTGCATCGCAAACGCTGAGCGTTTGGGGGCTGATGGGAGCCCTTGCCCTGAGGAAGATATATTCGACGTGGAAGTACTGGTCACTTGAGCAGGCCAAGCTTGCCAACCTCAAAGAGGCGCAATTTAGGGGAAGGTCGTTGCGGTGACTGGCGCGGCATCGGGCCTCGGCCTGGAGATTGCGCACATTTTCAAAAAACTTGGTGCCGAAGTGGCGATGCTGGAGCGGGATCAGGATCTCTTGAAGGCGAAGCTGATACGTTAGGTGCGATGCCGCTTACCTGTGACATAACCGACCTAAGGATGTTGTTCAGGCGGTCTTTGCGCAAATCGCCGAGCGGTTTGGTGGTCTGGATTTTGGTTTCCAATGCTGGCGTAGCGCTACAGGGAGGTATGGCGGATGTCGAGATTGAAACGGTTGATACCTCGATAGACGTGAATTTCAAGGGCGCGCTGCATTGCGCTCGCGGGGCTATCGGCATCATGCGGGCACAAGGTACCGGTGGCTGATTGCTTTTCAGTTTATCCAAACAAGCTCTTAACCCAGGCAAGGGATTTCGGCCCTACGGAGATCGAAATGGCTTTGCTCGCGCTGGTGCGGCAACTGGCGGCTGAACATGGGGCAGACGGGATCACGGCGAATGCAATCAACGCAGACCGCATCCGTACAGGATTGCTCGATGAAAAGATGATTGAGGAACGTGCCGCAGCGCGTGGCGTGGATCCCATACCTATATGCGCGGCAATCTGCTTGAGCGGGAGGTTCGCGCCTCGGACGTGGCCGAGGCCTTTGCCTACCTTGCAAGTGCAAGTCGAAGTACCTGGGCCATCCTCACGGTCGATGGTGGTAACATCGCCGCAATGGTGCG
>JAUCCH010000102.1:0-14687 GCA_034676385.1 Leucobacter sp.
TGATCCTCGGAGGGGAATCATGGTACTCGCCTTGCATGAGTGCCAACTCTCGCTCTAAGACTACTACGAGGGGCGCCCACGCGGGCATCGGGATACCTAGCCACCTTCAGAAAGAGGTAACCGTGTCGGTGAGCATTAAGCCGCTTGAGGATCGCATTGCGACCAAGCAGGTAGAGGCTGAGCAGACGACTGCTTTGGGTCGTCATTCCTGATAGCGCCAAGGAGAAGCCCCAGGAGGGCGAGTCGTTGTAAGAGGCCCCGGCCGCATCGACGACAACGGGGATCGTGTGCCGCTTGACATTGCTGTTGGCGATCTCGTGATGGACGAGCAACGGCGGCACCGACAGTGAAGTACGGCGGCGAGCGGCCGGGTCGGCTCGCGACGTGCTCGAAGCGCGGCGCGCTAACCAACATCCCGAGGATCAGGGTCGGGGACCGTACCTCCCCTCTCTGGTTCCGAGTACCTGAAACAGTTCCCGGAGGCAGTGTGTGTTACACGCAGTGAACCCTCAAGCAACGATCAGGCTGGGGCAGTGAGTACCCGTCGTCCTCGGCAATTGACGGTTTGGCCGCCTACCTTTGCTGGGGCGCCTTCCCGCTATTTTTCATGCTGGTTGCCGCGGTCATCTCTTTCCCGTTGTTCCATGGCGCGTGATCACTGCGCTGCTCTTTGTGTGTAATCGCGGTGACAATCATGCGCAGCTGGGGCAAGGTGTCGGAAGATTCTACGTCACCGAAGATGTTCGGATGGTTTTGGATACCAAGCTCAGTGCTGCTCTACGCCGAACTGCAGATCTTCGTTGACGGATCGTCACCGGTCACTTGAGACCGCGCTCGGGTACTTCATTAACCCGCTCGTCACGACTGATCGGCGTGGTTTTTCGTAAGAAGGAGAAGCCGAAACGCGGGCCCGATGGTTCGCCGTGCGTCGCGGCAGAGGCGTGCTCATCAGCGCTATCGCATACGGTCAGTTTCCGTTTATTGTGTTGGGTCTCGCGTTTTCGTTCGGGCTCGACGGCGGAGCTCCAACACGCGAGCCAAGACGTTGAAAATGCGCACGACCGGTCTCACCATAGAGACGATCATCGGTTCAGTGATTGCGGCGGGGCAGCTTGGGCTGGTGCTCTTGCTGGTTGGCCGGTTGAGCGCATCGAAGTTGTGGGGCGTTACCGGGCCGCTCCTGCTGAGTGGAAGTGGACGGTGATCCCGTTGCTGCTTTTTGCTGCGGGTACCAGGCGGCTGCCGCTCACCAACACTGGTTTTATCCAGTTCATTACGCCGATCCTCGGATTTCGACCGGGTATTTCATTTTCATGAGCTGATGTCCATGGCTCGATGGATCAGGTTCGTTCTCTCTGTTTGGATTGCGCTGAGAATCCTGATCTGGAACATCCTGGACGATCAGGTGTTGCTCTCAGTTCGACGATGGCCCGAAGCTGGTATGAAATGAAATCACAGGAACATAATCCCGGGGCTTGACCGGAGCGTGTGGCGGCTAGCGAATAGCGATCCTGGGAAATCTCCACCCGCTCCGCGATTAGACTTGAGTACAGTGCTCGACCTAAGTAAACACAGAACTTGACCCTAGTGCCCAGACTGCCGGCCATGCGTGATGCAAGTGTGAGACCGAATCACTCCGACCTTCAAGGCGTAGATGGAGAGCGCCTAAATCTGTTTGCTTGTACTGGTTTGACCTATGACGATGTGCTGCTCACGCCGGCGCATACTGATGTGATTCCGAGTGAGGCAGAGACCCCCACGCAGCTGACGCGTCGCATTCGCGTGGGTATGCCCGTTGATCTCTGCCGCAATGGAATACGGGTGACTGAGACCCGTATGGCGATCGCGATGGCACGCAATGGTGGCATCGGCATTCTGCACCGCAATCTTTCGATCACTGACCAGGCTGAAATGGCCTACCGCATAAATTAGCGCAGCGAAGCTGGCATGACCACCAATCCAGTCACCACCACCATTGACGCGAACAGCGGCCGAGGTCGATGCCATTTGTGGCGAGTATCGCGTCAGCGGGCTACCCGTCATCGACGAGGCTGGTGTGCTTGTCGGGCATTATTACCAACCGCGATATGCGTTTTATTTCCGTCGAGGATCGCAAGACGATGCGCGTGGCCGAGGCGATGACGCGCATGCCTCTCATCACCGGCCACCCCGGCATCTCGCGCGAAGCCGCGGCTGCTCTGTTCAAAGAACACCGCATTGAGAAAAAGCTGCCGCTGGTCGACGCGAACGGCAAGCTTAACGGGTCCGATCACAGTAAAAGACTTCGACAAAGAAGAGGAATACCCGAACTCGGCGAAGGATGGCGCAGGACGCCTGCTCGTCGGCGCCGCGATGGGCTTCTTCGGTGATGCGATGGATCGCGCGGGCGCGCTCGTCGACGCGGGCGTTGATGTACTCGTGGTGGATACCGCAAACGGTGACAGCAAGGGTGTGCTCGACATCATCCGTCAGCTGAAGAGCGACCCGGCATTTGCTGGCATCGACGTGATCGGTGGAAATGTTGCGACCTACGCTGGCGCAAAGGCACTCGTTGAGGCTGGTGTTGATGCAGTGAAGGTTGGCGTTGGCCCCGGCTCGATTTGCACGACTCGCGTAATCGCTGGTGTCGGTGTGCCCCAGGTCACAGCTGTCTACGAAGCGGCAAAAGCAGCGACTCCCGCGGGCGTTCCTGTCATTGCAGACGGTGGGCTGCAGTACTCGGGTGACATCGCGAAGGCACTTGTCGCTGGCGCATCGTCAGTGATGATCGGTTCGCTCTTCGCAGGCACTGACGAGAGCCCCGGCGACCTTGTGTTCATGGGTGGCAAGCAGTTCAAGAACTACCGCGGAATGGGCTCGCTTGGCGCGCTGCAGACCCGCGGTGAGCGCACCTCGGACTCGAAGGACCGCTACTTCCAGGCTGATGCTTCGAGCGACGAGAAGCTCATTCCTGAAGGAATCGAAGGCCAGATCGCTTACCGTGGCCCGCTGCGCTCAGTAGCACACCAGCTCATCGGCGGCCTGCGCCAGTCGATGATGTACGTGGGCGCGCACACTATTGAAGAGCTCAAGGATCGTGGCCAGTTCGTTCGCATCACCGCGGCCGGGCTGAAGGAATCGCATCCGCACGACGTCCAAATGGTAGTCGAGGCTCCCAACTACAAGCGGTGAGTACGACCGAAGCCGGGACGGCTTCGGCACGAGACCGTGCGAAGACCAGAAATGGTCTTCGCTTTGAACGGTCTTGTGCGCACGAGCAGATGGTTGTCGAGGCTCCCAACTACAAACGCTAGATAACAGCTGCTTCGGCGATCGCTGCGACGGTCTCATCTACTGCGGTAAACATTGGAAAGTGACTGGCAGCGATCTCGGTGATCAATGTTGCCGGTGAGTTCTTGGCCATTGTGCGCTGTACCTGCTCGGGAATCACACGATCCTCGGTGCACACAATGTAGGTAACTGGCGTGTCACCCCAGTCAGTGTCGCCGCTGTGTTCCGTGAACGACAGCAGAGACTGCGGGCGCAACTGAAAGGCAACGGTCTTTGCTTGTTCAGGGTCCAGCCCATCAGTGACCACCTTCGCGACTGCTTCTGCCGCGATGTGAGTGAGACCCGAATCCTCGTCTGTTTCGATCCACCGCGCGAGCTTGCCTCCAGCGGAATCAACGAAACTCGCACCGCGCTTTGGCCAGAATGCGGTGAGGTACACGGCGCCCGCAACCCTGGGGTCACCGGCAAGCTGCGAAATCACCATGCCTCCGTATGAATGTCCCACGAGGATCGCCTGACCCGGCAGATCACCAATCACCTTGCGCAGGAACTCAGTGTCGGCAGTCAACCCGAGAGTCGGATCGCCACTGGCAGATGGGAGCGTGTCGATAACGGAAACTTCGAGCCCCCGTTCGCGCAGCCCTGCGGCAACTGGCTGCCAGTACCAACCCCCACTCCATGCGCCATTCACCAGCACAATCGTTGATGAGGTCATACACACACTCCTTCGCGGCGGATCGTGCGCGACCTTGCGACGATTCGGGTTTGTGAGTGAGCTTAGCCGGTGGGGCAAGAACTATGCAGCGGCGCTCACCGCGGAACCTTGTACACGGAATCGAACACTTGATCATCAAATTGAGTGGACCGCACACATCCTGTTCAGGCGGGGCGGGTAGGCTAGTAGGGTGAGCAGCGAGATCGAGATTGGCAAGGGCAAACGCGCCCGTCGTGTCTATACCTTCGACGAGATCGGTATTGTGCCAACACGGCGCACGCGCGATCCGGAACTGGTATCTACCTCCTGGACGATTGACGCCTTTCAATTCGATATTCCAGTTCTCGGTGCGCCGATGGACTCGGTTATGTCGCCGGCAACCGCGATCGCTCTGGGTCAGCTTGGTGGCCTTGGGGTGCTGAACCTCGAGGGCCTCTGGACTCGGTACGAAGATCCGCAGCCGCAGCTTGACGAGATCGCACGCCTGGGTGACGACGCAGAAGCGGTCAAGCGAATGCGTGAGCTGTACTCGGCTCCGATTAAGCCTGAACTCATCCGCGACCGACTGGGTGAGATCCGCGATGCTGGTGTGACCGTGGCTGGTGCCCTGTCGCCTCACCACACCGCAGAATTTAGCCAGACGGTGACTGAAGCTGGAGTGGACCTCTTTGTCATTCGGGGCAACACCGTCTCAGCAGAGCACGTCTCTGTTGCTGGTCGAGAGCCACTCAATCTCAAGCAGTTCATCTACGAACTCGATGTGCCTGTAATCGTTGGGGGCGCGGCTACCTACCAGTCGGCTCTGCACCTGATGCGAACCGGTGCAGCGGGTGTGCTCGTCGGTTTTGGTGGCGGTGCCTCATCGACCACCCGTGTCACTCTTGGCATTCGCGCACCAATGGCGAGCGCAATCGCAGACGTTGCCGGTGCACGCACCGACTACCTTGACGAATCCGGTGGCCGCTATGTGCACGTCATCGCCGACGGTGGCCTCGGTAGCTCTGGAGACCTCATTAAGGCGATGGCCTGTGGCGCAGACGCCGTCATGCTGGGCGCGGCGCTCGCACGCGCCACCGATGCTCCAGGTAAGGGCTGGCACTGGGGGCAAGAGGCACACCACGAAGAACTTCCGCGCGGTAAGCGAGTGCATGTTGGGGGAGTAGCTCCGCTGCACGAGATTATCTCTGGGCCCGCACACCTTGCAGACGGCAACGCAAACCTCATGGGCGCCCTGCGGCGGGCCATGGCAACCACCGGTTACAGCGAACTCAAGGAGTTCCAGCGCGTCGGTGTTGTGTACGCAGAACGCTAACCCAAGTTTCAGGAGACGCAACACATGACCACCACCAAACTTGGTGCGAATGAACGCGAAGCAGCGATTCAAACGCTAGGATCCCCTGAACATGAACTAGATGTGCTTGTTATCGGTGGCGGCATTACCGGCACCGGTGCGGCACTAGACGCGGTTACTCGTGGTCTGTCGACAGGTCTTGTCGAGTCTCGAGACTGGGGCTTCGGTACGTCCAGTCGATCCTCGAAGCTGATTCACGGAGGCATCCGGTACCTGGAGCAAATGAACTTTGCTCTCGTGCGCGAGGCACTGATTGAGCGAGGGTTGCTGTTGCAGCGCATCGCACCACACCTTGTCCGTCCGGTTCGCTTTCTTTACCCTGTGAAGACGCCAGTGATTGAGCGGACATATGTCGGTGCGGGTATGTTGCTGTACGACCTCTTTGCCCGTACTGGCGGCATGTCTCCAGGGGTGCCCGGTCACAGGCATGTGAGCCGCAAGCGGCTGGTGCGCGAGGCTCCGGGACTACGACCTCACGCATTCCGCGGGGGGCTCAGCTACAGTGACGCCCAGGTCGATGATGCTCGCTACGTTGCCACGCTTGCCCGCACGGCTGCCTCGTACGACGCCCACGTTGCGAGTCGCGTGCGAGTTGAGGGTTTCCTTAAGGTAGGAGAACGCGTCGTGGGAGTCACCGCGCGCGACCTCATGACCGACGAGACCTTCGAGATCCGGGCGAAGCAGGTCGTGAACGCGACCGGTGTCTGGACAAACGATCTGCAGGCGCTGGTCGGTGAACGGGCGACATTCTCCGTGCGCGCTTCGAAGGGTATTCACCTCGTCGTCCCGCCGGGATCGCTTTCGCTCGAAGTACGGGCTGTTGCTGCGCACCGAGAAGAGCGTACTGTTCGTGATTCCGTGGGGCAGGCACTGGCTCATCGGCACCACCGACACCGACTGGGAACTCGACAAGGCACACCCTGCTGCTACCGCGGCTGACATCGACTATCTACTCGGGCACGTGAACAAAGTGCTGAAGACGCCGCTCAGCCGCGATGACGTCGAAGGCGTCTATGCCGGACTGCGCCCGCTGCTTGCCGGTGAGAGCGATGAAACTTCCAAGCTGTCCCGCGAGCACCTCGTTGCGCAGCCGGTGCCTGGGCTCGTGATGGTGGCGGGCGGCAAATTTACCACCTACCGCGTTATGGCGAAGGACGCGATTGACGCGGCCGCCGATGCGCTCGATGGACGCGTACCAAGCTCGATCACACAAGAAGTGCCGCTGCTCGGGGCTGAAGGCTACAAGGCTGCATGGAACCGTCGCAATCGCGTGGCGCGTGCGTTTGGTGTGCATCCGACACGTATTGAGCACCTTCTTCGTCGATACGGATCACTGACAAACGAGCTGCTCGATTTGATTCGAGAGAACCCGAGTCTTGCCGAGCCACTGCCCGGAGCCGACGATTACCTCGGCGTGGAAGTTGTATACGCAGCGAGCCACGAGGGCGCATTGCACCTAGATGACGTGTTGGCTCGGCGTACCCGTATTTCCATCGAGGCCTGGGACCGCGGCGTATCGGCGGCGCCAGTCGCGGCAAAGCTTATGGCCGACGTGCTGGGCTGGTCAAAGCAGCGCACCAAGACTGAGATCGAGCGCTACCTCGCTCGAGTCGAAGCGGAAATCGAAAGCCAGAAGCAACTGAGTGACGAAGCAGCGGACCGTGTGCGCCTCAGTGCGCCCGAGCCGAGCGCGAGAACCCGAGGATCGAAGAACGAGGACCCCAGCAAGTGACTGAAGCTACTACGCGTCGAGCCCGACCGTACTACGCGGGCGATCCGACGCTCGCGAAAGTCATGCGTTCACCGAAGTGGATCGGCGCTTTGATTCTCGCTCTGCTCGTTGCGGGTGGCTTTGCCTGGTTGGGTCAGTGGCAGCTTGGATTCGCAATCGCGCAGAGCAACGAGCACGCTGTTGAAGCTGAGATCGTGCGGGAGATTAATGCGGCGACTGAGCCGGGAGCTTCCGTCACCGACACCACTGCAGGCACCGTGCTGGCTGCGACTGGTGCTTTTGTTGCGGGGGATTTCTCTGTAATTGAGCGGCGGTTGAACGGCGACAACGAGGGTGCGTGGGTCGTCGGTCATCTCGCAACCGAGGGAGCAACTGCGGGGTCAACTGAAGGTAATCTCGCGGTTGCTATCGGTTGGGCGCCCGATGCGGGCTTGGCAGCCGAGGCTCTCACTAAGCTCGAGTCTGAGTTTGCTGGCAAGCAGGTATCGATCGAGGGACGCTACATGCCGGGAGATGCCCCCGTCACCCCTAAGCCCAGCGAAGACCCGACCCGAATCTTCAGCATGGTTCCGGCACAGTTGGTGAACCTCTGGCAGCCCTTTGAGGGGCGCGCCTACTCGGGGTTTCTTGTGCTCCACCCGGGTGGAGACTTGAACGGGCAGTCGTTGCAAGCCACTGGGCTTGAGGCGATCGACTCCGTACCTCCGCTTCCAGTTGAGAAGATCAACTGGCTCAATTTGTTTTATGCGCTTGAGTGGGTAGTCTTCGCTGGTTTTGCAATCTTCTTCTGGTACCGACTCGTTCGGGACGATTGGGAGAAGATTCACGAGCTGAGACTACTCGCAGAAGCCAAATCAGAAGCAGCGATTGCGGCCGCTGAATAGCCCAATAGAGCAATGCTGCGCAGGATCTGCGCAGGGACACGTCGCGACGCCACGATAGGATTGAAGTCATGGTTTTACAGCCCAAGCCCACCGATTACCCGCGCATTCGCAAAGCGCTAGGTTTCTATAAAGTCGCTTCCGTCATTACCGGTGTCATGCTGCTCTTGTTGCTCACCGAGATGATCCTGAAGTACTCACCGACACATATTGAACTCTTTGCTGGCGGTGACCGAGGTGGACTCTATTTTGCGCCGGTTGTTGTGGGTGAGGCTTGCCAGTGGTTCTCGCTCTTTAACCCGTTCCAAGAAGTTTGCGTGATCGACAGCACCGGCACCGGTACCAACCTTTCGCTATTGATCCTCATCAGCCATGGTTGGTTCTACGTGCTCTACCTCGTCGCATGCTTCATGGTGTGGAGCCCTATGCGCTGGCGCTTCACGCGGTTCCTCAAGCTTGCGCTCGGCGGCGTCGTCCCGCTGCTTTCCTTCTTCATGGAGGTGCAGGTTGCGCGCGAGGTCACCGCATATCTCGACTCCCACGACGGTGGGTCAGCTGGGGCGAAGCCCCAGGGATCCTCGACTGAATTCATCACGGAAGGCAACGCATGACCGCCACCAATACGAACCGCCCGGTGCTTGTCGTCGACTTTGGCGCGCAGTACGCGCAGCTGATCGCGCGTCGAGTGCGCGAGGCAAAGGTGTACTCCGAGCTGGTGCCGCACACGATTACTGCTGACGAGGTACGCGCGAAGAACCCCCTCGCAATCATCATGTCGGGTGGCCCGTCGTCGGTATACGAAGAGGGCGCACCCCAGTTCGATGCCGACATCTTTGACCTTGGCATCCCGATGCTCGGCATTTGCTATGGCTTCCAGGTCATGGCTCACGCACTTGGTGGAACGGTCGGCAACACTGGCGACCGTGAGTATGGTGCAATTGAGGCCAACCTCGTGGGCGGCGGCGGCGCAATTCTTGGTGGTCAGCCGGCATCGCAGAATGTATGGATGAGCCACGGCGATGCTGTGCAGCAGGCGCCTGAGGGCTTCGAGGTATACGCAAGCACCGAGCTCACTCCGGTCGCTGCGTTCGGTTCGCCGACGCGGGGGCTGTACGGCGTGCAGTGGCACCCCGAGGTGAAGCACTCAGATCACGGACAGCGTGTGCTCGAAAACTTCCTGCACGAGGTCGCGGGCATTCCCGCAGACTGGACTCCGAGCAACGTCATCACCGATCAGATCGCGGCGATTCGTGCGCAGGTTGGTAACGCGCGGGTTATCTCGGCGATGTCCGGTGGCGTCGATTCCGCAGTCTCGACCGCACTCGTGCACAAGGCTATCGACGACCAGCTCACCGCGGTCTTCGTTGACCACGGACTGCTTCGCAAGGGTGAGCGCGAGCAGGTGGAGCGCGATTACGTTGCATCTACCGGTGTGCGCCTCATTACTGTTGACGCAGCTGATGTATTTCTTAGCCATCTCGCCGGTGTCACGGACCCCGAAGAGAAGCGTAAGATCATTGGGCGCGAGTTCATTCGCACCTTCGAGAAGGTACAGCGCGACCTCGTCGCCGAAGCAGCAGCCTCGGGGGAGACCGTGAAGTTTCTCGTACAGGGCACGCTCTACCCTGACGTCGTGGAGTCTGGCGGAGGCTCAGGCACCGCCAACATCAAGAGCCACCACAACGTGGGTGGCCTGCCTGACGATCTCGACTTCGAACTGATTGAGCCGCTGCGTGAGCTCTTCAAAGACGAGGTTCGCGCGATTGGCCGCGAGCTGGGTATTCCCGAGGCGATTGTTGGCCGCCAGCCGTTCCCAGGCCCCGGCCTCGGTATTCGCATCGTCGGTGAGGTCACGCGTGAGCGCCTCGATCTGCTGCGCGAGGCTGACGCGATTGCTCGCGCCGAGCTGACCGCTGCAGGGCTTGACCAGACGATCTGGCAGTGCCCTGTTGTGCTGCTGGCAGATGTGCGATCGGTAGGCGTGCAGGGCGACGGTCGTACGTACGGGCATCCCATTGTGCTGCGCCCCGTGTCTTCTGAGGATGCGATGACCGCAGACTGGACTCGCGTGCCCTACGACGTGCTTGCGCGCATCTCGAACAAGATCACCAACCAGGTGCCCGATGTGAACCGCGTCGTGCTCGACATCACCTCGAAGCCCCCCGGGACTATCGAGTGGGAGTGAGCGTATAGAAAACGGCCATTTCTGGCCGTTTTTAGCTCACTCCGAAGTCGTCTCGACTTCGGTTGCGTGGGTGAGAAAACGGCCATTTCTGGCCGTTTTTAGCTCACTCCGAAGTCGTCTCGACTTCGGTTGCGTGGGTGAGAAAACGGCCATTTCTGGCCGTTTTTAGCTCACTCTGCACGTATCCAGTATGAGGTGAACGCATCGCGTTCGCCCTGGTGTGTGGTGAAGCTGCTGCTTCACTCTCGACTTCGGTTGCGTAGTGAGTTACGAAACAGGGGGCCTGCGGGCCTCCTGTTTTTCTTTGCGCTTTTGATCACTGAGGGAAACAAAAAGTGGCCCGGCGTGAGCCGGGCCACTTTGATCCTCGAAGAGGATTAGGAGTTAATCACCGCGCAAAATCGCGAGGATGCGCAGGATCTCGATGTAGAGCCAGATCAGCGTGACCATGAGGCCGAAGGCTGCCGACCAGCCCCACTTCTCGGGAACGCGGTTCTCGACGCCGTTCTTGATGAGTTCGAAGTCCATCACGAGTGAGTACGCAGCGAGGAGCACGGCGAATGCACCGATGATGACGCCGAGGGGGATACCAAGTACTGTTACACCTGAACGTAGGCCCCAAGCAGAGTCGGCGATTTCGCCTGAACCGAAGATCATGATGCCAACGTTTAGCAGTGAGAACACAAGGTAGCCAGCCATTGCGATCAGGAAGATCTTGGTCATCTTAGGGCTCGTCCGCACCTTACCGCTGCGGAATAGCAGCAGAGTAACTGCGAACACGGAGAAGGTGCCAAGCACCGCTTGCATCACGATGCCTGGGTACATGGATTCCATCATCATGGAGATGCCGCCAAGGAAGAGGCCCTGGGCAAGCGCGTAGCCGACGATCAGCGGAACGCTGGGCTCCTTCTTGAACGCGTTGACCAGACCAAGTACGAGGCCGACGATCGCGCCAGGAAGCATCAGAATCGGCATCCACCAGCCAACAGCCGCACCGGCGACGACAAGAATGAACAGGAACACCGTCTTGCTGATGGTGTTTTCGTAAGTCATTGGCTCAGCACTGCCGGTAACCGGGGGCAGCTGTGCTCCGGTGTGGGCTGCTGCACTAACTGCTGCGGCAGAAGCGGCAGCGCCGTCGACTCCTGGGCGCTGCAGGTTAGCTGCGGGTTGATCGTAGATTCGGTGCAGCTCCTCAGCGGTGAGGGTCTTGCCGTTTAGGGCAGGATTCTTAGAAAGCGCGGGGTTGCTCATATGTAACGGGATCCTTCGCGGGTTCGATTATGTGTTGCAAGTCTACTGATTGCGCACTGGGTATTGCTGAATTTCTGGCGAGGATCCTCGCCTCTTCGCTATGGACGAACGGTGTGGGCGGGCGATGCCACGTTCATGCGGGCTTCACCGATGTGCTTTAGAGTTGCGGAATGACTTCGCGTGCCTCCTCTGCACCCATGTTGATCGGTCACCGGGGCGCTCCTGGTTATCGGCCCGAGCACACCGCTTCGTCGTACCTGCTCGCGTTCGAGCAGGGGGTCGACGCTGTCGAGCCGGACCTCGTGGTGTCTAGCGACGGAGTGATCGTCATCCGCCACGAGAACGAGATATCGGGTACCACCGATGTTGCCGACCACCCGGCGTTTGCTGATCGTCGAACCACGAAGGTGGTCGATGGGGTATCGCTTACCGGCTGGTTCACTGAGGATTTCACCTGGGAAGAGCTCAGCACGTTGCACTGCCGAGAGCGCATTCCCAAGTTGCGACCGACGAATGCCGAGCATGACGACTCGGAGCGCATGCTGCGGCTTTGCGACCTGATCGAACTGGTTGATGGCTGGAACATCGCTCATGAGAGGCAGGTCGGGCTCGTGATCGAGCTTAAGCACGTTGACTTCTTGCAGAAGGCCGGGCATGACCTGGTCGGTCTCATGCTTGAGGAACTTGAGGCGAGCGGCTGGGATCGAAAGCCGGAGCTGCTCACGATTGAGTGCTTCGAGATTGACCCGCTTGACCGGCTGCGCGAGTTTGGTGTGCGTGCGCAGCTCATCTTTCTGCTGGAATCTAAGGGATCACCGCCCGATCAGATCGCAGCGTATGGCGCGCAGGCGCACGACTACGCCTGGTACCGCACCGACACGGGCCTCGACTCGCTCATGGGACGGGTGCACGGGATCAGCCTGTCGAAGCGCGACCTGCTTCGCGTGAACAGTTTGGGTAAGGCCGTCGGTACACAGGACATCGTGCAGCGCGCGCATGCAAGAGGGCTACTCGTGTTTACCTGGACCTTGCGGCCCGAAAATGGCTTCCTCGTGCCAGGGTTTCGTTCGAGCATTCAGCGTTCCCAGTGGGGGGACTGGCGCGACGAATGGAAACTGATCCTCTCGACGGGTCTTGACGGCGTATTTCTCGACCACCCTGATCTGCTGCGCGAAGTGCTGTAGATAGTCTGCCGCAGCTTTTCAAGCGGTTACGAGGATCGTTCGCCCACCAAGTTTCGCTGCATCTGGGCGCGCAGATCCTCGCCCTCAATCCCTGCGTCGAGTAGGAACGCAAGTTTTGCCAGCGTCGCTTCGACCGTCATATCTCCGCCAGCGATCACTCCGGTGTCAGCGAGTTCGCCGCCAATCGCATAACGGTCCGGGTCGACCGTGCCTGTGGCGCACTGAGTGATCGCAACGACTGGCATGCGTTTGCAGATCTCTTTGAGCGCCTGAGCCATGCCCGGGCGTGCCATCGGGGCGTTGCCCGCGCCGTAGCACTCAAGCACGAGCCCGTCAGGGTTGCCGCCGACAGCCGCGCGCACGTCATCGGTCGTGACGCCGGGCACGAAGCGGAACGAGATAGTTCTTGCGGGCGTGGACCGTGTGGAACCCTGCAGCATTTGCTTGGGCACACCGATCGGATGAGTCCCGAGCTTCCGTTCGGCACGAAAAGCCTGGAGCGCTTCGGCCTGTGCCTTGGTAGCGCGAATGGCGGGCATGATTTTGCCACCGAAAGCAATGCTCGCGGGGGATTCGGCGTTTGCGCGCAGCGCAGTGCGAATTGCGAGGGAGAGGTTTGATTGGGCATCAGTGTTCTCGAATCCGTGCGGGAACTGGCTGCCAGTGAGCACTACCGGCACGCCGAGGCCCGCGAGTTCGAATGCCACCCGCGCGCCCGTGTAGGCGAGTGTGTTAGTGCCGTGGGTGATGACCACGCCGCTGGGCCGCTTGGTACGAACCCTGGCGCGAACCGCGCGCGCGATCCTCGCCCCTGTTTCTGCGTCAGCGTTCGCGCTATCGATCGCCGGGCTCAGGTGGTTAATGCGGAAGTCGACGTCGAGAGGATCGCAGATGCCTGCCACCATTTCTTCGAGCGCTGCCTCGAAGTTCGGGTCTGCGGCAAGGCCTCGTGGGGTTTCGTGCATACCGATGGTGCCGCCGGTGGCAAAGATGAGAACCTCGGGGCGGTTGGCTGGAGAGGCCTCGTTGTGATGGCGCATGATCCCATTCTCTCCTGTTCTTAAATCTATGGATATCGTCTTTGTGTCGAAACAGTATGTGCTTTGTTGAGCCGGGTCTAGTTGTGTCATAAAAATGCACCCCGTTCGACAACGTACGACCTGTTGGATACGGAACTGACTGAGTGCCGGTGTAGGCCTCGTCCCGGGCCCGTCTCAAGCACAGCAGGTTGTGCTTCATCAACGTCAGCGGTTGCTCCTAGACTGATCACGATGACTGAATATGAGCTTTTTTGCGCCCGATGGCTCCCACCTCGGCGGTTCTGGCGACCCCCGCGCTGGGAGCGGTGGTGAAGATCCGCGAGTAGCTGGCCTGAACCCACAGCAGAAGCGTGCGGTTGAGGCACGCGGTTCGGCGTTGCTCATCGTTGCGGGCGCGGGATCAGGCAAGACGCGCGTGCTGACGCACCGCATTGCGCAACTGATTCGCAATAAGAAGGCATGGCCAAGCCAGATCCTCGCGATCACCTTCACCAACAAAGCAGCGGCAGAAATGCGGGAGCGCGTTGAGGCACTGCTCGGTGGCGATATCGCCAGTGGTATGTGGATCTCAACCTTCCACTCGGCTTGCGTGCGGATTCTGCGTCGTGAGGCCGAGCGCTTTGGCTATATCTCGGGCTTCACCATTTACGACTCTGCGGATTCGCGGGCGCTACTGAAGCGCATCATCAAGGAAACCGAAGCTGACAGCTACGGCTTCACCCCGGCAAACACGAGCGCCAAGATTTCCAAGCTCAAGAATGAGTTGCAAGACGCATCGAGCTACCGGTCGACCGCGAACGAGAGCGATCCTCGCGAGCGCCTGTTCACCGAGATTTTTCACGAGTACGAGCAGCAGCTGCGGCGCGCGAAGGCCTTCGACTTTGACGACTTGATCGGGCAGACCGTGCAGCTCTTTCGCGCGCACCCCGACGTTGCGGCGATCTACCAGAGGCGCTTCCGACACATTCTGGTCGATGAGTACCAGGACACCAACCATGCGCAGTATTCGCTCATTCGCGAGCTTACCCGAGGGGTAGACACCCAGCAATACGTACTCGACGCGTACCCGTAGATA
>JAUCCH010000103.1:0-6748 GCA_034676385.1 Leucobacter sp.
TCAGAACCAGACATGCTCATCAAGATTGTTCGTGACGTCTTCAACGAAGACTTCCATAAGCTGATCATTCAGGGCAATGACACCTACCAGGTGATCGCGGACTACCTGACTCAGGTGGCTCCCAGAATTGCTTGAGCGCGTCGGACGGTATGAGAACCCACGCGACATCATTAATCATACCCGCATTAACGAGCAGATCGTCAAGGCGCTCGACCGCAAGGTTTGGCTGCCATCGGGTGGCTCCCTCGTGATTGATCGAACTGAAGCGATGACCGTTGTCGACGTCAACACCGGAAAATTTGTCGGTTCGGGCGGAAACCTCGAAGAGACCGTGACGAAGAATAACCTTGAAGCTGCCGAGGAGATCGTGCGTCAGACTTCGACTGCGCGATATCGGTGGCATCATCGTGATTGACTTCATCGATATGGTGCTCGAGTCAAACCGTGACCTCGTGCTGCGGCGTCTCGTTGAGTGCCTCAGCCGGGATCGCACGAACCACCAGGTTGCAGAGGTTACTTCGCTCGGTCTTGTGCAGATGACACGTAAGAAACTCGGCCTCGGGCTTCTAGAGTCGTTTAGTGAGCCGTGTGAAACCTGTGCCGGCCGTGGCATTGTGGTGCACCACGAGCCGATTCACCGCCACCGCAGTGAAACGCCATCCCGCACGGAAGCGGAGAGAGTGGGTCGCAACAGCCGCAGCAAACTACGCAAGCTCATGCGATAACGGATGAGTCGCGGAGTGCGATGGCAAAGATTACGGCTTCTACGATCTCCGGTGCGGCAGACCACTCTGAGGCGGCCGAATCGCCTCGAGCAGAAGACTGAGCCGAAGGGCGAGAACTCGCGTAGTTCGCGTTCGCAGCGCAATTCACGCCAGTCTCGCGATGAACGCTCGGCTCGGGAAGAGCGCTCGGGTCGGGAAGAGCGCTAGAATCGCGATGATCGCTCGGCTCGGAAGGATCAACCAACTCAGGAAGCTTCGGTAGCAAAGCAGGCTCAGCCTGAGGCTGCAACGAAGTCAGACCCAATAGATCTGCTTGGTTCGGTTCTTGACGCGCTCCCGCCGGCTCCAGAAGCCGGAACGCGCCGACGGACGAGCCGCAGAGTAAGTACTGCGGCGATACTCGCGGAAACAGGCGATATTGTTGGAGTAGCTTCTGTCGAACCAACGACAGAAACCTAGGCGACACGGCGCGCCGCTATTTGACCGGTTTGGTGAGATGCGGTAAAGTTAACCCTTGGTGCCATTCGTTTTCGAGTGGTCTGGCGCGTAGCTTCGGGTAGTGCGCTCATCTGTTTCAGTGGATATCCGCTAACAGCATTAGAACGTTTCATAGGAAAAAGGTAGACAAGTGGTTTTCGCAGTAGTGCGCACAAGCGGCCGTCAGGAGAGGGTCGAGGTTGGGCTCGATCATCACCGTGAACCGTGTCTCGGGCGATGACAAGGGCAAGCTTGAGCTTCCCGGCCGTGCTGCTCGTCGACGGCGACAAGGTCACCACCGACCCCCCAAAGCTGGCCAAGGTGAAGGTGACTGCAGAGGTTCTGGAACGCACCCCCGTCGCCCAAAGATCGTCATCCAGCGTTACAAGAACAAGACCGGATACAAGAGGCGTCAGGGTCACCGTCAGGACCTGACTCGTATCCAGGTCACCGGTATCAAGTAACCGACGTTTCAGACGTTAAATTTTTAAGGAGACAGTCAGATGGCATCCAAAAAGGGCGTTGGCTCTAGCAAGAACGGTCGCGACTCGAATGCGCAGCGCCTCGGCGTAAAGCGCTTCGGTGGCCAGCAGGTCAACGCAGGCGAAATCATTGTGCGTCAGCGCGGCACCCGCTTTCACCCCGGCGTGAATGTCGGCCGTGGCAAGGACGACACTCTGTTCGCACTGGCTACTGGCGCGGTAGAGTTTGGCGCAAAGGGCGGCCGCAAGGTTGTCAACATTGTTGCCGCAGCGTAACTAGTTGCAAATGGCGAGGCGGGCTTCGGCTCGCCTTTTGCCGTTTTTAGGGTCAGAATTTTAAGAGGAGGCTCACCGTGGTAACTTTCGTCGATCAAGTGCAGGTGCATTTGCAGGCTGGTCGCGGTGGAAACGGCTGTGTGTCGGTCCGTCGCGAGAAGTTCAAGCCACTTGCGGGCCCCGATGGCGGTGCAGGTGGCCACGGCGGTAGCATCGTGATTCTGGCTGATCCTCAAGTAACCACATTGCTTGATTACCATCGCAGGCCGCATATTAACGCCCAAAACGGCGGGTATGGTGAGGGGGACTACCGCTCAGGCACAAACGGCGAAGAGCTTGTGCTCTCAGTGCCCGTTGGCACCGTGGTGAAGAATGAAGCAGGCGAGACGCTTGCTGATCTCACCGAGCCCGGCACTCGTTACCTTGCCGCAAAGGGTGGTATCGGTGGGCTTGGAAACCTCGCTCTTGCCAGTGTGAAACGTAAGGCTCCGGGCTTTGCGCTTCTTGGTACCGAGGGTTGGTCGGGAAGCCTGACCCTTGAGCTGAAAACTATCGCTGACGTTGCGCTGGTGGGTTACCCCTCCGCGGGCAAATCGAGCCTCATCGCTGCGCTGAGCGCGGCGAGACCCAAGATTGCTGATTACCCGTTCACCACGCTCCACCCGAATCTTGGGGTAGTGCAGGTCGGAGATCACCGGTACACCGTGGCAGACGTGCCGGGCCTCATCGAAGGTGCGAGTGAGGGTAAAGGTCTCGGCCTTGACTTCCTTCGTCACGTCGAGCGCTGTAGTGCTCTGCTGCACGTTCTCGACTGCGCAACTCTTGAGCCCGGGCGTGATCCTCTCTCTGACCTTGAAGTGATTCGTAAGGAACTTGCAGCCTACCCGGTTCCCGAGGGGCAGCTACCGCTACTTGAGCGCCCGCAACTCATTGCACTCAATAAGATCGACGTACCCGAGGCGCGCGAGCTGGCTGACTTCGTTCGGCCTGAGCTTGAAGCACAGGGCTATCAAGTCTTTGAAATCTCGGCCGCTCGCATGAGGGCCTTCGCCAGTTGAGCTTTGCCCTCGGTGGCCTCGTCGATAAGGCGCGCGCTGAAGCAGAAGCTGCAGCCGAAGTTGTTCCGCGTATTGTCTTGCGTCCTAAGGCTGTGAACGACAGCGGTTTCCGTGTTGTCACCGAGGGAGGCACCTACGGGACGCTCTACCGTGTGCTTGGCGAGAAGCCAGAACGCTGGGTCGAGCAGACTGACTTCCAGAATGATGAGGCCGTGGGCTACTTGGCCGACCGTCTGCAGAAAATTGGGATCGAAGACGCGCTAGTGAAAGCTGGTGCCGTTGCTGGCTCAACGAACCGTCGTGATCTCGGCCCGGCGCTGGCGTCGTGTTCGATTCAGCAAACGCTGACCACTGCTGCAGAAGTTCAGGTGGGTACGCGTGGTAGCGATTCTCGAATCGACTTCTCTGAGCGACGCACCAGCAAGGAACGCCGGGAGAAGTATCACGAACTTATGGATGCGAAGGCTGAAGCTCGTGCTCAGCTGCAGCGCGAGCGTGAGTCTGGGATGTGGAGCGAGGAGCAGTGAGCGATACTGCTTCACTGCAAGGAGCACCAGCTCAGGCGCGAAAACCCCGGTTCGCGGGCACTCGTATCGTCGTGAAGGTGGGCTTATCGTCTGTAAGCGGTGAGAACGCTTCGCAGATTCCGCACCTCGCCGATTCACTGGCAAAGTTGCACTCGTCTGGTTGCCAGGTGATCCTCGTATCTAGTGGAGCGATCTCGACCGGTGTACCGTTCTTGCAGCTTGACGAGAGACCCGAAGACCTCGCGACTCAGCAGGCTGCCGCAGCGGTCGGCCAGAACATTCTTGTGAACCGCTACCAGCGGGCATTCAGCATGCACGAGATTGTTGCGGGTCAGGTGTTGCTGACCGCCGGCGACATGGAGAACGACACCCACCGGGTGAACGCGAAGCGCGCGCTTGAGCGATTGCTTGAGCTCGGTATCCTGCCGATCATCAACGAGAATGACACAGTTGCTACCCACGAGATCCGTTTCGGCGACAACGATCATCTCGCGGCGCTCGTGGCGCGGCTTGTCAGGGCCGACCAATTGGTTCTGCTCTCAGACGTCGATGCTCTCTATACGGCACCGCCTGAGACTCCTGGGGCGACGAGGATCGCGCACGTTGCCTTTGGTGACCAACTTGAGGGCGTTGAGATCGGTGCAGCGCAGTCTGGTTGGGGTACCGGGGGTGCCGCAACCAAGGTGCAGGCAGCGAGGCTCGCTGCACACGCTGGAACCTCGGTTCTGCTCACGGAGACACGTTTGCTCGCTGCGGTTCTCGATGGTGCGGAGCACGGCACGGTCTTCGATGCGGCGCCAAAGAAGTAGAGCCCCTGCAGCAACGGTTGGTCACCTCTAGACTTGAGGTATGAGCAGCGACGCATTTCTAGACAAGTTGGAACGAGCACGGGCGGCTTCACGTGCCCTGGCTATGGCGACTACCGCGCAGAAGAATGCGGCCTTGGCAGCTATTGCGGATGCAATTGATGGTGCGATACCGGAGATCATTGCGGCGAACCAGCTTGACCTAGCGCGCGGACGTGAAGAGCAAATCGGCGAGGGGCTTCTTGACCGGTTGTTGCTTGATGAGGTGCGACTGACTGCACTCGCAAACGCGGTTCGCGACGTAATCGGTATCGCGGACCCAGTCGGACAGGTGGTGCGTGGCAGTACGCTTGCGAACGGCGTGCAGCTGACCCAGGTGCGGGTGCCATTTGGCGTGGTGGGTGCAATTTATGAGGCGAGGCCGAACGTCACAGTAGACATCGCATCGCTCGCGCTCAAGAGTGGCAATGGCTCGGTGCTTCGGGGCGGTACGGCGGCGGAGCAGTCGAACCGAGTGCTCGTTAGCCTCATCCAGCGTGCGATCACGAGTGCTGGGCTCAACGGTGATGTAGTGCAGACTATCGACGAGTTTGGACGAGAGGGTGCTTCAAGGCTTATGCGTGCGCGTGGGGGTACATTGACGTACTTATTCCGCGAGGATCGGCTGGCCTAATCTCCACCGTCGTGCAAGAGTCGACTGTTCCTGTCATTGAGACTGGTTCAGGGCTCGTGCACGTGTATGTAGATGCCAGCGCAGATGAGCAGAAGGCTCTCGCCATCGTCAAGAACTCAAAGACGCATAGGCCCAGTGTCTGTCATGCTGCAGAAACGCTTCTTGTGCATCGCGATGCCGCAGATCGACTCTTGCCAAAGCTCGCCAGCGTTTTGTTGGAGGAGCAGGTACTTCTGTTCGGAGATGAGGGTTCTTCGAGTCCTTGCCGCGGGTATTGCTGAAGCGGGGACGACGTCTGGTCGACCGAACACCACGCCCTTGAGATGGGTGTAAAGATCGTTGATTCGATCGACGAGGCTCTCGCGCACATCGAGCGCTACTCGACGAGGCACACCGAAGCGATCGTCACCGAGGACTATGAGAACGCGCAGCGCTCCTTGGCAGAAGTAGACTCGGCGGTCGTCATGGTAAACGCTTCCCACACGGTTTACCGATGGGGGAGAGTTCGGATTTGGTGCCGAAGTTGGCATCTCAACCCAGAAGCTACATGCCCGAGGCCCAATGGGTCTTCCCGAGCTTACGAGCACAAAGTGGCTCGTCCGAGGGAGCGGGCAGATCCGCTGATAGCTTGCTGATCCGCGGTCACGCCTGGTCGCTGACGATATTGCGTTCACAAACCCGCTAGACTATTGGCATTCAACCAACGTTCTCATTGCAGGGGTATTGATGTCAGTCTCGCCACGATCGCTGTTGCCGCCGAAGAGGCGCACCAACTCAACGAGCTGTGGATGCCAGCACCACTGTTCGGCGTAGTCTTTTTCGTAGTTATGGCCGCACTCGCTGGGGTAACCTTCAGCTTCCGTGATGTTGCGAATAGGCACGCAGAGAAGGCCGAGGCCTACGCCCGTGAGCACGGCGCTCAGCAGCACTGAGCCATTGGCGACGCAGAAGCGTCGCATCGGTGTGATGGGCGGTACGTTCGACCCTGTGCATCATGGTCACCTGGTTGCGGCCAGTGAAGTGGCTGCGAAGTTCGACCTCGATGAAGTGATCTTTGTTCCCACTGGGAGACCGTGGCAAAAGATCAAGGTGAGTCCGGGGGAGCACCGTTATCTCATGACGGTCATCGCTACGGCATCCAACCCTCGATTCACCGTAAGTCGGGTGGACATTGACCGGGAGGGTCCTACCTACACGGTAGATACCCTTCGCGATCTACGCGCTCAGTACCCGGATGATGATCTTTTCTTCATCTCTGGTGCTGACGCAGTGGAGCAGATCGTAAGCTGGAAAGATAAAGACAAGCTTTGGGATTTGGCGCACTTCATAGGTGTTTCTCGTCCAGGTCATGAGCTTTCGCTTTCTGGATTATCAGGCAAACACGTAAGCTTGATGGAAGTGCCTGCATTGGCGATTTCTTCGACAGACTGTCGCAGCCGTGTGGCTCGCGGTAGTCCTGTCTGGTATTTGGTGCCTGACGGAGTCGTTAAGTACATCGCAAAGCACCGCTTGTACACCGATGGAAGTGACTGACGCATGACTGACCAAGACGAGAACCGCCCGCTGAGTCGGCGCGAATTGCGTCTGCGCGAAATGGCTGCAGCCGGTCTGCAGGCCGATGCTGCGCAAGAGCCTTCGGCTCCGCTTGAGACGCTAATTGAGGCTGACTCGGCTGAATCTGAGTTTCAGGTTGATATCCCGCTGCTTGATGAGAAGGGCAACCA
>JAUCCH010000104.1:0-16218 GCA_034676385.1 Leucobacter sp.
ACTGAAGAGCTCGGATATCAGTTGGTGCAGAGCACAGAAGGCTGGCCAAGGACAATTTTTGTGGTGGTGGCTTCTGAAGCAGACACCGTAGCCCCAGCGGAGGGTGAGGAAGTTGCGACTGCGCAGGATGCGCCGTCGCTCGCGCTCATCATGACGCAAGAGAGCCCGCATGAGAACTTCATGGTTTCGCGTGCAATCGCGCCTCGCGGTGGGATCACGATGCCTGAGGCTGCTCCCGCAGAAGAAGGAACGGCTCTTCTCGCCGACGACCTGCAGACGCTCTTGCTGACACCGGCTGAAGTTGGGCCTGCGTACGCGGCAGTGCTGCAGAATGGAACCGGTGCAGTGGAGGCTGCGAACTTCAACCTCGAGGGTGACAGCCTGGTCGAACGAAGCGGTGCATCCTGGGTCGCTCAGTCCACCGAAGCCGCGGCTGCGGGTGGCCAGGGGATTAACTACGCGGTCACCGCGGCCCAGTCCGATTCAAAAATTGTGAGCCTTTCTACCGGTGTAGGCGGTGCCTTCGTCACCAACACGGTGCTTGAAACCCGAACTGAGTCACCGGCAGAGGGCAGCCGTTGGCGCCCGACCGTACCCAAAAGCCTCACGGCACTGAGCGGGCTTGAAGGGCAGCAGGAAATGCTCGTGAGCGTCGTGGCGCACCAGTTGCTGTTCTTTGTGCCAAGCAAAGATTCGAATGACAAGATTCAGTTGCTCGGTTACACGAGCGACCTGATCAGCGCAAGCAATAGCTAGCGAACAAGGAGCAACCCAATAATGTCTCAGCAGATTCCCGCGCGCTTCAGCGGCGGAGCAGTTGATCTCAGCCACCTTGCAGCGAGGGCCGCACAGGGTGCAACCCCGCCCGCTGGCGGGCCGTCGGCAGGAGCGCCAGGTCAGGTTGTAGATGTACCGGCATTGGTCTTTGATCTCACCGACCAAACATTTGAGCAAGCCGCACAGCTCTCATCTGTAGTTCCCGTGGTTATCTACCTACGTGTAGATGGCAATGAGCCCTGCGCGCAGCTCGACCCAGTCATTGAACAGGTGGCTCGGGACTTGGGTGGTCGCCTGGCTGTCGGCCGTGTCGATATTGCGGCAAACCCTGGCCTGGTTCAAGCGTTCCAAGCGCAGGCCGTGCCCACAGTGCTTGCTCTCGTGGGAGGGCGCCCTGTGCCGCTCTTCCAGGGACCCGCTGCTGAGGAACAGATTCGAGATCTCTTCGCCCAGTTGCTCCAATTGAGCGAGCAACAGGGTGTGAACGGCCGAGTGAACGCACCAGACCTTGATGATGCGGTTGATGCACCCGTCGAACCGCCAATTAATCCAGCACACGCGGAAGCGCTTGAAGCGCTTGAGCGTGGTGATTACCCCGCCGCCGTTCAAGCTTACGAACAGGTACTCACGCGTGCTCCGGCAGACCAGGAAGCTCGTGCTGCACTCGTGCAGGTGCGCTTGCTGGACCGCCTACAGGGTGTGAGCGCTGGTGAGATCCGAGATGCCGCAGCTGCCGCTCCCGCTGACATTGACGCGCAGCTCCGCGTCGCAGACCTGGACGTTTCGGGTGGTCATGTGGAAGACGCATTTCTGCGATTGCTTGACATGTTCTCGGGATCTGAAGACAGCGAAGTGCGGACGCGTATTCGTGAGCGCCTGCTTGAGCTTTTTGAGGTAGTCGGTCAGGCCGATCCTCGAGTTGCTCTTGCACGCACCAGACTCGCAAACATGCTGTACTGAAGCAACTGAGCACGTGACGCGCGCCTACCTTGACCACGCGGCGACATCGCCGATGCCTGAGCCCGTTCTCGAGGCATACGTCGACGCGCTGAGGGCTCTCGGCAACCCGGCATCGACGCATGCGCACGGGCAATCCGCGGGGGAACGGCTCGAAGCCGCGCGCGAACGCATCGCGCGCATGCTTGGGTGCGAACCTGCGTTAGTGACGCTGACCGGGGGTGGGACTGAGTCGATCAATCTCGCGGTCAAGGGCCTGTTCTGGGCAGCCCAGCGGGCGGGGCGATTCAACGACATTGCTGGGCCCCCCGTGGTGATGATTGCTGCGGGGGAGCACCACGCCACCATCGAGGCGGCCGAATGGTTGCGCGATAGCCAGGGTGCTGAGTTGCGTCTGATTCCTCTTGACGATTTTGGGGTGCTTCGGCCCGAAGCGCTTCGCGACGAAATCACAGTAGTCGGCGCGGAACGAATTGCACTCCTCTCTTTCCTCTGGGCAAACAACGAGGTGGGTTCGGTACAACCCGTGCATGAGCTCGTGGCGGTTGCGCACGAGGCGGGTGTTCCAGTGCACGTGGACGCGGTGGCCGCGCTTGGCCAGGTGCCGATTGATTTCTTGGCAGCTGGAGTCGATGCGCTGTCGGTATCTGCGCACAAGATTGGGGGTCCCGTCGGGGTCGGTGCGCTGCTCATCGCTCGCGGGGTCCAGCTCGAACCTCTATTGCACGGCGGTAGCCAACAGCGTGCCCGCTCTGGCACTCAGAACGTCGCCGGGGCGGTCGCCTTCGCAGCAGCGCTTGATCACGCGTACGGGGCGGCTTTTTGGGTGAACAGTGAAGAGTTTCATTCGAGGATCGCGCGCTTAGGCGCGCTGCGGGATCGCCTCATTGCTGGTGTGCAGGCGGCGGCACCCGACGCGGTGCTCAGGGGAGTGGCTCCTACCGGTTCGGGCAATGATCCTCGTCTTGCTGGAAATGCACACTTCACTTTCCCTGGCTGCCAGGGTGACTCACTCGTGTTCTTGCTCGATGTGGCAGGAGTCTCGGCTTCGGTTGGTTCAGCATGCCGCGCTGGTGTAGCCGAGGTGTCGCACGTGTTGCTTGCTATGGGAGTGACCGAAGAGGACGCAATCGGATCCCTCAGGTTTACCCTTTCGCCTGGCACGACAGACGCCGAAGTCGATGCACTGATTGCCGCATTGCCGGAAGCAGTTTCCCGTGCCAGAACAGCCGGACTCGCGTAGACTACTCGGATGAAGATTTTGGCCGCGATGAGCGGAGGCGTGGATAGTGCCGTGGCCGCTGCACGAGCGGTGGAGGCCGGTCACGAAGTAGTCGGAGTGCATCTTGCGTTGAGTCGCATGCCGGGTACGCTGCGCACTGGATCACGCGGTTGTTGCACGATTGAAGACTCGATGGACGCGCGACGAGTGGCAGGGCTGCTCGAGATTCCTTTTTATGTGTGGGATTTCAGCGAGCGTTTTAAGGAAGATGTCGTCGACGATTTCATCGCCGAGTATGCCGCTGGGCGCACGCCCAATCCTTGTCTGCGCTGCAACGAGAAGATCAAGTTCGCTGCGTTGCTTGATAAAGCGATTGCGCTTGGCTTCGACGCGGTGGCTACGGGTCACTACGCGACGCTTGAGACTGGCCCGAACGGTCGGGAGTTGCACAGAGCGAGTGCTTGGGCGAAGGATCAGTCCTACGTCTTGGGTGTGCTGACCGCTGAGCAACTGGCGCACTGCTACTTTCCCCTTGGCGATACGCCTTCTAAGGACTTAGTCCGAGCTGAAGCGGCGGAACGCGGAATTCAGGTCGCGCAGAAGCCCGACAGCCACGACATTTGCTTTATTCCCGACGGTGACACACTCGGATGGCTGAATGAGCGCCTGGATCGTGTTCCCGGAGATATCGTCGATGAATCCGGTCAGGTGCTCGGTGAGCACGGAGGTGCACTTGGCTATACGGTCGGGCAGCGACGTGGACTCGCAATCGGTCACCCCGCAGATGACGGTAAGCCTCGCTACGTACTCTCTATCCGTCCGGTATCCAACCAGGTGGTTGTCGGCCCAAAGATCACCTGAAGATTTCCCGGATCGCGGGTGGCCGCTACAGCTTGACTGGTGAACCGGGGTTCGATCTCACCGAACCGTTCGCGTGCGAAGTGCAGATCCGAGCCCACGCGGACCCGGTTCCAGCAACCGCCGCGATCGTCGAGATCGATGAGTCGGAACGCACTGAGCTTCACCGCGCGGAGGCGACTCACGAGATTGTCGTTGACGTTGATCTTGAACACGCTGAACCTCTCATCGGAGTGGCTCCGGGGCAGAGCGCGGTGCTGTACATCGGTACCCGCGTGTTGGGACAATTCACGATCGACCGCTCCGTAGCACTCGATCAAGACGACGCGGCGCTCTCACGCCTGACAGTCCTAGAATCAGTGGTGTGAACGAGAATGAGCAGGTAGCACCCACTGACTTCGAAGTCGCTCGGATAGAGGCAGCCCCGCCTCGCGAGTGAGATCGAACGGTACCGGCTGGCTTACCACTCTGAAGGCGTCAGCCTCGTCTCTGACGCGGAGTATGACGGGTTGTTCAGAGCCCTCGAAGCAATTGAACGAGCGTTTCCTGAGCTCGCTGGGCAGGACAGCCCGACCCGCGAAGTCGGTGCAGCTGTTGTCTCAGCTGGTTTCCCCGAACACGAGCACGCAGAGCGAATGCTGAGCCTCGACAACGTGTTCAGTATCGAAGAACTGCGCGAATGGATGAGCAAGACCGTTGCTTCCGCGGGCCGCCCGGTGCAGTGGCTGACCGAGCTAAAAATTGATGGGCTCGCAATCAACCTCGCATATCGCAACGGTGTGCTCGAGACTGCGACCACGCGAGGCGACGGCCGAGCGGGGGAGGACGTCACGGAGAACCTTGAGTTCATTCCCGCGATTCCCAGGGTGCTTGAGGGAACCGGGATCCCCGAATTCTTCGAGGCTCGCGGTGAAGTGTTCCTAGGAGGCGAGGACTTCGCGGCGCTCAATGTCAGGCAGCACGAACTCCAAGAAGAATTTGTGGCCGAACAGCTTTTGAAAGGTGTTGAACCCGACCACATCACGGTGCGCTATCCGGAGTTCGCGAATGCGCGCAATACTGCTGCTGGAAGCCTGCGACAGCGCGCCGAAAAGAAGTCACCGTTTGAGCTTGAGCTGATGCGGGACCGCCTTGGGCGGTTGTCGCTCTATGTCCACGGGATCGGAGCCTGGCAGCATCCGGCATTCTCGAATCAAAGTGATGCGTATCGTTTGCTCGGCGAGTGGGGGCTGCCCGTGTCACCGCACGCACGAGTGCTGCGGGACGAAGCCGAGGTAATTGCTTTCGTTGAGAATGGGGATGAGAATCGCCATAGCTTTGAGCACGAGATCGACGGAATCGTCGTCAAAGTTGACGAGCTTGATCTGCACGCCGAACTCGGCGAAACGAGCCGCGCACCGCGCTGGGCGATTGCGTACAAGTATCCGCCCGAAGAGGTGTACACGACACTGCTTGACATTCGTATCGGGGTAGGGCGAACCGGGCGGGCAACGCCGTACGCGGTTATGACCCCGTATGCGCGGGTTGCAGGTTCCACAGTGAGCCAGGCCACTTTGCACAACCAGGATGTGGTGAAAGCTAAGGGCGTGCTGATCGGGGACACTGTGGTGCTGCGCAAGGCCGGCGACGTCATTCCTGAGATTCTCGGTGCGGTGATTGAACGACGTGATGGCACGCAGCGTGAGTGGGTCATGCCGGAGAACTGCCCCGAGTGTGGTGCTGTGCTCCGCGCGATGAAGGAGGGCGATATTGATTTGCGTTGCCCGAATGCGCGAAACTGCCCCGCCCAGGTTCGCGGACGGGTCGAGCACATCGGCTCACGGGGTGGGCTTGATATTGAGGTACTCGGCGAAATTACTGCCGCAGCACTCACGCAACCCGAAGTTCCAGCGCAGCCGCCTCTCGAGACCGAGGCGGGGCTGTTTGATCTCACTCTTGAACAGCTCGTGCCCATCGAAGTCATCGTACGTGACAGCGATACCGGTGAGCCGGTTCACGATCGAGAAGACTGACGAGATTCGCCGACGCAGGCCGTTCCAGCGCGTCGTGAAGTCATATCCACCGGGGTGGGAAGACAAGACCGCTGCGGAGCGTCGTGCGGCGGGGATCCGCAAAGACTACGAGACGGTGCTCCCTTCGAAAGACGCTGAGACTCTTCTTGTCGAGCTTGAGAAGGCCAAGACAAAGCCGCTGTGGCGCTTGCTCGTTGCCCTCAATATTCGGCACGTGGGCCCGGTCGCGGCTCGGGCGCTTGCAGACTGGTTTGGTTCGCTCGAAGCGATTCGCGCGGCGACGGACGAGGATCTCGCGGCGGTCGAGGGAGTCGGCCCCACGATTGCGGCGGCACTCGACGAGTGGTTTGAGGTCGATTGGCACCAGGAGATCGTTGACCGGTGGGCAGCAGCGGGGGTGCAGTGGGCTACTCCTGGCCATCTTGGGCCGGGTGCTGCTGCAACCGAGGGCGGGGTGCTCTCAGGGCTCACAGTAGTAGCGACGGGCGCACTCGATGGTTTCACCCGTGACGGCGCCAAGGAAGCGATCATTGCTGCCGGAGGGAAAGCTGCATCAAGCGTGTCGAAGAAGACCGACTACGTGGCCGCAGGGCCTGGTGCAGGGTCGAAGCTGACTAAGGCGGAAGAACTGGAAATTCCCATACTCAACGCCGAACAGTTTGCCATTCTCGTCACCCAGGGGCCAGCAGGTCTCGAGTAATTGTCGCGACTCTGTTGTGGAAACGGTAGTTATCCCCAGATTCGTCGTTTCGACTATTCGGCAGTCGAGGATTCCCTAAGCTGAGCCATAGTGCCACCCATCAACTCTTCGAACATAAGGAGTGCAGCACGATGAGCAACTCGTTAGTGAGATCCTCGTGGGCAGACAGCGACCCACTGCTCACCGAGTACTACGACACGGAATGGGGAATGCCGGTCTTCGATGAGGCTGGTGTGTTTGAACGAATAAGTCTTGAAGCATTTCAGTCCGGACTTTCGTGGCTGATTGTGTTGCGAAAGAGACAAGCGTTCCGTGATGCGTTTGCCGGGTTCGATCCAGAGGCCGTCGCGGCCTTCGCCGAGCAAGACGTTGAACGGTTGCTTTCGGAGCCGGGGATTATCCGTAACCGCGCCAAGATCACTGCGACGATCGGAAACGCTCGCGCGATCCTCGAACTGCGCAACACTGGCGTGAGCCTCGCAGATCTGGTGTGGTCATTTATGCCGGACCGATCGCCGCAACCACGCAGTGAAAACGAAGTGCCGAGTACCTCGCTGGAATCAGTGGCGCTTGCAAAGTCGCTCAAAAAGTTGGGATTCCGCTTTGTGGGGCCAACTACCGCATACGCGCTCATGACCGCGATCGGCATTGCAGATGCACACCTTCTTGACAGTCATCGTCGGGGGTGCTCGGGGCTCTGGCACCCGGATGGCACGAAGACGACCGAAGGTGAGGCTATTGCGGCACAGGCAGCATCTGGCATAGGAGCCCTGGGTGCACGGGCGCTACAAGCAACGGCGTAGCCGAGTGCAGGGAAAGAGCGACGCCGCCCAGATAGGATGGACTGGTTCATCCGATCACTCTTGATGGAGCAGCATGTCTGAAACCAGTGGAGCGAACGGCGAGATCACGGTACAGACCGTGGAACATCTTGCCGATCTGGCCCGCATCGCCCTTACCCCGGAAGAGATCACGACACTGAGTCGTGACCTCGACTCGATCCTGCACAATATCGCGAAGGTCAGCGAGGTGGCGAGTGACGATGTCCCCGCGACTAGCCACCCCATTCCGATTAATAATGTGACGCGCCCCGACGAAATCGTCGATGTGTTGAGCCTGGAGCAGGCGCTTGCAAATGCGCCTGAAACAACAGACAACATGTTCCGGGTTTCAGCGATTTTGGGGGAGGAGCAGTAGTGGCATCGAACAACAGCGAAATTATCCGACTGACCGCGGTAGAGCTCTCGACCGCGCTCGCCGCCGGTGAGGTATCAGCAGTCGAGGCGGCTCAGGCGCATCTCGACCGCATTGCCGAGGTTGATGGCACACTGAACGCTTTTCTTGCGACTGACGCGGAAGCATCCCTTGCGGCCGCCCGGAAGATTGATGAGCGTCGCGCAGCAGGCGAGGAACTCGGCGAACTCGCCGGCGTGCCGCTTGCGATTAAAGATGTTCTGGTCACCACCGACATGCCCTCGACCTCCGGGTCGAAGATTCTTGAGGGTTACATGTCACCCTTCGACGCCACGGTCGTTGCCAAGGCGCGTGCCGCAGGCCTCGTGAACATCGGCAAGACCAATATGGACGAGTTTGCAATGGGCTCGTCCAATGAGAATTCCGCCTACGGGCCGACCCTGAACCCTTGGGCGCTTGATCGTGTGCCCGGTGGTTCGGGTGGTGGCTCGGCAGCCGCGGTTTCAGCCTTTGTGGCACCGCTTGCTCTCGGCAGTGACACTGGCGGGTCGATTCGACAGCCCGCCGCTCTCACCGGAACCGTAGGGGCAAAGCCGACCTACGGCGGCGTGAGTCGCTACGGTGCAATCGCGATGGCCTCTTCGCTTGACCAAGTAGGCCCCGCAGGTCGTACAGTGCTCGATACCGCGCTGCTGCACGATGTCATCGTCGGGCACGACCGCCATGACTCCACCTCGTTGAAGCACGAGTGGGCATCGATGGCCGCTGCAGCACGTGAGGGTGCCGCAGGCGGTTCGCTGAAGGGTCTGCGTGTTGGCGTCGTCAAGCAGCTCATGCTTGACGGTGTTCAGGCAGGCGTGAAGGCCCGCTTTGAGGAGTCGCTCGAGCTGCTCACAGCACAGGGTGCCGAGATCGTTGAGATTGATGCCCCTCACTTCGAGTACGCGGTTGCCGCTTACTACCTGATTCATCCTGCCGAGGCTTCGAGCAACCTTGCAAAGTTTGACTCCGTTCGCTTCGGCCTTCGGGTTACCCCAGACGGCAACGGCACGGTTGAAAACGTCATGAGTGCTACCCGCCAGGCTGGCTTCGGTGCTGAGGTAAAGCGCCGAATCATTCTTGGCACGTACGCACTCTCGGCCGGGTACTACGACGCCTACTACGGCAGCGCACAGAAGGTACGCACGCTTATTCAGCGGGACTTCGCGCAGGCCTTTGCGCAGGTCGATGTGATCGCGTCACCTACCGCGCCTACAACCGCATGGAAGATTGGCACGCACAATACCGATCCGATGCAGGACTACCTCAACGATGCGACGACAATTCCTGCGAACCTTGCGGGAATCCCGGGTCTCAGCCTGCCCATCGGCACGGCTGTTGAGGATGGCCTCCCGGTCGGTCTGCAACTGTTGGCCCCGGCGTTTGAAGATGCGCGGCTCTACCGTGCCGCAGGTGCGATCGAGCAACTCGTCACCGAGCGTGATGGCAAGCCCTTCTGGGCGCAGGCTCCCTCTCTTGTGGGGGCTACGGCAGGAAAGGCAGCGAACTGATGGCAAAGACTAAATTGATGTCATTCGAGCAGGCACTTGAGCTCTTCGAGCCGGTAATCGGCCTTGAGGTGCACGTTGAGCTGAATACCAAAACCAAAATGTTCAGCTCGGCACCGAACCTGTTCGGCAGCGAGCCGAATACGAACCTGACCCCGGTGTGCCTTGGCCTGCCAGGCTCTTTGCCTGTCTTGAACGAGCAGGCAGTGCGGTACTCGATAAGCCTCGGCCTTGCCCTTGGTTGCGAAATTGCCGAGGTATCCGGCTTTGCGCGTAAGAACTACTTCTACCCCGACATGTCCAAGAACTATCAGATCTCGCAGTCTGATGATCCGATCGCGCACGATGGCACGGTTGAGATCGAACTCGAATCTGGTCGCGTCGTGCACGTTCCAATCGAGCGCGCACACATGGAGGAAGACGCTGGCAAGCTGAACCACGTAGGTGGATCAACCGGTCGTATTCAGGGTGCCGAATATTCGCTGGTTGACTACAACCGTGCGGGAGTCCCGTTGGTTGAGATCGTGACTCGCCCCATTTTTGGTGGAGAGGCTGATACTCCAGAAATCGCAGCCGCCTACGTGTCGACAATTCGCGACATGGTGGTAGCCCTTGGCATCTCAGACGCACGTATGGAGCGCGGTAACCTGCGCTGTGACGCGAACGTGTCGCTTCGCCCGCGAGGCAATGAGCACGCAGGTATGAGCGTGCTTGGCACTCGTACTGAGACGAAGAACGTGAACTCGCTGCGCTCGATCGAGCGGGCGGTACGGTTCGAGATTCAGCGCCAGGCGGCGATTCTCGCTGAGGGTGGTTCTATCACCCAAGAGACGCGACACTGGCACGAAGACACGGGGGAGACCTCGCCCGGTCGGCCCAAGAGCGATGCCGATGACTACCGTTACTTCCCCGAACCAGATCTTGCGCCTCTGACGCCGTCGCGTGATCTGGTGGAGGAGTTGCGTGCTGCGCTGCCTGAGCACCCGACGCTACGTCGTCGCCGCCTCATGAGCGAGTGGCAGTTCTCGCCGCTTGAGTTCCGTGATGTGGTAAATGCTGGCCTTGTTGGCGAGATCGAGGCTACTGTCGCCGCTGGTGTGGCACCCCAGAGTGCGCGTAAGTGGTGGACGGGTGAGATTGCTCGCATCGCCAATGATCGTGGTGCGCAGCCTGCCGACCTGATCACACCAGAGCAGATTCTCTCGGTGGTAGAGCTCGTCGAAGCGGGAACGCTTAACGATAAGCTCGCACGCCAGGTGATTCAGGGAATTGTTGACGGCGAGGGCACCGCGGCGGAGATCATCGAAGCACGTGGGCTTGCGCTGGTGTCGGATGACGGCCCGCTTATCGAAGCAATTGACGCGGCACTTGCGCAGCAGTCGGACGTGTTGGAGAAGATCCGTGACGGTAAGGTGCAGGCCGCAGGCGCTGTAATCGGTGCGGTCATGAAAGCGATGCGTGGTCAAGCTGATGCTGCGCGCGTTCGCGAGCTAGTGCTCGAACGGGCAGCTCAGTAGTTCCCCGATAGCGAAAGAATGAAGGCCGTGTCCACTTGGACACGGCCTTCATTCTTCTCGGAAAGTTTGCCCTTATGAGGCGTTCTTTTCGTACTGTCGAGCCTGACCCTGCACTCCAGTAAACCTGAAGGGTCCAGGGGTGACGTGCGGGGTCGTGTAATCTTCAGCGCTTGATCGTTCCGTTACGTGAAGCTCACGGTAATCGGAGATGCTGAGGGGCTTGCGAGCGTCGAGCGTGGCGTAGAAGCGAGATGCAGCTTCTGAATCAAAGTACCCGGGCTGCACGATCCCCGTAAGTAGCTCACTCACGCTGCCGGAGCCGTAGCTGAAGAGGCCGACCCGTTTTCCCTCGAGATCAGCGTCGTGGTGGAGTAACGCAGCAAGCCCGGCAAACACGGAAGCGGTGTACGAGTTTCCGAGGCGACGGTTGTAGAGCGTGCCAGTGGCTAGCCCCGTGTCGCGCGCTGGCTCTTCTGCGGTGACTTCGCCAGGAAGGTCGAGTCCGAGTTCGACACCGGTCAACGCCGCGAGGTGCGCCTGTGCTTTCTTCGCCATCTTCGTGAACGGCTGGTGGTAGAGAATGCGGTCGATCTGATCGATGCTTGGGCCGCCCTGCGCCTGCAGGTCATCCCAAGCGCCGGTCAACGCGTCTAGGTACGCTGACATTGAGAGCTTGCCGTCGACAACCGCGGTGGTCGAGTCGTTCGGGCGCCAGAAATCATCGACGTCATCGGTGAACAGGCCGGCGGCCGCTTCGATCTCAACGAGTGCGGGGTTCGCGGTGATGAGCATTGCAACCGCACCCGCGCCCTGTGTGGGCTCACCTGGGCTATCAAGCTCGTAGCGTGCGATGTCGCTCGAGATAATGAGCACCCGCTCGTTAGGGTTGCGGCTCACAATGCCGATTGCGGCCTGCAGCGCAGCAGTGCCGCCATAGCAGGCCTGTTTGAGCTCTACGACGCGAACCTGGCTCGGAAGGCCCAGGAGGCGCTGCACAGGCACGCCTGCGGCCTTTGACTGGTCGACGCCGGACTCGGTTGCAAACATTACGGTGCGAATGCCTTCGGTGCCGTGTCGCTGGATGATCGGTAGCGCAGCCGCCGCGCCCATCGTGACGATGTCTTCGTCGGGTGCTGGAAAGCTGAACTGATCTTGGCCAAGACCGAAGCGGTACTTGGCAGGCTCGGTGCCATTCGAATGCGCGAGGTCGTCGAGCTCGACCACATGATGGGTCGTCGTGATCTCCAGATCGTGGATTCCGATCGGGGTGGCGGCATTCGAAGCACTCATGCGCTCGGCATTTCCTTTCGCTCCATAAGTATGTGGGTGGCCATCAGCTCACCCGGGTTTGTTTGCGCGGCAAGCAGCGAGAGCTCCCCACACAGCACCGTGGCAGCCATCAGCGCAGCCAAGCGGCGGGAATTCGCGCCAGGCTCGCGATCTTCACGGCAACCCAGCTTCTCTAGCGCGTCGTTGACTTGCGAGAGGTGTTTCCCGTTACCTACAGTACCAACGATGAGGTGAGGGAGTGTGCACGAGAAGTACAAGCCTTCTTCACGTTCTTCAGCGTAAGTGATGCCCTGGGAGCCTTCGACGATATTTGCCGCATCCTGCCCTGTAGAAAGGTAGAACGCGAGGAGCATGTTTGCATAGTGCGCATTTGCTGATCGCAACGCACCCGCGATAGTGCTGCCAACGAGGTTCTTCCGCACCACGAGGTCGACGATTTCGCGCGCAGTTGAGCGAAGGCGTCGCTCGACAACCTCATGAGGGATCAGTATTTCGGCAACAACATTCTTGCCCCGGCCGAGGATGCCGTTCACGGCAGTCGCCTTTTTATCTGAGCAAAAGTTTCCCGAGATTGAGCCATATTCAAGGCCGAGGTTCCATGAAAGGATGCGCTGCATCAGTGCATCGGATGCGTTGGTCACCATGTTGTGGCCCGAAGCGTCACCGGTCTTGTATGCAAAACGAACGAAGAGCAGGTTGCCTACGACCTCGGAGTGCGCCTCGATCAGTCGTGCGTGACGGCTTCCCGCCGTGACCACCTCAGCGAGCTCGTCAAAACGCTGCTGGATCACACTAGCGCCATGCTCTGCGACAACTGCGCTTGCGGTCACGAACAGCACCGAACGGCTCATGCGTTCGTCGACGACTACCGTGCGAATGCCACCAACAATTTCACGCGAGATTGATGCACCGCGACCGACGGAGGGCCATAGAGGGGTTTCGTACGTTGCAAGCGGCACGGAGATCTCTTCGTAGGGCGCGTTGGGTGCAACGGATTCACCGCTGACGCGAAGAGGGCCTACCCAGCGCGTTGGTACCCCTGTTGAGAAGGTTTCGGTGTTGTTCACAGCAACTGGCTCCTGGAATTCGAGATTGAGTTTGAAGTGGGCAGATCTGCACCCGCAGTCGAGGATCTCCGAGCGAATGCAGCGGTATCAATCCCTCGTGATAGACAGTACTCCGCGAGTCTGCCCCGAATCAGTATGTCTGTCGAAGTCAGATTTGCGGGGCTTGAGGCGCCGAGCAAGGCGAGGATCGCCGTGGTCTGGTCAAGCCACTGTGTAATGAGCGGGACAAGCGCATCTGCGCCACCTGCGCGGACGGTCTCGAGGAAGGTACCAGCGATGCCGACAGCTTTGGCGCCGGCAGCAAGTGCCTTGACGACGTCGAACGGGTTTCGTACGCCGCCGGAAGCGAGTAGTTCTGGGCCAGCCACTGGGGCGTCTAGCAGGCAGGCGAGGGTCGACTGGCCAAAGCCAGAAAGAATTGCGTAGCTGCCCTGCGCCTCAGTGCGCCGGGCATCTTCGATGCGTAGGAAGTCTGTGCCACCCTTGCCGCTCACGTCAGCGATCTGCGCGCCAAGTTCAGTGATTCGTTCAAGAGTGCGATGACTGAGGCCGAATCCGACCTCTTTCACTACAACAGGTACGGGGGAGGCCGCGATAATGGTCTCGAGGGAGCGCTGCCAGCTTGAAAAGTCGCGGCTGCCCTCGGGCATCACTGTCTCTTGCACCGAGTTGAGATGAACCTGTAGCGCGTTGGCTTGCAGCAGCTCGACTGCGCGAATCGCGTCACCGGCGGGGCGGCCCACGCCGATGTTGGCCATGACAAAGCCGTCTGGGTTCTCTTCGCGAATCACCGTGAACCCACGCTGTATCGTCGAGTCATTGGGGGCGTCAAGCGCAATGGACACGGAACCGCAAGCCATTGGCAGGCCCGTTTCGCGGGCCGCAATAGCCAGTTCTCGGTTGATGATTCCTGTCTGCTCTGTGCCGCCCGTCATACCATTGACATAGAACGGAGTCGACCAGTCGAAGTCGCCAATACGCACCGACAGGTTCACGTCGGCCGCGTCGATGCCATCCAGCGCATGATGCAGAAACTCAACTTCGTCAAAGTCCCGGTAGGCGGGCGCGTTTGCGCGCTGCTCACTCGCAAGCTCTACGTGATCGTCTTTGCGGGCCGCGCGAACAGTAGGTGATTCAGGACTCATCTGCAGCTCCCTCCGTAGTGTGCGAGGGCTCGTACGCCTCAAGGTTAAGTGGCATGATCCCACGCTGTTTCCACTCTCGCAGAATACCCGGGATGCTGTCGGTGTGTGCGGCGAAGGCAATTCCGCAATCCCCGCCGCCTGCGCCCGAGGGTTTCGCGGCAGCATCGTGCTCTTCTGCGATCGTGCAGAGTTCGCGGAGCGTGTCGGTCTCTATCGTGATACCGCGATCTTCACCGAGGCGCTGCAACAGTGTGCGGGCTCTGCGCACTGCCAGGCTCACGTTTTGCTCGGGTGTCCCAAGGCTCTGACTCAGAAGCGTCTCGGTAAACATGTCAACGCACTCGCGACTTTGGGCCGAATGCTTCGTCGCGCTTCGTATTCTCCGCACTCAGAGCCGCGTTCGTGGCGTCTTCCACGAGACGCTCAGTTGATGCGGGAGAGCCCGTCCAGCCGACGAGCAGACGTAAACCCACAGGTGCAGGGAGGGGGATGACACTAAGGCTCCTCCACGCGTCACTCTCAAGCGCAGAAATGATGCCGTGCTGAGCTCGTTGGGATCTCAGTGACGTGCGGTCGGGGGAAGTGTAGCGAATCCAACCGCCAAAGGTGCTCGCGGCGATATCGCCACCCGAGGCACGGGGTGAGAGTGTGATCGTTGCGAGCAGTGCAGAGCTTGAACCGCTCGACCTAGGGTGAGGTTGAGTTGGTAGAGCTGAGAGCGAGCGCGATCAACCGTTGCAACAGTGACCGCGGCCGAGGATCCGAGCCCAAACTTGCGGCCATCGCTCTCGTCCAGGTCGCTCTCGATCTCGATTTCAAAATAGGCGCTCGCTCAGTCCGACCGCGCAATACGCGAAACTCATCAACTATCTGGATCGCTGCACGCAGCGTGAGTGCTGGTTGCTGCCAGCGATGCGTTCTCGCGCTCGATGAGCCGGAGGCTGAGGAAACGGTCAACGGCGACAAGGACAGCGGGTTCGCCAAGTTTCAACGACCGCGTATTCCACCGACAACAAAAAGCTGCCGGGGGCGCGAGTCTCGAACAAATCGGTGCCCTCAGTCGCGGGGATGTCAAGCGATTTTTGCTCCGGCGCCCCGCCCCGGCGATCCATACATTGCCATACTCGGCGAGCGCGTCTGCCACTGTCTGTGCGTCTTCCGGGCGCGAGATCACCGCAATGTTCGGTCCAGCGTTAGCTGTTGCGTAGGACTCAACACCCGCGTCACGTAGTGCCGCAACTGCGTCAAAAATTGCAATGCTTGTGGGCGAGAGGTAGCGGATGGGTGGGTCTGCCGACTGAATCACGGCGTGCATGCGCATGGCATGGGTCTCGGTAATGCGACCAATACGTGAGAAGTCCCGGTCGCGGCATGCCTCAGAGCATCAGCGGCTAGGCTTTGCTCCGTAGTTTCCACCCAGCCTCGGTAAAAGGGTGAGGTGAGTGCGGTGCGGCGCATCGCTGAAAAGGCTAGAAATGGCCTTCTAAGGGAATCAACCGTGACGATGATCATGCTCATTTCAGGAGCCTCTACGGGCTCGGCAAATGAGGAGAGTCTCGTCGCCGTCTCACCCGCGTGCCAAACAGCTGATAGCCCTCAACGAGCGAACGTGCAGCGGAGCCAGAACCTCGACGCGCGAGGCGGCTCAAACGCGCTTCTGTCGAGGTCGAGACCATACGCCGCAGCCGCCGCCACCGCGAGAGCTGCGAAGCCGGAGGCAGACGATGCCAATCCAGCACCGGTGGGAGCCTCATTGAGCGAGGTAACCACTGCGTGCTGTGACGAGCCAGCCATCGTGCGCACAAGCTCAAGAAACTTGACTACGCGGGAGAGAGTCGCCGCTCTGCTCGGTCCCGTTCAAAACGAGAAAGTGTCTTCGGCGAGACCATCACGTACTTCGACGGTGGTGGTGGTGGGAAACGCATCGAGGGT